>NZ_JAHQRN010000004.1:0-517174 GCF_024895295.1 Brevibacterium sediminis | reverse complement strand
TCTGGAGGGGACGACGCGGGGTCAACGAGGTGGGTCGAACGGTATGCGCGGTCCACGGTGCCGCGGGTCTCCACTCAGCCGAGCGCAGACCTCGGTGTCGTATCTGATGCCGTCGTAAAGGAGTTTCTCTCGTTCGCGGCCTTCGACGATGAAACCCGCGTTCCTCGCGACTGCCGCCGAAGCCGGGTTGTTCACCCGGTAGCCGAGTTCGAGCCGGTAGATCCCGAGTTCGTCGTGGAGGAGGTCGACGAGGCTGCGCAGCGCTGCCGACACCAGGCCCTGGCCGCGTGCTTCGGCCACGGACCAATAGGAGATCCACGCGCTCGAGTGCCGGCGTTCGATCCCGGAGGCCATGACGTTTCCAAGGATTCGCCGCCCTGAACGGTCACCGTCATCAATGATCGCCCGAGCGCAGAGGTCACCGGCTGCCTCGGCGTCGGTGATGGTCTCCAGCCATGTCCGGGCACCACCGATCGTGCGGTCGTCGGGGATGTTGCTGAGCAGTGCGTCATCGGCCCGCTCATACACCTCAGCCAACGCCTCGGCATCACCCGAAGCGCCTGACTGCCAGGGTCGGAGAATTGCGCTCATCCGGCCACCTTATCCGCAGTCGCTGGTCCGCCAGCGCCCGCTCCGAGGTCTCAAACAACCTGACGGCGGCCCAGCAACCTCGCGCGAGGTAGCTGGGCCGCCGTCAGGTAGCAATTGGGGTCTCAGCCGAGGAGGAGGCCCTTGGTCTGAGCGACTGCGCGGTCGAAGCGTGCGCCGGCGTCTGCCCAGTTGACGATGTTCCACCAAGCCTTGACGTAGTCGGGCTTGACGTTCTGGTAGTCGAGGTAGAAGGCGTGCTCCCACATGTCGAGCTGCAGAACCGGGGTGCCGCCGAGCTGGATGTCGGACTGCTGGTCCTTGAGCTGCTCGATGAAGAGGTTTCCACCGAGCTGGTCGTAGACGAGGACGGCCCAGCCGGAGCCCTGGATCGTGGTGGCCGCGGTGGTGAAGTGCTCGCGGAACTTGTCGAACGAACCGAACTGGTCATCGATGGCTGCGGCGAGTTCACCGACCGGCTTGTCTCCACCGTCCGGGGACATGTTGTTCCAGAAGATCGAGTGGTTGACGTGACCGCCCAGGTTGAACGCGAGGTCGCGGGTCAGCTTCGGCACATTGGCGAGGTTGCCGGATTCGCGGGCTTCGGCCAGCTGCTCAACGGCGGTGTTGGCGCCCTTGACGTAGGTGGCGTGGTGCTTGTCGTGGTGCAGCTCCATGATGCGAGCCGAGATGTGCGGCTCAAGAGCGGAGTAGTCGTAGGGCAGTTCCGGAAGTGTGTACTGCTCAGCCATGAGATTCCTCCTGATCAGATTTGATGACCACCACATCGGTGGCTTCATTTCGACCCTATCCCAGGGTCTCATCTCGGACAACAAGGGGATCCGGCATCCTATTCCAAATGACGCGCGGTGACGGGATCACTTTCCCGCCCGAGACCACTCAAGACACCTTCACCCGAGGCCGCTCAAGACACCTTCACCCGAGGTTGCGTGAGATGAGCAGCCGCATGATGTCCGAGGTGCCCTCCTCGATCTCCTCGAGCTTGGCATCGCGCATCCACTGCTCGACGGGATGCTCTCGCGAATACCCCCATCCGCCGAGGGTCTGCACGGCCGCCCAGGTGCAGAACATGGCCGTCTCCGAGGCGTTGAGCTTCGCCATCGCCGCCGTAGCCGTCATCCGCTGACGATCCACGGCATCGCCGGCGTCGAGCATCCGCGCCGCATTGAGCACCTGCAGCCACGCCGCATCGATCCGCGAGGACATGTCCGCCAGCCGGAACGCGACGGCCTGATGATCGATGATCTTCGTCCCGAACTGCCTGCGCTCCCTCGCATAGTCACGCGCATATTCGAAGGCCGCCCGAGCCGTGCCGAGCGCCGCAGCACCGAGCACCACCCGTGAGATGTCGAAGGTGCGCATGAGTCCGTAGAAGCCCTGCCCCTCCTCGCCGAGGCGGCCCGACGTGGGCACGAATGCGTCGGAGAAGAAGATCTCACGACACACGATGGCTCGCTGTCCCATCTTCTTCATCGGCGCACCGAACTCCATCCCCTCGGTCTCCCTGGGCAGCAGGAATGCGCTGATTCCGCGAGAGCGCCGGCTCGAGTCGGTCTTGGCGAAGACGACGTAGAAGTTCGCGAGTCCCGCGTTCGAGATCCAGGCTTTCTGCCCGTTGAGCACGTATCCACCGTCGACGGCATCCGCCCGGGTGATGATCGAAGCCGAGTCCGATCCGGATCCGGGTTCGGTCGTTGCCAGCGCCGTGATCTTCGGGTCTGCTCCAGTCAGCGGGCGCAGCCACTCCTCCTTCTGCTCCGGCGTGCCCAATGCGAGGATCGGGTCGGCGAAGAAGCCGTTCGAACACACGAAGTTCCCGATGCCCGGATCCCCGAAGCACAGCTGTTCCTGGACAAGGCACTGAGTGAAGACATCGGTGAATCCGCCGCCGCCGTATTCCTCGGGAATCATGAAGTCGGTGATCCCGCGCCGGGCTGCCGCCGCAAAGATGTCGACGGGCGATTCGGTGTCGGCCTCGTCGACGCGGCGACCGGACGGGCGGATCGTGTCGTGGGCGAATCCGCGCACGAGGTCGAGGATGTCATGCTGTTCATCGCTCAGCGGCCAAGGTGTGTAGCTCATCAGTTCTCCTTCGAAGTGTCAGTGGAGGTCGGGCGCCTCACTGCGCCCGGCCGACGTCCCTCGTCCCCGGTCAGTCGAGCATGTCCGCTCCGGCCCGGGAATCCTCGGTGATGTGGATGAGCGTCGGGCCGACCGCTGCCTCCGCCTCGCTGAGCGCGGCCAGCAGCGCGTCCGCGCCGTCGACGTGGATTCCGCGTGCCCCCATCGCCTGCGCGAGTGCCGGGAAATCCGGCCCGGTGAGCTTCACCCCTGACGGAGTGTCCCCGCGGTCCTCCATCTCATTGCGGATCTCCCCGTACCCGCCGTTATCGACGACGATGAGGCACATCCGCACGCCCGCCTGCACGGCCGCGGCGAGTTCGGCGATCGTGAACATCGATCCCCCATCGCCTTCCACCGCGACCACTCTGGCCTGCGGAGCAGCGAGTTTCGCACCGATGCCGGCGGGCAGCCCGTAACCGAGCGTGCCCGCCCCGGCCGGGTAGAGGAACCGGTCACCGGAGCGAGCTTTCCACCCGGTCTGCACCCCGTAATAGCAGGCCATCGTCGAATCCGCTGCGACGAAGAGCGGTGAGGTGTCCGACTCCGCGAACGCTGTGAGTGCGGCCGACAGATCGGCCCAAGGTCGGCCGTCGGTTTCCATCGCCGAGGCGGCCCTGCTCTTCCAGCCGGCCGTCCAGTTCCGTGCGGCGGCGGTCGCGGACTCCGTCCGCAGCGCTGACACTTGTTCGTTCAGGGCCGCTGTCGCGTTCTTCGCGGCGGCGAGGATCGGATAGGTGACGGACGCGTTCGTGAGCATCTGCACTTCGTCGATGTCGATGCGCACCACGGTGTCGGGCAGCGGCAGGGGTTCCGGCCAGAAGTCACTGGGTGCCAGTTCCGTACCGATCGCGATGACCGCATCGGCATCGCTTGTGAGTTCTGGAAGCAGCTCGAGGACCCCGACGGCGCCGATGGTGGTCTCGGCGCGGTCATCGACGAGTCCCTTCGCGTTCGAGGACAGGACGATTCCCGCTCCGAGCGTCTCAGCCAGAGCTGCGACCTCCGCTCCTGCTCCGTGTGCTCCGGCCCCGGCGATGATGAGCGGTCGATTCGAGCCGGCGATCACTTCGGCGGCAGCATCGATCTCGGAGGCCACGGGAGCCGGCACCGCCCGGGCCACGGACGGATGGAGCGTGCCCGGACCGGTCTCCTCGATGAGATCGAGGGGGATCTCGATGGCGGCCGGGCGGATCCGGCCTGAACGCATCGCCGACAGCGTCTGCCCGACCGCCAGCGACACCTCGCCGGGACTCGTGACCCGCATGACCTCGGTCAGTACCGCCGAGAGCGCCGCGGACTGGTTGCGCACTTCGTGGAGGAGTCCGTTCCCGCGGCCGGGGTGGGTCAACGGCATGCCGGGGGTGATGAGGAGGACGGGCACGGAATCGGTGAAGGACTGCAGCAGGGCGGTGAGTGCGTTGAGCGCGGCCGGTCCGGTGGTCGTGACGATGACCTGCACCTCGCCGGTGACGCGGGCAGCTCCGTCGGCCATGTAGCCCGCGCCCTGTTCGTGGCGAGGTGAGACGATGTCGATGCCTGCGGCGCTCAGCTGCGCGAAGATCTCGAGGTTGTGGGTGCCGGGGATTCCGAAGACACGGGTGATCCCTTCGGCCCGGAGCGCACGAGCCAGGTGTGCTCCGCCGGTGATGGTCGTCTGGTCCATTCTCATTCCTCGCTGTTCGGTTTCTCTGCTGGCACGTTCTCTGCGGTCGGGTTCTCCGTCGTCACGACGAGTGCGTCGACGGCCAAGGCGCCGTCCGGGGCAACTCGCACCGGGTTGATCTCGATCTCGGCGATGGCGTTGTTCCCGGCCACCATTCTGGATACCGCGACGATGATTTCGGCGAGGGCGTCGATATCCGCGGCGGGTCTGCCCCGCCATCCGGTGAGCAGCCGCGAGCAGCTCAGCCGCGAGATCATGTCCAGCGCTTCGGTGTGGGTGACGGGGGCGAGTTCGAGCCACGTGTCGGCGAAGAGTTCGGTCTCCGTCCCGCCGGCGGCCACGATGACGAGCGGCCCGAAGTTCTCGTCCTGCCGACCGCCGACGAGAATCTCGACGACGTGATCGCGTGTGTCCATCTCCTCGAGGATGTACTCACCCTCGCCGAGGCGACCCACCATGTCCGCGTATGCCGTTTCGACTGCGGGGAGATCGCTCAGTCCCAGGACGATGCCGCCGACCTCGGTCTTGTGGGCGGGCCATCCGGCCTTGAGCGCGAACGGCGGTCTGAGTTCGGACGCCTTGGCCGCCTCGGCGGGTGCACGAGACTCCCCCGGGCCCACACTGCCCACAGTCACACCGGCAGGAACGGGAATCCCAGCGCCCTCGATCACTGCTCGAGCGGCCGCATATCCGGTGCCCCACGGGGTGACGGGGCCGGTGAGTTCGAGGGATTCGGTGAGCCGACCCGAATGGGCGGCGTAGAAGCCGGCGCGGGCGAGCACGCGCATGGCCGCTTCGATGGAGGTGTAGGCGGGTATGCCGAGCTCCCAGAGGTGGGTGACGGCGGGCGACGATGCGCTCATCGAGTGGACGATGACGGGCTTCTTCGCCTCGGCGACGAGCTCGCCCAGACGATCGACGACAGCCAGTTCTCGGTCGCGCAGGTCGGGGACGTCCTCGCCGTAGCAGCCGAAGTATCCGGAGACGACGACAGCGTCGATGTCCGTATCGGTCAGCAGCACCTCGGCGAGGTCAGCATAGACATCAAGGTTCTTCTCTCCTGCGCCGTCGAGGTCGATGGGATTAACGATGTGGTCGGCCTCGGGCAGCAGTTCGCTCACGCGTCCGGCAGCGCCGGCGCTGAGTTCGCGCACGTCGAGTCCCCAGCTCTCGGCGGTGTCGGCGGCGATCGCTCCCTGTCCGCCCGAGTCGGAGAGCACACCGATGCGCCGGTCTTTCGGCAGCCAGGCGGAGGCGAAGAATCCGGCGAGTTCGACGAGTTGTCCGGGGGTGGCCAGGCGGATGGCGCCGGCGGCCCGGCAGGCGGCATCGACGGTGTCCATGGCCGAGGTCATCGATCCGGTGTGGGATCTCGCGAGACGCGCTCCTGCACTGGAGGCTCCTGTAGTCAGGATCATCGTCGGCTTCCCGGCGGCGCGCAGGGCTTTGAGGGCTGAGACGAGGGCGGCTCCGCCGGTGAAGGATTCGAGGTAGAGCGCGACCTGAGCGGTGGCGGGGTCGTCGACGAGGGTGCCGAGCACCTCGGCGGCGCGGACGTCGGACTGTCCGCCGATCGAAGCGAATCGGGAGACGCCGAGTCCGCTGCGGGCCGCGAGTGTCGCGATCTCCGTGCCGAGCTGGCCGCTCTGGGTGACCACGGCGAGACTTCCGGGTATGAAGTTGCCCCAGGCCAGGAGCAGATCGGCGTGTGAGTCGACGATCCCGAGCGAGTTCGGGCCGATGAGGCGGCCGCCGGTCTCACGGATAGTGGCAGCCAGTTGGTCGGCGTCGGGGACGCGGGCGGAGATGATGAGGAAGGCGCGCACTCCGTTCTCGAGTGCTTCGGCGACGACTCCCGCCACGGTGGGGCCGGGCACGGAGATGACGAGCAGCTCGGGCGTCTCCGGCAGGTCTCTCAGGCGAGCGTACGTCGGCTGGCCCTGGATCGAGCCGGCTGTGGCGTTGATGAGGTAGACGCGGCGGCGCTCGGCCCCGCGCAGAGCTCCGGCGGCGAGCCAGAAACCCCATTTGCTGGAATCGTTCGATGCTCCAAGGACGGCGACGCTGCCGGGATCGAAGAACGCGTCCATATCGCTAGCTTTCCGTCACCGAAACGGCAGCGGCAGCACGATCGCCCAAAGCGGCGAGATTCGCATCGACCTTCGCCTGAGCGGCCGCCCGGGGACTGATGCCCTGGTCACGGGCAGCGGTGAGGACCTCGGTGGTGAGATCGTGCAGGGTCGAGGTGACGATGGCGCGGCTGTCGTCCCAGCTGCCGTCGACGTCGCCGAAGGTCACCCACCACCACCAGGCGTTCGTCGCCGAGTTCGCGAGGAAGTCCGGGACGACGGTGACGCCGCGAGCCAGCAGCGTCTCTTCGGCTGCGGGCAGGACAGGCATGTTCGCGGCCTCGACGATGAGTGAGGCGGTGACGCGGTCGCAGGTGTCCGGCGTGATCGAGTAGCTCACCGCTGCGGGAACGAGGACGTCGGCGTCGGCAGCGAGCCAGTCGTCGCGATCGCCGACGTGGTCCTCCGGGCGCAGCGCTTCGCGGTCGATTCCGCCGAACTGGTCCCGGGTGACCAGCAGAGCTTCGACGTCGAGCCCAGCGGGGTTGGACACGAACCCGTCGGCGTCGGCGATGCCGACGATGCGCAGTCCTGCCTCGGCGAGATAGCGGGCGGTGGCACCGCCCATGGAGCCGAATCCTTGGATGACGGCGGTGGATTCTCTCGGGTCGCGGCCGGCGTCGTGCAGGGCCGCGATTACCGAGGTGGCCACACCGAGGCCGCCGACGAGTTCGTCTTGGGCGACGCCGTCGACGATGGCGGAGAAGGCCTTCTCGGCGCGGGCCTCGACGTCGACCGGATCGTCGACGAGCTTGTTGACGGCGGAGAGGCCCGAGCCGAGTTCGCGGCGGGCGAGGATCTCGTCGATGTCGTCCTGGCGAACGCCGAGGTCTTCGCCGAGGGCCCAGTAGGCGTGCATGATCGGGTTGATGTCGACGAGGAAGCGTTCGAGGACGTCCTTGGCTCCGGGTGCGCGGGGGTCGAAGTCGATTCCGCCCTTGGCTCCGCCGACGGGCACATAGTGTCGGCCCTCGCGCAGATGGATCGCTTCCTTGCGGGTCATCCCCTGGGCGAGTCCGCGCACCTCCTCGAGGGTGCAGCCTTTGCGCATGCGCAGACCGCCCGAAGCGGTGCCGCGCACAAGGGTGTCGATGACGACATACCCGAGTGCACCGGTGTCCGGATCCTGCCAAGTGATGTCCATGAACATAAGGCTCCCAAAAGATCGGCGTCTCAAGACTCTTACTGAACCGCTATTCAGTAAGACATGTGACTCCAGTCTGTCCGGGTGAGGGCCACCACGTCAAGGCCGCTAGGATCGAAGCATGCCGACAGCACTCATCACCGGACCCGGACGAGAGAACAGCATCGCCGCGGGAGTGGCCGCACGACTGTCGTCCGACGGCTGGACCGTGTGCACGAGCGATCTCGATCGCGGAGACTACCCATGCGACTTGTCATCCGCTCACGAAGCGCAGGAGCTGGTCGGTCGGGTGAGCAGGGATCACGGCACCATCGACGGGTTGGTGCTCAGCCACGCTCACGGCGAAGAGTCCGGAATCTTGGACACCACCGTCGACAGCTTCGACCGCCACGTAGCTGTCAACGCTCGCGCGTCGTTGCTCCTCATCGCGGCGTTCGCGAAGCAGATCGGTGAGTCGGGAGGCGCGATCGTCGCCTTCACCAGCGATCACGCCACGGGCAATCTGCCCTATGGAGCATCGAAAGGCGCGCTCGATCGAATCGTCATCTCCGCTGCGCGGGAACTCGGACCGAAGGGGATCTCTGCGAACGTCGTCAATCCTGGGCCGATCGATACGGGTTGGATGGACGAAGAGACGAGGACCGGGCTGATCCCTTATCAGCCACTCGGCCGCATGGGCACTCCTCGCGACATCGCCGGGGTCACTGCATTTCTGCTCTCTGCTGAGGGCCGGTGGATCAGCGGCCAGCTGCTGTCTGCCGACGGAGGGTTCTCCGCTCGCTACTGAAGTAAGTGCACGGCAGTCGACCACATGACCGCACGGAAGCATTGTTGGGTCGATCCGCGGCGTTCTGGACGTGCAGAACACCGTGGATCGACCCAACAATCACCCTCAGCCGAGTTCGCGGGTGAGGAAGTCGTCGACCCAGGTGCTCAGCGCCTCTGTGTCAACGGTCTCCGAATTGACCATCACCTGGATAGCCAGGCCGTCGAGGAAGGCGAGGACCCGGGTCGCGCCCGACGCGGTGCCGCCTTCAGGTGCCGTGCACTCCCCCGCCGCGATGGCCTCGTCCATGAGGTGCACGAGAATCGACTTCCACTCCCGGTCGAGAGCGGCGAATGTTGCTCTCAGACCAGCATCGAAGAGTCCGGCCGACCACGCGTCGATCCAGATCTTCCAACTGCGCGAGGAGCCGCTTGGCAGGTACCAGCCGACGACGTCCCGCAGTCGCTGGAGAGCCGAGACCTGCCCGGCAGCCAGCTCCCGGGCCCGGTCGATGTCCTGCCGCCCGGCGAAGTCGAAGGCCTCGGCGACGAGGGCTTCCTTCGTCTCGAAGTGGTAGATGACGAGACTGGCGCTCAAGCCCAGACGCGCGGCGACGTCGGAGACGCGCAGCGCGCGCAGACCCGTCGCCTCGATTTCCTCGACCGTTGCCGCCAGGATCTCCTCCCGGCGAACCGCTGCGCTCTTCCTCGCCATCTCGCCTGTCTCCTTTCACGTTCCAGCCGGACGGCATCCCGCGCCCGAGGCTCGAAGCCCCGAACGCGGCGACGCACTCAGGGCAGTTCGACCTCGGCGGCCGGTCCGACCAGCGCCAGAGCCTTGGGCCGCGACAGCAGCCGCCCGGCCATCTCGCTGACGTCCTCGGCCGTGACCGAGCGGACGCGTTCGATGAGGTCCATCGGCGATTCGAGCGGCAGCCCGAAGATCTCTGACCGGGCGAGACGATTCATCCGCGCCGCAGACGACTCGAGTCCGAGCACCATCGACCCCGACAGCTGGGACACGATCTCGTCGAGCTCGAACTGGCTCGGTGTCACCTGTGCCAACCGATCCCATTCGCTCACCGCCAGATCGACGACGGCCTGAGCGTTCTCGGCCGTGCATCCGGCATAGATGCCGAAGGTGCCGGTATCCGTGAACTGACTGGCCACGCAGTTCACGGCATAGGCCAGTCCGCGCTCCTCGCGCACGCTCTGGAACAGTCGCGACGACATTCCCCCGCCGAGCATGGTGAGCATGACCGAGTAGATGAACCGGTCGTCGTCGCCTTCCGGCAGGCCTTCGCAACCGAGCATGATGCCCAACTGTTCGATGTCTTTGACGGTGTGCGACTTTCCGGAATGGAACTCCGGACGCACCCGTGCGGCCCCACCGAGGTGCGAGCCCTTCGCCACCGAGGCGGCGTCCCCGTTCCCCGCGCCCGACCAGACGTCGGCACGGGACCCGAGCCCCGCCTCGGCGAGGGCATCCTCAACCATCGCGAGGACCTCTTCGTGGGTCGCCCCGCCCGCGGCGGCGATGACCAGACGAGGCGGGATATACGTCGACTGATAGTGGTCGATGACCGTGTGGTGACCGAGCACGCGGATCTGATCTTTCGTCGCACCCACGGGCCGGGCCAGCGAATGCGGCCCGAAGACAAGGGAATCGAAGTCGTCGAAGAGGACGTCTCCGGGATCGTCGGCGGACATGGCGAGCTCTTCGATGATGACACCGCGCTCGCGTTCGAACTCCTCGACGTCGAGTTGGGAGTTCGAGACCATATCGACGAGGAGGCCGGTGATGTTCGGCAGATCCGTCACCAGGCACCGGGAGTAGTAGCAGGTGAGCTCCTTGGCGGTGATCGCATTCGAATCTCCGCCGGTGCGGTCGAAGGCCGCGGCGATGGTCTTCGCATCACGGCTGCCGGTGCCTTTGAACAGCATGTGCTCGAGGAAATGCGTCGAGCCGGCGGTCTCTGCGGATTCGTCACGGGACCCGGCTGCAACCCAGATCCCGATCGTCTCCGAGGCCAGACCCGGCATGTGTTCGGTGGTCAGCGTCAAACCACCGGGGAGGACAGACCGATCGATTCGGCTGCCCTCCCCGGTGTGCGAACTGCTCAGTATCAGTTGTCTGATCCCTCTTCGTCCGATTTCTCGTCTTCGTCGGTGACCGGAGCCAGCGACAGCTTGCCGCGGTCATCGATCTTCGTGATCTCGACCTGGACCTTCTGGCCCACGCCGACGACGTCTTCGACGTCCTCGACGCGCTTGCCGTCGTTGAGCTTACGCAGCTCGGAGATGTGCAGCAGGCCGTCCTTGCCCGGGGTCAGGGACACGAATGCGCCGAAGCTCATCGTCTTGACCACGGTGCCCAGGTAGCGTTCGCCGACCTCGGGAACCTGCGGGTTCGCGATCGCGTTGATCATCGACCGGGCGGCCTCGGCGGCCGGTCCGTCCGTGGCACCGATGAGGACGGTTCCGTCGTCTTCGATGCTGATGTCCGCGCCCGTGTCCTCCTGGATCTGGTTGATCATCTTGCCCTTGGGCCCGATGACCTCACCGATCTTGTCGACGGGGATGTTCACGGAGATGATCCGCGGTGCCGTCGGTGCTATCTCGGCCGGAGCGTCGATGGCCTCTGCGATGACGTCAAGGATGACCATGCGTGCTTCGCGGGCCTGCTTGAGGGCGGCACCGAGCACCGAGGCGGGAAGGCCGTCGAGCTTGGTGTCGAGCTGGATCGCGGTGATGAAGTCACGCGTACCGGCGACCTTGAAGTCCATATCGCCGAAGGCGTCTTCGGCACCGAGGATGTCGGTCAGAGCCGCGTACGCGGTCTGCTCACCCTTGTCGGTGGAGATGACGTCGGAGACGAGACCCATGGCGATGCCGGCGACGGGCGCCTGCAGCGGCACACCGGCCGAGAGCATGGCCAGCGTCGAGGCGCAGACCGAGCCCATCGAGGTCGAACCGTTCGAACCGAGGGCTTCGGAGACCTCACGGATCGCGTACGGGAAGTCCTCACGCTTGGGCAGAACGGGCACGAGGGCGCGTTCGGCCAGTGCACCGTGGCCGATCTCGCGGCGCTTCGGGCTGCCCACGCGGCCGGTCTCACCGGTCGAGTAGGGCGGGAAGTTGTAGTGGTGGATGTAGCGCTTCGAGGTCACCGGCGACAGGGAGTCGATGGTCTGCTCGAGCTTGAGCATGTTGAGCGTGGTGATGCCCAGGATCTGGGTCTCGCCGCGCTCGAAGATGGCCGAACCGTGCACGCGCGGAACGACGTTCGTCTCGGCGGTGAGCGGACGGATGTCCTTGAGCCCACGCCCGTCGATGCGGACCTGGTCGGTGAGGATGCGCTTGCGCACGACCTGCTTGGTCAGGGCGTTGAGAGCGTTCGCGATCTCCTTCTCACGGCCTTCGAAGCGCTCACCGAGCTTCTCGAAGAGCTCGTCGAGGAGGGCGGCGCCGGCGGCTTCGCGCTCCTGCTTGTCGGCGATCTTGAAGTTCTCGGTCTGCTTCGCCTCGGCGAGTTCCTTCACGGCTTCGAAGACGTCGTCCTCGTAGTCGCGGAAGACGGGGAATTCGACGGTCGGCTTCGCGGCGCGATCGGCGAGTTCGGACTGCGCACGGCAGAGCTCGGCGATGAACGGCTTCGCGGCTTCGAGACCCTCGGCCACGACCTCCTCGGTGGGGGCCTGGGCGCCGGTCTTGATCTTGTCGATGGCGTTGTCGGTGGCTTCGGCCTCGACCATCATGATGGCGACGTCGTCACCGACCACGCGACCGGCGACGACCATGTTGAATACGGCGTCCTCGAGCTGCGAGTGGTTCGGGAAGGCGACCCACTGGCCGTCGATGAGCGCGATGCGCACACCGCCGATGGGGCCGGAGAACGGCAGACCCGACAGCTGGGTCGACATCGAGGCTGCGTTGATGGCCAGGGCGTCGTAGAGGTGGTCGGGGTTGACCGACATCACGGTGACGACGACCTGGACCTCGTTGCGCAGGCCCTTGACGAAGGACGGGCGCAGCGGGCGGTCGATGAGGCGGCAGGTGAGGATCGCATCGGTCGAGGGGCGTCCCTCACGGCGGAAGAACGAACCGGGGATGCGTCCGGCGGCGTACATGCGCTCTTCGACGTCGACGGTCAGAGGGAAGAAGTCGAAGCCCTCACGGGGGTTCTTGCCGGCCGCAGTGGCCGAGAGAAGCATGGTGTCGTCGTCGAGGTAGGCGACGGCGGAGCCGGCGGCCTGCTGAGCCAGACGCCCGGTCTCGAAGCGGATGGTGTGCGAACCGAAGCTGCCATTGTCGATATGGGCAACGGCGGATTCAGGGTTGAGTCCCACGTAGTCTCCTATGTTGTGCCGGCACGCGGTGGTCTGCGGTGCGCAGGTGATAGTTCTCAACGCATGAGTGGACGCGCTGCCTTCGGCGATGTGCCCTCGGCAGTGCGCGACCCCGCGTCGTTCCGGCGGGATATTGGCTCGGACATCCCATGGATCCAAGCCGGTCATCGATCGGGGCCCACGGAACCGGCGCTCAAGCGCTCATTCCTCCGGAGGCCACTACCGAAGACCGAAACGTCCATGGCGTGGTTGTCCGGTACGAAGTCTACCGCAGAAGCACAGAAGCGCCCCACCCGAAGGTGGGACGCTTCCATTTCAGCTGCGCTGAGTCGAATCAGCGGCGCAGGCCGAGGCGCTTGATGAGCGAGCGGTAACGCTCGATGTCGACCTTCGCGAGGTACTTGAGCATGCGGCGACGCTGGCCGACGAGGAGCAGCAGGCCACGACGCGAGTGGTGGTCGTGCTTGTGATCCTTGAAGTGCTCGGTCAGGTCGGTGATCCGGCGGGTCAGCAGTGCAACCTGGACCTCGGGAGAACCGGTGTCGCCCTCATGAGTTGCATATTCCTTGATGATCTCTTGCTTCACAGCGGTATCGAGAGCCATGGAGTTCTCCTTCGTGTCGTTGCGCGGCGCAGGGACCTGAAGTCTCTGCCCTATGGGACCGCGGCCGGTGAAAACGGCAGAGATCAGCTTATCAGGTGTGCAGGACCTCGCGCACATCGGCGATGTCCTCATGCATCTGCACGATGAGGTCGTCCATCCCGGTGAACGCGACCTGCCCACGGATGCGGGAGACGAATTCGAGAGTCATCTCACGGTCGTAGACGTCGAATTCGCCGAATTCCTTGTCGAGCACGTACGCCTCGACCCGTCGGACCTGCCCCTGGAAGGTCGGGTTCGTGCCCACGGAGATCGCGGCCGGGTACGCCTGATCCTCACCGGAGAACGTCGCCCAGCCGGCGTAGACGCCGTCGGCGGGGACGAGTCCATCGGGATTCTCCGAGAGGTTCGCCGTCGGGAATCCCAAGTCGCGGCCGCGGGCATCGCCGTGGACGACGGTGCCGTGGAGGGCGTGGTAGCGCCCCAGCTGGTCGGCCGCCTCGGCGACATCACCGCCGGTGAGCTGCTCCCGGATCCGGGAGGACGAATACCGTCCCCCGCGCCCGACTTCGTCGATCGTTTCGACCCGGAACCCGAATTTCTCGCCGAGGCGGCGCAGAGTCTCGATCGTGCCTTCGTTGTCCTTGCCGAACCGGACATCGTCGCCGACGACGACGATCTTCGCGCGCAGGGCTTCGACAAAGTACCGGCGCACGAATTCCTCGGCCGACTGGGCGGCGAAGTCGAGGTCGTAGGGCTGGATGAGGAGGCCGTCGATTCCGGTGGCGGCGATGAGGTCGGCGCGCTGCCGGGTCGAGTTGATCATCACGGTCGGCTCGTCGGGGCGGTGCACCGTGCGCGGGTGCGGGTCGAAGGTCATTGCGATCGAGCGCAGGCCCTCTTGCCTGGCCAGGGCGGCGACGGTGGTCAGGACCGTTTCGTGTCCGCGGTGCACGCCGTCGAAGTTGCCGAGGGTGACGACGGTGCCGACAGCGTCGACCTCGACCTCACCGAGTCCGTGATACAGCTCCACCAGACATTCGCTCCTTCCGTGCACCGATTCAGATTATCGCAGAGATCTTCCGCCTCCTAACCCGGACCTCGCCGAGGCGGAAGGACGGTTCAGGCGATGATCGCCCACCCGATGACGCCGAGGAGGGAGGCCAGGGCAATGGAGACGAAGGTGCCGATGATGAACCGCTCCCCCGCGGCCGCCGAGGACTTGATCTCCGCGAAGCGTCCGAGCCCTTTGACCGCGATGACCACGGCCATGAGCTCGGGTCGGCCGAGCACGATCGCTCCGGCGATGAGCGCGCGTTCGACGATGCCGATCCACAGTCCACCGCGCAGGACTTCGACGTCCTCGGCCCCTGTGCGTTCGGGTTTGGAGCCCGGGCCCGCATGGGTCAGGCGGAGGAGAAGCGGGACGAGCGGCCAGCCGATGAGGGCCGCGATGATGGCGGCGGCGATGGCGACGAGCACGTCAGTCCACATGTGCGTCTCCTTCCGACAGGGCTCGTTGGAGCCGGTCGAGATGGTGCCGGGCCAGGTGCTCGGCCCCGGCGATGATCTCGGCGGGACCGGCCGCCAGCACCCGGGAGACCGCCTGTTGGGAGACGTCGAATTCCGCGGCGATCTCGGCCTGAGTGGCATCAGGGTGGTCCAGTCGGTATCCGACGTAGCCGCGGGAGTGACCGCGCAGCTCTGTCAGCGTGCTGATGAGGAGCCGCAGAGCTGCCTCCGCCAGCCCACGATGGTCACTGTCCGCATCGGCGCTGACGACGTCCGGGTCGGCGCTCACGACGAGGTGGGCGGGTGCGGATTTGGCCGCTTCGACCGCCTGGCGGGCGGAGTAGAAGGCTTCTCCCCTGCCTTCGGTGGTCGTCTCGGGCAGCGGCCGTTCGACCTCGCCGATTCCGAGGCCGATATGCCAGACGGAGTCGATGCCGATACGGCGGACAGCCTCGGCGACGGCGTCGGGATCGTCGAGGACCCCTTGGACCTCGTCACCGATGGTGCGGGCGAAGGGAACGGCCGTGTCGATCGGAGAGAGAGCATCGAGGATGCGGGGCACCGCGTCGGCGTTCGACCGCGAATCCTGCTGGTCGATGGTCAAGACGAACATAGGACAAGTAGACCAGATGATTGTCTCAGATACAATAGTTTCGGTTGTATCCGATGAATACAAACTATTTAGTTGTTTCGAGCGTGAAGGCTGGGCCCCTCAGGCGAGGTCGATGGCGAAGGCGGTCAGCGACTTCAGACCGCCATTCCGACGCACTTCGGCCACGGAGACGAGGGCGTCATCGCAGATGACGGCGACCTCTCGGTTCCCCGCGTCGCCGGCGTCGGAGCCTATATGCCAGTCACCAGCCTCAACGATCTTGCCCTGCATGAGGGCGCGGGCCCGCTCGGCATCGACGGTGGCGACGGGCAGGAGGGTGCGGGCAGCCTCGGCGAGGGAGATGAGGCTGGGCGCGGGGAGGTCGAGGTCCTCGGGCAGGGTCACGGCCTGGTCGATGTGGAAATCGCCGACGCGCGTCCGCCTGAGCGCGGTGAGATGGCCGAAGACGCCGAGGTCGGTGCCGATATCGCGGGCTAGGGCGCGCACATAGGTGCCCGACGAGCAGTCGACTTCGACATCGACGTCGATATGCCCGTCCTCGGCGGCGAAGCGGATGTCGATGACTTCGAAGGCCGATACCTCGACACGACGGGCCTTGAGTTCGACGTTCTCACCGGCACGGACACGGGCATAGGAACGCTTGCCGTCGACCTTGATCGCCGAGACGGCACTGGGCACCTGATCGATGGGGCCGCGCAGCTTGGCCACGGCGGCTTCGATGGCCGCAGCGTCGACACGAGCGAGATCGGACGGGTCGGCAAAGCGATCGGGCTCGGAATCGGCGTCATCGGTCGGGGTCGACGACCCCAGGCGGATGGTGGCGAAGTAGGTCTTCGAGACCCCGGTGATGTAGGTGAGCAGCTTGGTGCCGCGGCCGAGGCCGAGCACGAGGACGCCCGTGGCCATCGGGTCGAGAGTGCCGGCATGGCCGACCTTCTTCGTCCCGAACCAGCGGCGGATGCGGGAGACTACGCCGTGGGAACTCAGTCCCTGCGGTTTGTCACAGACGAGGACGCCCTGTGGGGAAGTATCGCTCACTGGGTGTGCGATCAGTTGAAGGACGCGTGCACGTGGTCGAAGTGGTTGGCGGTCGCGTCTCCGCGGTCCTCCATGCCCTTCCAGCCCTGTCCGGGCATCCAGATGCGCTGCTTCCAGATGACGTACTTGACGTTGAGGGCGCTCTGGTTCTGGATGAGGTATTCGGCGATGCGGTCGCCGGTGGATCCGGTGATCATGATGTCGACGGCTTCACCGGTGTTGTGATCCGAACCGGTGCCGGGGCGACGTCCGCCGAAGGTCTTGACCTCGGGGAACTTAGCGCAGACAGCACGGTAGCCGTTGACGGCGTTCGGCAGCAGGCCGGACTCGATCGAGGAGGACACGCTGCACGGCGGTGCCGAGGTGTCCGAGGAGGTGCCTTCGCCGGAGGACTTCTCATCGGAAGACTTCTCATCGGAGGACGAATCGTCGCTCTTCTCCTCAGCAGCCGAGGATTCCGCGGTCGGCTTGGGCTTCGGCGGAGCCTTGACCTCGAGATCGGTCTTCGAGGTCTTGTTCTTGTACTTCGGGTCGTCCTTGACCTTCTCCAGGTACTCTTCGCCGGCCTTCTTGCGTTCGGCGTCGAGTTCTTTCCGACTCGGGGTCGAGGCAGTGGTCGACTCCTCGGGGGTCGTCGATGCGGCCTCGGTGGTGACGTTGCCGGACTCGGGCGGACCCATGACGACGGTCGAACCGACGACGGCGGCGGTCGCGGCTGCAGGAACGGCGATCGCGGCGACGACGGGACGCTGCTTGACGGTCGCCAGCACGGAAGTCGCCGAGGACGGCGCATTCGCTGCACGTCGGCCTGCGGGGCGCTTGCCGGGAGTCAGGTCCCGGATCAGCTGCTTCGCGAACGACGGCTTCGGTGAGGAGTGCTTACCCAATGCAGAATTCCCTTAACAGAGTCGTAATCATTTCGTTACCGCAAAAAGTCTACGACATCTCGGAAAGATAACAAAACTGTTACGAGAACTTTTTTCGTGACGTGACGAAGCTCAAATCGGACCCGGAACGGCCGTTCCGCCGCTCTCCACCCGATGACCAGGCGCGATGCAGTCTGTTCGCTGGAATGCGACGATCACTCCTCGTCGGCGTCGTCGGCCTTCTTGTACGGGTCGGATTCACCTGCATGCTGCGCGTTCTTGGCCAACCCGGCGACTCGAGCGTCGTCGGCGGCCGCCTGAGCGAGCAGTCCGTCGAGACGGGCGGCCGCCTCGGGAACGGCATCGGCGATGAATTCGAGGCTCGGGGTCAGACGGATCGTCAGCCCCTTGCCGACCTCTGAGCGGATGAAGCCCTTGGCCGATTCGAGGGCATGACCGGTGCCGACGAGATCCTGGTCGTCGCCGTATACGGTGTAGAAGATGGTGGCGTGCTGCAGATCGCCGGTCACGCGGACATCGGTGACGGTGACGAAGCCGAGGCGGGGATCCTTGAGCTTGCGCTCGATGGTGCTGGCGACGATGACCTTGATCTGGTCGGCGATCTTGCGGGCCCGTGTCGAGTCTGCCATGGTGTGTGTCCTTCTGTTCGGGGCCGGAACAACTCTTCCGGCCCTATGTTAGCTGTGCAATCGAACCGGCTCCGGCCGGTCCCCTATTCAGGGGGCCGACCGGAGCCGTCGACTCACGGTGCGAGTCCCATCCTCCTCGGCTGCGCTGCTGCGCTGTCGAATCAGCGGGTGGAAATCACTGTGCGACCGATCAGTCGCGCGGCTTCTCTTGCATCTCGAAGGTCTCGATGATGTCGCCGACGCGCAGGTCGTTGAACTTGCCGAGTCCGATACCGCACTCGTAGCCCTCGCGGACCTCGGTCGCATCGTCCTTGAACCGGCGCAGCGATTCGATGTGGACGTTGTCGCCGATGACGATTCCGTCGCGGGTGACGCGAGCGGTCGAGTTCCGCTTGATGATGCCGTCGCGGACGATCGAACCGGCGATGTTGCCGAACTTCGAGGAACGGAAGACCTCGCGGATCTCCGCGGTACCGGTCTGGACCTCTTCGTACTCGGGCTTGAGCATGCCCTTGAGCGAGGACTCGATGTCGTCGATCGCCTGGTAGATGACCGAGTAGTAGCGGACGTCGACGCCTTCGCGGTCTGCCAGGTCGCGAGCCTTCGCTTCCGGACGGACGTTGAAGCCGAGGACGATCGCGTTGTCGACCGTGGCCAGGTTGATGTCGTTCTCCGTGATCGCACCGACGCCGCGGTGGATGATCCGCAGGTCGACGTCGTCGCCCACATCGATCTTGAGCAGCGAATCCTCGAGCGCTTCGACAGCACCGGAGACGTCACCCTTGAGGATGAGGTTGAGCATGTCGACCTTGCCCTCAGCCAGAGCCTTCGTGAAGTCCTCGAGGCTGATGCGCTTGCGACCGCGGGCCTGAGCGGCGTTGCGCTCGATGGCGTCACGCTTCTCAGCGATCTGACGGGCCGTGCGGTCGTCATCGGTGGAGATGAACGAGTCACCGGCACGCGGGACGGACGACAGACCGAGCACCTGCACGGGGCGGGAGGGTCCGGCCTCCTCGACGACGTTTCCGTTCTCATCGAACATCGCACGCACACGTCCGTAGGCGGTGCCGCAGACGATGGCGTCGCCCTGACGCAGGGTGCCGGACTCGACGAGGACGGTGGCAACCGCACCGCGGCCCTTGTCGAGCTTGGCTTCGATCGCGATGCCGCGAGCGGACTTGTCGGGGTTCGCCCGCAGGTCCAGGGCCGCATCGGTGGTCAGCAGAACGGATTCGAGCAGCTGGTCGATGCCCTCGCGCTTGAGCGCGGAGATCGGCACGAACATGGTCTCGCCGCCGTATTCTTCGGCCACGAGGTTGTATTCAGTCAGCTGCTGCATGACCTTGGCGGGGTTGGCGCCTTCCTTGTCGATCTTGTTCACGGCCACGACGATCGGCACATCGGCCGCCTGAGCGTGGTTGAGAGCTTCGATCGTCTGCGGCATGACGCCGTCGTCGGCGGCGACCACGAGGATCGCGAGGTCCGTCGACTTCGCACCACGGGCACGCATGGCGGTGAACGCCTCGTGACCTGGGGTGTCGAGGAAGGTGATCTTGCGATCTTCTCCCTCGTGCTCGACCTCGGCCTGGTAGGCACCGATGTGCTGGGTGATTCCGCCGGCTTCGCGGGAAGCGACATTGGCCGAGCGGATCGCGTCGAGCAGCTTGGTCTTACCGTGGTCGACGTGGCCCATGACGGTGACGACCGGCGGACGTGCCTGCAGGTCCTCGTCGTCCTCTTCTGCGGCTTCGGCATCGAGGTCGATGTCGAAGGTCTCCAGCAGCTCACGGTCTTCGTCTTCGGGCGAGACGATCTCGATCTTGTAGCCGAGCTCTTCGCCGAGGACCTCGAAGGTCGCCTCGTCGAGGGACTGGGTGATCGTGGCCATCTCACCGAGGTGGAAGAGCACGGTCACGAGGTTCGTCGGATCGGTGTTGATCTTCTCGGCGAAGTCGGCCAGCGAGGAGCCGCGACGCAGACGCAGCGGTGTGTTGCCGTCTCCGCGCGGAACGGTGACGCCACCGACCGAGGGAGCCTGCATCTGCTCGAGCTCTGCGCGCTTCGCCCGCTTCGACTTGCGTCCCTTCTGACGGGGACCGCCGCCGCGACCGAATGCACCCTGCGTGCTTCCGCGACCGCGACCTGAACCGCGACCACCGGGACCGCCGCCGGGTCCACGACGAGGACCGCCGGGAGCGCCGCCCGGGGCACCGGGTGCGCCGCCGCCTGGGGCGTTTCCGCGTCCGCCGCCGCGACCGCGGCCGGGAGCGGGCTTGTTCAGTGCCGAGTTCTTCAGCATCGACGGGTTCGGGCGTGGTGCGCCCGGGCGAGGTGCCGGACGGGGACCGCCCGAGGATTCCTCACCGGATCCGCGCTGCTTCTGGCCGGGCTTCGGCATTCCCTGCGAAGGTGCAAACGGGTTGTTTCCGGGGCGTCCGCCCTGGCCACCCTGACCGCCTTGGCCACCCTGGCCGCCGGAACGACCGCCGGGCTTGGGTCCGCGACCAGGCTTCGGCATTCCCTGCGAGGACGCGAAGGGGTTGTTTCCGGGACGGGCGGCGCCACGACCGCCGGGCTTACCGGCAGCACCCGGCTTGGGAGCGCCGGGCTTCGGGGCACCGGGCTTGGGTGCGGCAGCCGGCTTCGGGGCACCGGGCTTCGGCGCCGAGGAGGCAGCCGGCTTGGCAGCGGGAGCCTCGGTCGATTCGGCTGCCTCCGGGGCAGCCGGGGTCGCCGGCTTGGCGGCAGGCTTCGGTGCGGACTTCGCAGCGGGGGCGGCATCCTCGGCGGGGGCCGATTTCGCCGCACCGGCGGACTTCGCAGCACCCGGCTTGGCGGCCGACTTCGCGGCGGGCTTGGGTGCGGGCTTCGCACCGGGTTTCGGGGCTCCGGGCTTCGCGGCCGGCTTGGCGGCCTTCTTCGCACCGGTGGACTTCTCACCATCGGCGGAAGAGGAATCGGCGAATGCCTCCTTCACGCGGCGCACGACGGGCGCTTCGAGCGTCGAAGAGGCGGAGCGAACGAATTCGCCCATGTCCTGGAGCTTTTCGAGGACGTTCTTACTTGTTGTGCCGAGCTCTTTCGCGAGCTCATGGACACGGGGCTTTGCCACAGTTCTCCTGTCCGGGTTCTTTCCCGGTCAGGAAAGAACCTCATCAATGAAGAGCAGTACTCATTTCACTGCTCTCTCGAATTCCGTTTGGGTGTCATCGTGCGACACTCACAACTTGTCATCCATTCGGCTACCCGTTCTCTTTGGGTTCGGTGTCCGGCCTCGGGAGGTCCGAGGCGGTGATCTTCGTTCGAAAGGATCGAGCGAAGGCGGCAGTGGTCAGGGCCTTGTCCAGGCACTTCGCATCAGGATGCACCCACGCACCACGTCCCGGCAGTGTCGCTGACACATCGCGGACGACGGCGGGGTGCTGATCGGGGCGGAACACGAAGCGTGTCAGCTCGTCCCGACCGGCCTTCTGCCTACAGGCGATGCACGTCCTTACGGGTCCATCACCAACATTCACAATGAATGATTCTACAGCACCGGCACCCCCGCTCGCGCCAAGGGGGCCAGTGGTGCGAATCACTGCACGAGGCTATTCGCCTGCGACGATGTCGATCTTCCAGCCGGTGAGCTTGGCTGCCAGGCGGGCGTTCTGCCCTTCCTTGCCGATGGCCAGGGACAGCTGGTCGTTGGGGACGACTGCGCGGGATTCCTGAGCGGCGGCGTCGAGGATCTCGACGCTCTTGGCCTTGGCCGGGGACAGGGCGTGTGCGATGAACTTCGCCGGGTCGTCGGAGTAGTCGACGATGTCGATCTTCTCCTGGCCGAGTTCGTTCATCACCGCACGCACACGGGAGCCGAGTTCGCCGATGCACGATCCCTTCGCGTTGACTCCCGGCTTCGTGGCGCGCACGGCGAGCTTCGTGCGGTGGCCGGCTTCGCGGGCCAGGGACACGATCTCGACAGTGCCGTCGGCGATCTCCGGAGCCTCATGGGCGAAGAGTCGGCGCACGAGGTTCGGGTGGGTGCGGGAGACGGTGACCGAGGTGCCCTTCGTGCCCTTGTGCACGTCGGCGATGTAGACGCGCAGTCGGGTGCCGTGGGCGTAGGTTTCGCCGGGGACCTGTTCGTGCGGGGGCAGCACGGCTTCGACGTCTCCGATGTCGACCTGGACCATCTGCGGGTCGCGGCCCTGCTGGATGATGCCCGAGACGATCTCGCCCTCACGGCCCTTGAATGTGCCCAGCAGCGTCTCGTCCTCGACATCGCGCAGCCGCTGGTGGATGACCTGCCGAGCGGTCTGGGCGGCGATGCGGCCGAAGCCGGTGGGAGTGTCGTCGAACTCGCCGATCGGGTTGTCGTCGTTGTCGAATTCCACGGCGAGGATGCGCACCTCGCCGGTGGACTTGTCGAGTTCGGCACGGGCGTCAGGCCAGGCCCCTTCGGTCTTCTGGTAGGCGAGGAAGAGCGCCTGTTCGATGAGTTCGATGAGGGTTTCCAGCGGAATCTCACGCTCTCGTTCGATGACGCGCAGAACATTGAGGTCGATGTCCATGTCTAAGTCCTCTCTCGCTCAACCGAGCATTGAATTGTCTGTGTTCACTTATGCAGGCGTAACAGTCTATCCCAGTCCGCGCCCGCACTCTGTCTGCGAAGGGGCCGCCGCACTGCCGGAGGTACGTGAGGTTCGCCTCAGCGGAACTTCAACTCCACCTGGGCCTTGCGGATCTCGCCGAGGTCGACCGTCTTCGACTC
Organism: Brevibacterium sediminis; assembly: GCF_024895295.1. Classification (NCBI taxonomy): domain Bacteria; kingdom Bacillati; phylum Actinomycetota; class Actinomycetes; order Micrococcales; family Brevibacteriaceae; genus Brevibacterium; species Brevibacterium sediminis. The sequence continues at coordinate 494,358 of NZ_JAHQRN010000004.1, read as the reverse complement.
CTTGCGCTGGGGGTCCGTGCCCGTGATCGAACTCTCCCCCACCTCGGCGAGGTCGAGCTTGAAGGTGTCCTTCTTCGTCGTGATCTCCAGGCGACGGCCGATAACGCGTCGGAAGTGGCGGGGGGTCTCGAGCTTTCGGGTGGCACCGGGGCTCGTGACCTCGAGCTGGTACGGCTTGTCCCGGAAGATCTCGACCTCGTCGAGGGCGTCGCCGACGATCTTCGTCGATTCGGCGATCTTCTCCATCGACATCGGATCGGTGCTCGATTCGTCGAGGTCGACGACGACGGTGAGCGTGCGCCGCGGACCGGCCGCCACCGCTTTGACGGTCTCGAGGTGGAATCCCGCATCCTGCAGGGGCGGGGCGAGCAGGCCCTTGATCCGCTCGACGTCTTCGTCCATTTCTCCTCCATATCCTTGTGCGTCCCCTTCGCCGAGGCGGGGCGAGGGGGCCGGCGCACCGTGCACGTGTGCGACCGCCGTGTTCTCACCCACCCTAAGCGACAGCCGCCGTCGAGGTTAAGCCTTCGGCGGGGTTCTGCCGGGTGCGCGTCTCATTCTGCGGTCGGGCGGGCGACGGGCGGGAGCCGGTCGGTGTCCCTCGGCGATGGCGGGTGTCCCTCGGCGATGGCGGGTGTCCCTCGGCGATGCCTGGTGCCCCTCGGCGATGGCGGGGCATCCGATAGGATTGCCGTATGCATTTTCCCGTCAGTCGCCGCGGCCTGTTGACTGCCGGCGTCGGCGGGTTGAGTCTGGGCCTGCTCACCGCCTGCGGCCTGCGACTCGATCAGGATCCCGAGATCCCCACACTTGATGCGACTCAGCAGCTGCGCAATCGTCTGGCCCGCATCTTGGACTCCGCTTCTCCCGGCACCGGTGATCCCGAAACCGCGGGTGAGAACCTTGCTGACTTCGCTGCGGCGATCGGTCCCGAATGGAACCCGCCGACCGAATTCGCCACCGAGGCACCTCCGACCGAGAAGGACCGCACCTTCGTCCAAGCCGCCGAGGTGGCTTCCCGCGCAGTCTTCGAGGCCTCAGCGTCCTTGGGTTCGGACCTCATTCCCGTCCTGGCCGATGTGGCCACGGGTCTGGCCCTGGTCGCCGGAACGAAGAAACCGGAGATCATCACCACCGCCGGCGAACTCATCCTCGCCGGCCGTGAGGAACTCGACCAGAGCAGGGACGGCGGCGATGATGCGACTGCGTCTCCCAGTGCCACCGGCGGGGCCGACGCGGATGCCGGGACGGACGACTCCGGAAGCCAGGATCCGAAGGGTCGGGCGGAGATGTTCAACGCGATCCTCAATCAGTCGCGGGCTGCCGCTTACGGATATGAACGGCTGGCCGTGAACTTCGATTCGAAGTCGAGTGAACGCAAGGCCGCCCTGGCCAGGCTCGAATCCTTGGGTGCCCTGTCCGGGGAGATGCTCGAACGACTCGGTGAGGACGCAGCCGATCCGGCCGCCTCGGCGTGGAAGCTCGATCCCATCCCGACGGATGCGGACTCCGCGAAAGAGTTGGCTCTGTCATTGGAAGACGGCATCGCTTCCGCGCTTCTGCCCTGGTTGGAGGCGGACGCCTCGGCGATTCTCCGGCTCTGGGAATCGGCCCGGAACCGGATGGTCTTCGCCGCTCCGCAGCCGCTGCGTTTCACCTATGACGAACCCGGGCAGGCGGAGGTGCAGGAGTGAAGGTCCCACCGGTTCTCTACCGCGCGACTCGCGAGATCATCGGCGAATATCGCACCGATTCGTGGGTCGCCGCGCTCGACTATATGGCAAACGAACTCCTCGACCGGTGGAAGCTGCGCTTCGACGATGTGCCCGGGGCACCGTGGGCCGGGTGCGAGTCCCTGGTGATTCCGGTGCTCACTCAGGAGAACTATCAGGGGGTTCTTCGGTTCGCGGCGCCCACCTCGGCACATACGGCTGCGCATGCGCAGGTACTGCGGGCGCTGAAGATGTGGAACGGGCACGGGGCGGTGCGGGTCATCCGGGATGATCGCAGCTTCCGGGTCACGCTGCAGGAGCGGCTGCGCACGAAGGACAATCTGTCCGTGCTGCCACTGGCCGATGTGCCGCCGGTGTGGGGTGCGCTGCAGCGGTCCTTGGAGATTCCGGCGACTTCGGAGTTCCTGCGGGTCCAGGATGTCGTGGCCGGGTGGCTGAATTCGTTCGATGCCGATGCCGCGTTGCTGACCGGGTGGTCGGAGGCAGGTCCGCACGATTCTCTGCTGCTGTCGTTCGCCCGCAATTGGATGCAGACTCTGGCGTCCTCGGATGAGAACTGGCTCATCCATGCCGACCTGCACTACTACAACATCCTCGCCGGCAATCCCGACCCGACGGGCATTTCGACGTGGAAGGCCATTGATCCGCAGCCTTTGGCCGGTCCGACCGCGTACACTTTGGCCCCGGTGCTGTGGAACCGTCTGGCCGAGATCCCCTCGGATCATCCGCAGGCGCAGGCGGCGTGGCTGCGCGGCTTCGCCACGGACCTGGCGCTGTGCGCCGGGGTCGATCCGCAGTACGGGATGGGGGCGACCGTCGCTCGCGAGATCACGAACATGTTCTGGTATCTGCGCGCGGCCTCCGGCGGGTCGAATTCGAGCCTGGCCGATGCTGCCCGCTCCCTGTGGGTGGCCCGCGCGCTGTCCGGCGCCGATGTCGCCGGAGTCAACGCCCACGCCCTCAAACCCATCGGCTAACCCCTTATTGCTACCTGACGGCGGCCCAGCAACCTCGCGCGAGGTTGCTGGGCCGCCGTCAGGTAGCAATTAGTGGATGAGGGTGGAGATGAAGTCGAAACCGAGTTTGAGGATCAACGCGGAGACGACGATGACGAAGACGACGCGGACGAACCCTGAGCCCTTCGCCAGCGCGGTGCGCGCACCGAAGATCCCGCCGGTGACATTGCCGACGGCCATGATCAGACCCAGCAACCAGACGACCTGACCGTCGGGGATGAAGTAGACGAGCGCTCCGAAGTTCGTCGCCCAGTTGATCACCTTCGCCGTGGCCGAGGCCTGCAGGAAAGAGAATCCGATGATCGAGACGAAGGCGATGACGAGGAACGATCCCGTCCCCGGCCCGAGCACTCCGTCGTAGACGCCGATGACGAGCCCGATCAGCCACGACAAGGCATGGTGGCGTTTCGACGTTTCCCCGAACCGCAGCGTGGCATCGGCGCCGAGGCTCGGATTGAGGACGGTGAAGATCCCGACCCCGATGAGCGCGAGCAGGATGATCGGGGTGAAAGCCTCGCTGGGCACCAAGGTCGCGAGCTTCGCCCCGAGCACGGCACCCAAGAACGCCGAGGCCGCGGCCGGAATCGTCGCCGACCGGTCCGGGGTGATCTTGCGCAGATAGGTGACCGCCGAGGCGGTCGTGCCCGCAATCGACCCGATCTTATTCGTCGCGACCGCCTGCACGGGGCTCATCCCCGGCACGAGCAGCAGCGCGGGCAGCTGGATCAGTCCGCCCCCGCCGACGACGGCATCGATCCACCCGGCCAGAACTCCCGCAGCGAGCAGCCACAGGACCATCGTCCAGGTGACATCGATTCCTCCGGCGAGGGCTTCGAACACCGAGGCGGCTCAGGCGTTCTGGTCGGCGCTGATCGCCGCGTCGGCTACGGCTGCAGCCTTCGCGTACGCCTCACGCACACGTGCCACGGTGGCAGGAACCACCTCGGCGACGGGCTGGTCGGACTTCTCCCCGGCCAGACGGTCGCGGACCTCGACGACGCCGTCGGCCAGACCGCGGCCGACGACGATGACGGTAGGAATGCCGATGAGCTCGGCATCGGCGAACTTGAACCCGGGCGAGACCTTATTGCGGTCGTCGAGCAGGACGCTGATGCCTTCGGCCTCGAGTTCGGTCATCATCTTCTCGGCGGCTTGAGCGATCTCCTCACCCTTGCCGGCGACGATGATGTGCACATCGGCCGGGGCCAGGTGCTGGGGCCACAGGAGGCCGTCCTCGGAATGGTATTCTTCGGCGATGCAGGCCATGACGCGGGTGACGCCGAGGCCGTAGGAGCCCATGGTCACGGTCGTCGCCTTGCCGTTCTGGTCGAGCACCTTGAGGTCGAGGGACTCGGCGTACTTGCGGCCGAGCTTGAAGATCTGACCGATCTCGACACCGCGGGCCAGCTCCAGCGGACCGGAGCCGTCCGGTGCCGGATCGCCGAGGACGACCTGGGCGGCTTCGATGGTGCCGTCGGCAGTGAAGTCCCGTCCGGCGACGAGGTCGAAGACGTGGCGTCCGGGCTCATTGGCTCCAGTGATCCAGCGGGTGCCGTCGACGACGCGAGGGTCGAGGAGGTAGCGGATCTTCGAGGGCGATTCGAGGCCGAGAACCGGCGCGTCGAGGGAGTTGCCGGGTCCGATGTAACCCTTGACGAGCTCCGGATGGGCGGCGAGATCCTCAGCCGTCGCGGCTTCGAGGTCGACCTCACCGTCGCCGAGCATTCCGGTGCCGGCGGCCCGGTCGAGGTCGACTTCGCGGTCGCCGGGCAGGCCGATGACGATGATCTCGCGAGTGCCGTCGGGGTGGGTGACGGCGCAGACGACGTTCTTCAGCGTGTCTGAGGCCGTCCACTCACGATCGGAGCGCGGGTGCGAGGCGTTCGCGGCTGCCACGAGGGTCTCGATGGTCGGGGTGTCGGGGGTGTCCTCGACATGCGCGGCCGGCGACTGCGAGTAGGGAATCGCCTCGGGGACGATCGAGGTCACGGCCTCGACGTTTGCGGCATATCCGCCGGGCGACTTCACGAACGTGTCCTCCCCGACCTCGGAGGGGTAGATGAACTCCTCTGTTCCGGAGCCGCCCATGGCACCCGGGGTCGCCTTCACCGGCAGGCACGGCAGGCCGAGGCGGGCGAAGGCCCGCAGGTAGGCCACGCGCATGGCCTCGTAGGAGGCGTCGAGTCCGGCGTCGTCGATGTCGAAAGAGTAGGCGTCCTTCATGATGAATTCGCGTCCGCGCAGCAGTCCGGCGCGGGGGCGAGCTTCGTCGCGGTATTTGGTCTGGATCTGGTAGATCGACAGCGGCAGGTCTTTGTACGAGGAGTAGAGGTCCTTGACCAGAAGGGTGAAGACCTCCTCATGCGTGGGGGCGAGGATGTAGTCGTTTTCGCGGCGGTCCTTGAGATGGAAGAGGTCGGGACCGAAGGCCTCCCAACGGCCGGACTTCTTGTACGGATCGGCGGGCAGCAGGCCCGGGAAGTGGACCTCTTGGGAGCCGGCGAGCGCCATCTCTTCGCGCACGATGGCTTCGATCTTGCCGAGCACGGCCAGTCCCAGCGGCAGCCACGTGTAGATTCCCGGTGCTGACCTGCGGATGTATCCGGCACGGTGGAGCAGTTTGTGGCTGGCCACCTCGGCGCCGACCGGGTCTTCCTTCTGGGTTCGCACGAACAGGGACGACATGCGCAGGGCCATGGGTATATCTCCTCAACTTGTCAAGACTCAGATCGAACACTATCGCACGCGGGCGAGCCGGAGGGAATCGGAGCGGGCGCGGATTCGTCACCTGCGGGAAGAGAATTAGACTGGTGGCTGCAGCACCGAAGCCCGGCATCGGTCGGGGCCGTCCGGTCCCCGCCCGGTCCCCGCTGAAATGACGAGTCCGAACGATACGAAGAGCATGCCTGATCCCAGCCAACTCACGCAGTTCCCGCGGCCCTCGGTCGCGGTCGACACCGCGGTCCTCTGCCCCGTGCCCGGCCGTGGCCTGCATGTTCTCATGACCCATCCAGGAGATGGGGTATGGCAGCTGCCCGGGTCGATCCTGCGTCCGCAGGAACGCCTCGCCGAGGCGGTCGCCCGCTGTCTGCGCGAAAAGGCTCGTTTGGTCGACCGCGCCCCCGTCCAGCTGCACGTGTTCGACCAACCCGACCGCGATGATCGCGGCTGGGTGATCTCCGTGGCCCACCTCGATGTTCTCTCCGCCTCCGATGTCGGACTCGCCGAGGAGGACGATCCCACCGAGGCGGCCGTGGCGGATGCTCCGGCGCAGGTGACGGAATCTTCCCCCGCCGAGGCGGTCCTCCCCGAGGCGGCCGACCCTGATCCTGCCGAATCGGATTCCGATCACCCGGACTCCCCCGTCCACAGGCGGAAGCTCGTGCCCGTCCACGATGTCGGCGAGCTCAGCGCCGAGCATCAGGAGATCGTGCGCGTGGCCGTGCACCGACTGCGGGCGTTCCACGAACGCACCCCGGATCCCTTCGGGCTCCTGGAGAAGGAGTTCTCGCTGCGGCAGCTGCGCGAGCTCCACGAGATCGTCGCCGGGGAGAGCCTCCAGGCAGATACGTTCCGCCGCACCATGCTGCCGCTGCTCGATCCCACCGGGGAGGCCGTCAGCCAGGGGCGAGGGCGTCCCGCGCAGACTTTCACCCGGCGCTCGGCACTGGCGCTGCGCGCCGACTCCCGGATACAGGACCCCGATGGTGCCGATGCGGGGATGCCCTCGTCCGGCACGAATTTCTCGGACGGTCATCGCTGATGACCGAGATCAACCGCGATGCCGGAAAGCACATGCGCGTCGACGTGTGGCTGTGGACGACGCGGATGTTCAAGACCCGCAATCTCGCCACTCAGGCCTGCCGCGGCGGGCATGTGCAGGTCGACGGTCAGCGCGTCAAGGCCGCGCAGAAGGTGAGCATCGGCCAAGAGGTGCGTGTGCGCAAGGCCGGGTCCGAATTCATCTGGAAGATCACCGGTTTCATCCCCACGAGGATGCAGGCCTCCATCGCCGTCCAGTGCTATGAGGACCTCACTCCCCCGCCCGATCCGGCGCTGCGCGGATTCGTGCCCCGGCGAGACAAAGGGCTGGGGCGTCCGACGAAGAAGGACCGCCGGGAGATGGAGAAGTTCCTCGGCGATATGGCCAAACCTCAGTCGCGCAACCGCCGCGACTGATCCGCCGAGAGCTCAGTACATGACGGTGGCGAAGGTGCCGACCTGTTCGAAGCCGACGCGGGCATACATGCGCAGCGCCGTCTCGTTGTAGTCATTGGCATACAGGCTCACCGTGGAATGGCCTTTGTCACGCGTGCGCTGGACGACCGCGGCCATGCCCGCTGCCCCGAGACCCTGATTGCGCACTGCGGGATGGACCCATACTCCTTGAACTTGGACGATGCGGCGGGCACGGATGCCGATATCGGCCTTGAACAGCACCTGTTCGTCCTGCTCTTCGGCCGGCCACCGCGGCACCGCACCGCCTTGGGGCAGGGTGGAGGAGATCCGGGCGTAGCAGTTCTTGCCGCGGATGATCCCGCGCACCCGCGCCAGGTACCCGGCGGTGCCGTCCTCGATCGGTGAGAATCCGACCTCTTTGGTGAACATGTCCACACTGGCGGGAAACACCGCACCGAGGTCATCGAGGGTCACCCGGTGCACATGCTCATCGGGAGTGACCAGCGGATCCGAGCTGATGGCCAACAGCGGCTGCCGTTCACGCACTCCACGCGCTCGGCCCCAACTGAGTCGCTGCTGCAGGTCGAGGATGACGGACCGGCTGCCGATGAGTGAGCAGGACACGCGACCGTCGGCATTGAGTTTGCGAGCGAGCACCTCATTCGTCGCCGGAGTCGCTGCGACCGGGATGATGTTGCCGCCCACCCAGTAGGCGGCGACGGGCCGGTCACCATCGAAGATTCCGTACAGCGTGCCTGCCGGGGAGCCCAGACGGGCGGTGCCCGTGACTTCGAGCAGGGAGATGAGGTAGACGTTCTCGCAGGGGTTGCGCGCAAGCAGGTCCGTCAGCCACCGGGTGTGCTGATGTTCCAGTCGTGCGATCCTCAGCGCCATGTGCCCCTGAACTCTTTCTCAGCCGTCAGCATGGGCCAACGACTGGACCATGAAACTCTTCGTCCTCACAAGGTATCGCACCTAGCCGACGGTCACTTCAGGCGGCCCCGACGCAGCGCCCGATGGCTGCCCCGCGGCCTCCTCGGCGATGCGGTTGGCCTCATGGATGAGCGTCTCGACGATCTCGGATTCGGGCACGGTTCGGATGACCTCGCCCTTGACGAAGATCTGGCCCTTGCCGTTGCCGCTGGCCACGCCGAGGTCGGCGTCGCGGGCCTCACCAGGGCCGTTGACGACGCAGCCCATGACGGCCACTCGCAGCGGCACCTCCATGCCTTCGAGTCCGGCGGTGACGCGTTCGGCCAGCGTGTAAACGTCGACCTGCGCTCGCCCACAGGACGGGCAGGAGACGATCTCGAGCTTTCGGGGCCGCAGGTTGAGGGATTCGAGAATCTGGTTGCCGACCTTGACCTCCTCGGCGGGAGGCGCGGACAGGGAGACTCGGATGGTGTCTCCGATGCCCTCGGCCAACAGGTGTCCGAAGGCGGTGGCGGATTTGATCGTGCCCTGGAAGGCGGGCCCCGCCTCGGTGACGCCGAGATGGAGCGGCCAATCGCCGCGCTCGGCGAGCAGCTCATAGGCGCGGACCATGATCACCGGGTCATGGTGTTTGACGGAGATCTTGAAGTCATAGAATCCGTGTTCTTCGAACAGGGAGGCCTCCCACAGCGCGGATTCGACGAGCGCCTCGGGCGTGGCCTTGCCGTATTTCTCCATCAGCCGTTTGTCCAGGGACCCGGCGTTGACGCCGATGCGGATGGACACGCCCGCCTCGGCGGCGGCCTTCGAGATCTCCTTGACCTGGTCGTCGAACTTGCGGATGTTGCCGGGGTTGACGCGCACTCCCGCACAGCCGGCGTCGATGGCGGCGAAGACGTATTTGGGTTGGAAGTGGATATCGGCGATGACAGGGATCTGGGATTTGCCGGCGATGATCGGCAGAGCCGCGGCATCGTCGGCGGTGGGACAGGCCACGCGCACGATATCGCAGCCGGCGGCGGTGAGTTCGGCGATCTGCTGCAGGGTCCCGTTGATGTCCGTCGTCTGCGTCGTCGTCATCGACTGCACGCTCACCGGGGACTCGGATCCGACCCCCACCTTTCCGACATTGATCTGCCTCGTCTTCCTCCGCGGAGCGAGCACGGGAGGCGGCGGTGCGGGCATTCCGAGATTGACCGATGTCACGAAGGATCCCTTCAGTCAGGCTGTTGACCAGCCACAATGTCCGAGCCGGCGCCGATGCGGGACCCGGATTGTGCGAACCATCACCATTGTAGGACCTCCCACTGACACAGAACTGTCCGTCCACGGGGCATACCCCGAACAGTCCACCGGCGCACCCCGGGCGGCCCCCGCGCGACCTCGACTCCGCCCGCACCACGCCACGGCCCACTGGTCCCGATCCGGTGTCACCGGCTGACGGTAGTGTGAAGGTGACCTGACGTCTGCGCGAAGGAGCAGCCCTGTGAGCACACCCGGATTCGTCGAACCCGATGTCGAGACGGTGACTGCGGCTCTCGAGGCCGCAGCACAGAAGCTCGACGACCAGGGTGGATCTCTGGCATGGGGAATCTTTCGCCGAGGCGGCCCCGCCCGAACCGTGAACGGCGACGTTCCGTACCGGATCGCTTCGATGACGAAGTCCTTCACCGCCGCAGCCATCGGGCTCCTCGCCGCCGACGGACTCGATCTCGACGCTTCCTTCGGCGCCCTGCTCCCGGAACTGACCGATACGGCCATCGCCGACCGCACCTGCCGGCAGGCGTTGACGATGAGCACCGGTTTCACCAAGGACGACCCGTGGGCGGACCGGATGGAGGCGATGACTCCGGCCGAGCTCACCGACTGGCTGCACCGCGGCGCCATCGCCTGCGCGCCCGCCGACACCGGCTATGAGTATTCGAACCTCGGCTATGCGCTTCTCGGCATGGTCGCCGAGGCGGTCACAGGCAGTGCGTTCACCGAACTCGTGTCCACTGAGATCTTCGATCCCCTGAAGCTCACGCGCACCGGTTTCGACCACACGGACTTCCCGAACTTGGCGACCGGGTTCCGCGTCGACCTGGGCGGCGGCCTCCACCCGGCCGAACTCACCGGCCCCGGGGTCTTCTCCCCCATCGGCGGGGTCATCTCCACGGTGAACGACATCGGCACATGGATGGACGCGCATCTCGATGCCCTCGAACGCATGGACTCCTATGCCTCCGGCTCCTGGTCGCGGATACTGACCGACAACCAGCAGCCACGACGGATCATGGAGGTCCAGACGAGCGACCACCACGCGGAGACGCTCAGCTACGGATACGGTCTCGAGACTCGTCTGGACACACGTTTCGGCCGCATCGTCTGCCATTCCGGCGGCTACCCAGGATACGGCTCACATATGCGTTGGTTCCCCGATCTGGGGCTCAGCCTCGTCGTGCTCGGCAATACGACCTATTACCCGGCGCAGCGCGTCGTCCAGGACGCGCTCGACCTCGGTTGGGCGGCGGCCACGGGACGACAGGGCACCCGGCTGGAACGTCGGGCCACCTCGGCGCCGGTGCCCCGTTATCCCGCCGCCCAACCCCAGATCGATGCCGTGATGGCTGCGGCGAACCTCGTCAACGACTTCGACGACACCGTCGCCGAGGCGATCTTCTCCATGAACATGGACCTCGACGAACCCCGCGAAGAGAGGCGGGAGCGCTTCGCGCGGTGGCGGGCGGAGAAGCAGATCGACCGTCCTCTCACCGAGGCGGACCTCGAGATGGTCTCCCCGTTGCGCGGAGTGGTCACAGTGCCGGGCACAGCAGATGAGAACGCCACGATCACGGTCGGCCTCAATCACCTCGGCGAGGTGCAGACGATCACCCTCAGTGCCTGAGTTCGATAGCTCGCGCCGGCCCGTGAACCCACTCGCCCAAACTGCATGTCCGGTCTAACTGCCAGAGCCCGGCCCGGCCCATCCACCGGAACGACCCGGCCTAACCGCCGGAGTTGAAGATCGCGTCGAGGGTGATGGGTTTGACGAGGTCGACGTAGACGAGCAGCGCCGTCATGCACAGCATCAGCCCGATGCACACGTACGTCAGCGGCAGCAGCTTCGCGGTGTCGAAGGGACCGACCAGTCCGCGGCCGCGCCACCGGTTGATGCGGCGGCGCGCACCTTCGTAGAGACCCACGGCGATGTGTCCGCCGTCGAGGGGCAGCAGCGGGATCATGTTGAACGCGAAGAGGAAGATGTTGAGCGAGCCGAGCATGCCCAGCCCCATCTGTGCCTTGTCGACGACGTCGATCTGGTCGGTGGACACGATCTCACCGGCGATGCGGCCGACGCCGACCATGCCGACGAGTCCTTCGGCGTCGCGGTCCTTCGTGCCGACGGCCACTTCGCCGATGTCGACGAGTTTGACCGGCAGGGTGATGATCGCGTGGAAGACTCCGGAGACTTGGTCCCACACTGCGCCGGGGAACTCCGCGAGCGGCAGGGACTGACGTTCCTGGACGGGTCCGACGCCGAAGAATCCTTGGGTCTCGGTCTGCGGAGTTCCGTCCGGGTTGAGCACGGCCTTGCCTGCATCGTCGACCTTCGGCCGTTCGGTGGCGATGATCGGCACGGTCACCGTTTGGGCCTGACCATCTCGGATGAAGTCGACATCGACTCGTTCGCCTGCATGTTCCTTGATGACCGAGGACAGCTGGTCCCAGTCCTTCGTCTCGACGCCGGCGATCGAGGTGATCTCGTCACCCGGTTTGATCCCAGCCTCCCACGCGGGGGTGAGCTGATCGTCGGGACGGCAGGTGTTCTGCTCCGAGGCCGGCCGTTGCTGCGCTTCGGACGCGGGCACCGCACATTCGACGACGGTCTGGACGGTCGTCGTCGGAGTGACCACACCGATGCCCAGCAGCGAGATCCCCATGATGAGGATGCCCAGGATGAGGTTGACGAAGGGACCGGAGAACATGACGACGAGGCGTTTGGGTACGCTGAGCGCATAGAACGTCCGGTGCTCCTCCCCCGACGCGATCTCCTGGTTCGAGAACTCCCGGGCATCGGCCATCGTGTCTTCGAACAGCCGCCCCTTCCGCTTCTTGCGGTCCCGGCGCAGCGGAGCGGCATCACCGTCATCCATCCCCTCGCCGAGGCGGCCCGAGGTTTCTCTGCCCGTCGAGTCGAGCGCAGCGCCCGGTTCGCCGAGGCGGCCCGACGTGCCGTCGATCCCGCCGTCGACGCCGGCGGCCGTGCCGCCCTTCTGCGCAGCGTCGGCGGTCTCATAGAGGGACTTCGTCGCCTCCTCGGGCGGATACATTCCCGGCATCGCGATGAACCCACCGAGGGGGAACGCTTTGATGCCGTACTCGGTCTCACCGCGGCGGAAGGAGAACAGGGTCGGTCCGAAGCCGACCATATAGTGCGTGACTTTCACCCCGAACTTCTTCGCCGGGGTGAGGTGGCCGAGTTCGTGCAGCGCAATCGAGATCGAGATGCCGATGAGGAACAGGATGATCCCGACGATGTAGAGCACAACTGTCATCGGCGGCCCCCGTTCTGTTCGGCGACGTCGGCGCGAGCGAAGTCCCTGGCCCAGGCGTCGGCGGCCAGCACGGTCTCCACAGTGTGTTCGGCCGCCGGTTCGTGAGCGGCCAGAGCTCGGGACAGGCCTTTGTCGATTCCGGTGAAGGCGATGTCTCCGGCGATGAATGCGGCGACGAGTTCCTCATTGGCAGCGTTGAGCACGGCCGGGTAGCTGCGGCCCTTCTTGCCGGCGTCGATAGCCAGACCGAGCGCAGGAAAGGCGAGATGGTTGACCGGCTCGAACGACCAGTGCATGGGCTGGCCCCAATTGTGCGGAACGGCCCTCGAAGTCAGTCGCTTCGTCGTTCCATCGTCCTGGGTGCCCAGCGCATAGGAGATCGGCAGGCGCATATCCGGTGGGGAGATCTGCGCGATCGTCGAGGCATCGGCGAACTCGACCATCGAATGGATCTGCGACTGAGGATGCACGACGACTTCGATGTGGTCGAAGTCGATGTCGAAGAGCAGGTGGGCTTCGATGACTTCGAGGCCCTTGTTGACCAGGGTCGCAGAGTTGATGGTGATCATCGACCCCATCGACCAGGTGGGATGGTTGAGCGCCTGGGCGGGGGTGACTCGACGCAGGGCATCACGGGTCATGCCGCGGAAGGGACCGCCCGACGCGGTGATGATGAGCTTGCTGACTTCACCGTGCGTGCCGGCGCGCAGCGCCTGGGCGATGGCGGAGTGCTCACTGTCGACCGGCACCAGGCGGGCCCCGGAGGCACGAGCGGCGTCGAGGACGATGGACCCGCCGATGATGAGGGATTCCTTGTTCGCCAGGGCCACGTCCGTGCCGCGTTCGAGGGCGGCCAGGGTCGCGCCGAGACCGGCGGCACCGGTGATCGCGTTGAGGACCATATCGGCGGCCAAGCCCGCGACCGCCTCGGCGGCATCGTCCCCGAGGTGGATGGCTTCGACAGGATCGGCGGTCCCCCGCTGGGCAGCCAGCTCGGTCAGTCGCGCACGCACCTCGGCCTCGCCTCCGGCGGGTGGGGTCGTGAGCCCGATGACGGGGACGTGGAAATCGAGGGCCTGCTCGAGCAGAAGGTCGAGCTGGGACCCCGCGGCCAAGCCGATGATCGCGTGCTCGTCCCGGTGTTCGGCGAGGACATCAAGGGCCTGGGTGCCGACCGAACCGGTTGAGCCGACTACAATGAAACCACGTTTACTCACGCCAACCGATGATGCCAAAGTTCTCTGGGAAATGACTCGACACGGACACGTGTGTCGCCTAGCGGAACCTGGTCATCTGTAGTGCTTCGGGACACCGACCTTCCACCGGGTTCCGGTAAAACTGTGAATGAAGACAATCAATGGCGAAAGAGATGGATATGAGCAAGACGCTGAGCCCCGACGACATTCTTGGACTGGATTCGGTCTTCGAATCCGATGACCTCGAATTCGCATCGATCGTGAAGAAATGGTTGGACGAGAACGTCCGGGAGAAGATCGGCGACTACTTCCTCGACGCCACCATCCCCGCCCGGGAACTGGCCGAAGGACTCGGCGAGCTCGGGCTGCTCGGCATGCACCTCGACGGCTACGGCTGCGGCGGTTCGACGGCGACTCAGTACGGACTGGCCTGCCGCGAGCTCGAAGCCGTCGACTCCGGTCTGCGCTCCCTCGTCTCCGTGCAGGGCTCGCTGGCGATGTTCGCCATCCACCACTGGGGATCGGAAGCACAGAAGGAAGAATGGCTGCCGAAGATGGCCGCCGGCAAGGCCATCGGCTGCTTCGGGCTGACCGAACCCGATGTCGGATCCGACCCGTCGGGGATGAAGACGACCGCGAAGAAGGACGGATCCGATTGGATCCTCAACGGCGCGAAGATGTGGATCACGAACTCCCCGGTCTCCGATGTCATGGTCGTGTGGGCCAAGACCGAAGAGGTCGACGACAAGGGCAAGAACGTCGTCCGCGGCTTCGTCGTCCCCTCGAACACCGAGGGTGTGCAGACCCCGGAGATCCACCGCAAGATCTCGCTGCGTGCGTCGATCACCGGTGAGATCGTCCTCGACAACGTCCGCCTGCCCGAGGATGCGATGCTGCCGAAGGCCAAGGGACTCAAGGGGCCCCTGTCCTGCCTGTCCGAGGCCCGCTACGGCATCGTCTTCGGCGTCACCGGCGCCGCCCGCGACGCGCTGCTCTCCGCACTGGAGTACACCGGCACCCGCGTGCAGTTCGATCGTCCTCTGGCGTCGTTCCAGATCACTCAGCAGAAGCTGGCGAAGGCCTTCGGCCAGTACTCGCAGATCACTCTGCTCGCCGCTCACCTGGGCAAGCTCAAGGACTCCGAGAAGGGTGTGCGTCCCGAGCAGATCAGCCTGGGCAAGATGGTCAACGTCGACACCGCGATGAACGTCTGCCGTGACCTGCGCGCCCTGTTCGGCGGGTCGGGCATCACGAGCGAGTACCCGCCGCTGCGTCACGCGGTCAACCTCGAGACAGTGCTCACCTACGAAGGCACGCACGAGGTGCACCAGCTGACCCTGGGTCGGACGATGACCGGAATCAACGCCTTCGCGAACTGAGCCAGTGCGCAGGGCACCCGCCCTCCGCTGAACACAGTCAGCGCCCGCCGATCCTGCTGAGGTTCGGCGGGCGTGCTGTATCTGCAGTCACCGGCTGGTTCAAAGTGCTGACGCACAGACTTCGCGCCCCGCGCCCGCACTTCGAACCAGTCGGTACGCAGCCGGCCGGCTGAAATCACCCGATCTCAGCCGGCCGTTGTCAGTTTCCACGACGCAGTTCGAGCACGACCGTCTGGTCATCCTCGCCGAGGTGGCTCTGGGCTTCCAGCCCCCGCTCGGCTGCGTACGCGGAGGCCTCTGCAACCTGGCCCAGCCCGAGTTCGATGAGCAGCACACCGGCAGGGGCCAGCCAGTCCAACGACTCCGAGATGAGTCGACGGACGAAGTCGAGTCCGTCATATCCGCCGAAAAGAGCGCTGTTCGGTTCGAAGTCGAGGGCCTCATGCGGCAGGAAATCCGCTGCCGTTTCAGGAACGTACGGCGGCACGGCCGCGATGACAGAGATTGACCGCCGCAGCGTGTCGGGCAATCCGCGGAGACAGTCGAGGACATGCCCCGTCACGATGGTGCCGGACTCCCCCACCTGTGCGGAGTCCCCCACCTGCGCTGTGTCCCCCGACTGGAAACAACGTTCGACATTCTCCACAGCACATCGCACGGCTCCCACCTGCGCATCACCGAGGTGAAGATCGACTCCCGGCACCTTGCCCGCCACCGCCGAGGCGACCGGCCCGACCCCGCAGAATGCTTCGAGCACAACAGGCCGCACAGCAGTGACGCCAGCGTCTGCCTCTGTTCCATTCCCTCGTGAGTCCGTCTCCGCCCCGTACCCTCGTAAGTCCGTCATCCGTCGGGCCGCGGACACCGCATACGCGGCGAGCAGAGCCGTTCGCTGCCGTGGCACGAACATTCCCGGCCGGACACTCAAACGCATCCCGGAGAAGTCGACCCAGCCGACGATCTGCTCGAGGGGTTCACCGGTAACACGGCGAGCCACCAGCTCATCGAGTTTCGGCTCAGAACCCCCGACGGCAGGCGCGGAGCCGGCGACGACATGCCCGGCAGCCGCCTCAAGAAGGATCGCCGCCTCGTCTTCGGCGAAGACACAGCCCGCCGCACGCAGAGCAGACACCGTCTCGGCAGAACGCGATTCAGCAGACCGCGGATCCGCGGAAGCCGGAACGTCGACACCATCGTCGGCGTCGAATTCCTCAGGCGTCCCTGGCTCAGGAAGCAGAGAGGACCTCGGTGCGGTACCAGTCGAGGCTCGTACCCGCCTCAAGATCACCGTCATCGGTGAGCACCAGGGTGCGCTGCGGGTCGAGCGGCACTACTGCGGCGAATTCGACGCGGGAGTCGCGCATCGCCTGGTCGAGGTTCGCGGTCTCGGAGCCGATCGTCACTCCGACGCCTTCGAAACGCGACCGGGTGACCCGCACGGAGGCACGCCCCGGCTCGATCGGTTCTGCAGCGATGGTGTGAAGAACCACCAAGTCTGAGGCAGAGTCAGACGGAGCCCCTGCTCGCAGATCGACGATGAGCCCGATCCGGGCGGCAGCCAACACACCGAGCGCCCGCGCCAACGGCGGGACATCCTCGGCGAAGGTGAGCCGGGCACCGGATTCCGGAACCACGCCCATGGCACGGAGCACTCCGGCGAGCTTCGAACTGCGGTCGAGCACCTCGGCGCGGTCGAGCTCGACGGGAACGGACAGGGCCTTGACCAGGCGGGGATCCGTGACTTCCCGGCCGTCGACGAGCGGTTTCTCCGGAGCGGGTCCGGTCAGCACGATGTCTTCGGCCTTGCCCATCGCGATCGGGAAGTCGAGGAGTTCGTACACCGGGTTGAGCGTGCCGGGATCGGTCGCGGTCGGGACCGCGAAGTAGTGGAAATCAGTCAACGGAAGCCATCACTTCGACGACGCGGTCGATGAACGCATCGACCTGGTCCTCGTTGTACGCCTTCTTGCCTTTTGCGGTCTTGAACAGCACGCGGCGGACCTGGTCGACGCTCATCGCCACGCCCTGAGTGAAGTACGAGTTGACCTTGTCGCACATGTCGTCGACCTGGGTGATGTCGTAGCCGATGACTCCGGGAGGAGGATTGTCGAAGCGCTCACCGGGTTCACGGACCAGTCGACCCCGCAGCGACGCGGCCACACGGGTGAGCTCGGAGACCCAGGCGTCCTGCCCGGACTGCGCGATCAGACGGTCTCGGGCCTGCTTGGCGAATGCATCTTCGAGACGGTCGAGCGCGGCGTCGACGACGGCGACGTGGTAGCCCTTGCGGACGAGATCGAAACCGACCGTGCGCACCGCCCGGGAGTCGAGGTCGCCGGGCTGCGGCGTCGGCCGTTCGAAGGACTCACGTGCACGCTTGAAGAAGCTGTCGACCTGCTTGGGGTCGTATCCGTTCTTCCAACCGGACATTCGAGGGAAAGTCGTGTCCGCCATGTCTCCTCCAGAAGCGAGTGGCTGTGGTGTTTCCACCATAATAGATGGAAGCCGCAGCAATTGCGTTGCCGCGGTCCGCAGTTGCCGAACGGGCGTCGATCAGTCGGCTGCGGCGAGCTGTCCGCAGGCGCCGTCGATATCGGATCCGCGGGTGTCGCGGATCGTCGTCGGAATGCCCTGATCGATGAGGCGGCGGACGAATTCGTCGGCAACGTCCGGTTCCGAGGCCGTCCACACCGAGCCCGGAGTCGGGTTGAGCGGGATCGGGTTGACATGGACCCAGCCGCGTCCGCGGGCGTTGAGCTTCTTGGCCAGCAGTTCCGCACGCCACGCGTGGTCGTTCATGTCCTTGATGAGCGCGTATTCGATGCTCACCCGCCGTCCGGTCACCTGGTAGTAGTTATAGGCGGCGTCGATGGCCTCATCGGCCTTCCAGCGCGTGTTGACCGGGATCATCTCATCGCGCAGTTCGTCATCGGGTGCGTGGAGGCTGAGGGCGAACGTGACGGGGATGTCTTCGGCGGCGAGTTTGTTGATGCCGGGCACGAGTCCGACCGTGGAGATCGTGATCCGCCTGGCCGACATGCCCAGTCCTTCGGGGCTCGGTCCGACGAACCGGCGCACCGCGTTCATCACTCGCTTGTAGTTGGCCAGGGGTTCGCCCATGCCCATGAAGACGATGTTCGAGACCCGTTCGGGGCCATTCGCCGAGGCGGCCGTGGCCTCCCCGTCGAATCCGGCTTCTCCCGCCGCTTCGTCTTCGTCGGCTTCCGCGCCGAGCGCGGTCTCTCCGGCACCGGGCATATCCGACTTCGGGGCTTCGGCGAGTTCGCCGGCGGCGATGACCTGGTTGGCGCGCACGACCTGTTCGACGATCTCGGCCGTGGACATGTTCCGGGTCAGACCTTGCTGGCCGGTGGCGCAGAACGGGCAGTTCATTCCGCAGCCGCACTGGCTGGACACGCACAGGGTGACACGGTTGCGGTAGCGCATGAGCACTGATTCGACGAGAGCTCCGTCGAAGAGGCGCCACAGGAACTTGATGGTGTCGCCGTTCTCGGTGCGCAGGCGGCGCACTTCGGTGAGCAGGTGCGGGAAGAACCGTTCCTGGATCTCTGCCCGTTTGTCCTTGGGCAGGTCCGTCATCGCCTCGGTGTCGGTGACGTAGTGGCTGAAGTAGTGGGTGGAGATCTGCTTGGCCCGGAACGCGGGCAGTCCCATCTCCTTGACCGCGTCGACGCGTTCGTCCATCGTCATATCGGCCAGATGCTGAGGAGGCTGCTTGACCCGTGCGGACTTGAAGTTGAGAAGGGGACGGCCATCGCGCATCGGGGTCTTCGATGTCGTGCCGTCGGCATGTTCGACGACGGGCCTGGTCTGCCTTCTGCCTGCTTGAGAACTCACACGGCCATTGTCTCATGTTCGCTGCGCGGCTGTCGTGTGTGAGCCGCCACGTCGGGCAGGTGCGGATCGGACAGGGTCAGAGGCAGCCGGGCAGCCGAGTCGGCGGGCCGGTCAGAGGTAGCCGGGCAGGACCGAGAAGAGGACGAGCGCGACCGGGGCTGTCGGTAGGATCGAGTCGAGTCGATCCATGACACCGCCGTGGCCGGGCAGCAGGGTGCCCATGTCCTTGAGTTCGAGGTCGCGTTTGATCATCGATTCGCTGAAGTCGCCGAGAGTGGCGAAAGCGGGGATGACGGCACCGATGACCAGACCGGTCCAGAACGGAGCGTCGACGACGGTGACAGCGAGGATCGTTGCGACCACTGCGGCGAAGACGGTCGAGCCGAGGTAGCCTTCCCAGGACTTCTTCGGAGAGATCCGCGGGGCGATGGGGTGCTTGCCCCACAGCACGCCGAAGACGTAGCCGCCGGTGTCGGAGGCGACGACCGCGGCGAGGAAGATGATGACGTAGAAGTTGCCGTCCGGCTGGGTGAGGATGTAGACGATGAAGCAGGCCATGAGGCCGACATAGGTGAGAGCGAAGAGGGAGAGCGAGACGTCTTTGACTGCGTTCTTCCGGCGCTCGACCATCGTGAAGAGCATGACTGCTCCGGCGCTGGCGGCGAAGGTCACCCAGAGCGCTTCGCGGCCCCCGATGAACGTGGCCACGACCATACAGGCTGCCGACACCATGGTGGGCACGCGGGAGACGAGGGAGCCGGAACGTGACAGAGCGTTCGCCAGCTCCCACATTGCGGCGACGATGCCGACAAGGACGATGAAGAGGAACGAGATCGGCAGGAAGATCAGAGACGCGAGCACCACGCCGCCGATGAGCAGTCCCATGCCGATCGCGGCCGGCAGGTTGCGTCCGGCTCGACCGTAATCCTTCGGTTCAGGTTCGGAATCGGTCGCAACCGCCTCGGCGGTCGGATTCGATTCCGGGTCGTCAGGCGAATACGGCTTGTCCGAGTTGCGCAGGTCTCGACGTTTCGGGAAAGGGGTCTCAACCGGCGCGGCCTCGCCTGACGGATCCGGCTCCCCGAGGGGAGCCGGATCTGTCGCGGGGCTGTCGGACCCTGTCACGGCGATCATCAGACCTCGAGCAGCTCAGCTTCCTTCTGCGCAAGCAGCTTGTCGACGTTCTCCACCTTGCTCTTCGTCAGATCGTCGAGCTCGGAGATGCTGCGAGTGACCTCGTCCTCGCCGGCTTCGCCGTCCTTCTTGATGCGTTCGAGCGTCTCCTTGGCGTGACGACGGATGTTGCGGATGGAGACCTTGCCGTCTTCGGCCTTGCCCTTGACGATCTTGACGTATTCCTTGCGGCGTTCCTCGGTGAGGTCCGGGAGGACGACGCGGATGACGTTGCCGTCGTTGGCGGGGTTCGCGCCGATGTCGGAGTTGCGCAGAGCGTTCTCGATATCGGTCAGCGTGCCCTTGTCGTAGGGGGTCACGAGAATCGTGCGTGCCTCGGGCGTCTGGAACGAGGCGAGCTGCTGCAGCGGTGTCGGAGCGCCGTAGTAGTCGATCTCGATATCGGCGAACAGTGCGGGGTTGGCACGGCCGGTGCGGATCGACGCGAAGTCCTCCTGCGTGAATTCGACGGCCTTGTCCATCTTCTCTCTGGCTTCGGCCAGTGTCTCTTCAATCACGGTTGCCTCTTTCCCTCTTCTTAAAGCTTTGGGTTCATTCTATGGGTCATCACTGAAAAATGCCGCACCGAATCATCGCAGGAGTGTTCTCACCTGCGTGGATGCCAAGCGGATGACCGCCTCGGTGGATACGGTCCCACGCTGTGAGGATCCGCCTGCGTTCAGCGTCGGACCGCCTCGGCGAGGGTGGGTCTCAGTGGACGACCGTGCCGATCTTCTCACCGATGATGGCCTTGCGCAGGTTGCCCTCGCCTTCCATACCGAAGACGTGCATCGGCAGCTTGTTGTCCATGCACAGGCTGAAGGCGGTCGCGTCGACGACTTTGAGGCCGCGCTGCAGGGCGTCCTGGTAGCTGATCTCGGAGATCTTCTCGGCATTCGGATCGACCTTGGGATCGGCGGTGTAGACGCCGTCGACGCCATTCTTGGCGATGAGGACCTCATCGGCATGCACTTCGAGTGCGCGCTGAGCGGCCACGGTGTCGGTGGAGAAGTACGGGAGTCCGGCGCCGGCGCCGAAGATGACGACGCGGTTCTTCTCCATGTGCCGCATGGCACGGCGGGGAATATACGATTCGGCGACCTGCGACATGGGGATCGCGGTCTGCACGCGGGTGTCGACACCCGTCTGTTCGAGGAAGTCCTGCAGTGCCAGGCAGTTCATCACGGTGCCGAGCATGCCCATGTAATCGGCACGGGTGCGGTCCATGCCGCGCTGGGACAGTTCGGCTCCGCGGAAGAAGTTGCCGCCGCCGACGACGATGCTGACCTCGACGTCCTCGGTCGTGGGAGCGACCTCGCGGGCAACTGCGGCCACGACGTCGGGATCGACGCCGATCTTGCCGCCGCCGAAGACCTCGCCGGAGAGCTTGAGCAGAACGCGGCGCCGATGGGAGCGCACCGCGCGGCTGGCGTAGCTGGATTCGTGAACAGGGGTGCTTGTCATGGAGTCCTTCTTCCGTGCGGGCAGGTCTGTGCCCGGTGGGATCGTCACTGTGATCGGGCGTCTGGGTCAGTTTAGCGAAAAACGGGGCCGGACCGATTGGTCCGACCCCGCTCCTCGGGTGAGTTCTCACTCACTCGGTGAACCTGGGAAGCAGAGATCTGTCTGCTTCACGGTCAGTGGTGAATCAGGCTCCGACGCGGTAGCGCAGGAAGCCGGTGGCCTTGACGCCGGCGGCCTCGAGGACCTTGGCCACGGACTGCTTGGGATCCTTGGCGAATCCCTGGTCGAGCAGGCAGTTCTCCTTGAAGAAGCCGTTGACGCGACCCTCGATGATCTTCGGCAGAGCCTGTTCGGGCTTGCCTTCGTTCTTCGCGGTGTCTTCGGCGATGCGGCGCTCGTTCTCGACGAGGTCGGCGGGAACGTCTTCGCGGGAGAAGTACTTCGGGGCCATAGCGGCGATGTGCACGGCGACATCGTGTGCCACGGTCTCGTCGTCACCTTCGAATGCCAGCAGCACGCCGACCTGCGGGGGCAGGTCCTTGTTGGTGCGGTGCAGGTAGGAGGCGATCTTGGAGCCTTCGACACGGCCCACGCGACGCAGTTCGACCTTCTCGCCCAGCGAGGCACCGGATTCGGTGATGAACTGGGAGACGGGCTTGCCGTCGGTCTCAGCGGCGAGGAGAGCCTCGGCCGAATCGGCCTTGTTGGCCACGGCAAGCTCGAGGACCTCTTCGGAGAGCTTGACGAACGGTTCGGACTTCGCAACGAAGTCGGTTTCCGAGTTGAGCTCGATCATGGTGCCGACTCCGCCTTCGACGGAGGTCGCGACCAGACCGTCGGAGGTCGAGCGGCCTTCGCGCTTGGTGGCGCCCTTGAGGCCCTTGATGCGCAGGGCTTCCATGGCCTTCGTCTGGTCGCCGTCGGACTCGTCGAGAGCCTTCTTGACGTCCATCATTCCGGCGCCGGTCTTCTCGCGCAGTGCCTTGATATCAGCGGCAGTGTAGTTTGCCATTCCTTCTCCTCAGGATGGTGGAGTTAAACGAAATCAGGACTCGGTCGACTCGGTGGAGTCGGCAGCTTCAGCGGCCGGAGCGGCTTCGGCGTTCTCGGCGTCGGCCGCAGGAGCAGCCTCAGCGGCAGGAGCGGCTTCTTCGGCCGGGGCAGCAGCCTCGGTGCCGTTCTCTTCGGTCTTGCCTTCGAGGAGCTCGCGCTCCCACTCGGGCATGGGCTCGACGGCGGAGACGTTCTTCTCACCGCTGGCGTCGTCCGAGGAGTGGCGGGCGATGAGGCCTTCGGCCACGGCGTCGGCGACGACGCGGGTCAGCAGCGAGACGGAGCGGATGGCGTCGTCGTTGCCCGGGATCGGGTAGTTGACGTCGTCCGGGTCGCAGTTGGTGTCGAGGATGCCGATGACCGGGATGCCCAGCTTCTTGGCTTCGTCGACCGCGAGGTGTTCCTTCTTGGTGTCGACGATCCAGACGGCCGACGGGGTGCGCTGCATGTCGCGGATGCCGCCGAGGGTCTTCTCGAGCTTGTCCTTCTCGCGACGCAGGATGAGCAGTTCCTTCTTGGTGTGCGAGGAACCTGCAACGTCGTCGAAGTCGATCTCTTCGAGTTCCTTGAGGCGGCGCAGACGCATCGAGATGGTCTGGAAGTTCGTGAGCATACCGCCGAGCCAACGCTGGTTGACGTAGGGCTGACCCACGCGCTGAGCCTGCTCAGCGATGGATTCCTGGGCCTGCTTCTTGGTGCCGACGAAGAGGATCGAGCCGCCGTGGGCCACGGTCTCCTTGACGAATTCGAAGGCGTTGTCGATGTAGCCCAGCGACTTCTGCAGGTCGATGATGTAGATGCCGTTGCGCTCGGTGAAGATGAAGCGCTTCATCTTCGGGTTCCAACGACGGGTCTGGTGTCCAAAGTGAACGCCGCTGTCGAGCAGCTGGCGGATGGTGACGACGGCCATGCCGACGCCCTCCTTTCTGTGCACCCTCAGGGTGCTTTTACGTCACGCGCGCGTCGACCGTTCTCAAAGCGAACCTCTGAGGGTCCGCATCGATTCGACCGACGGGATGCGTCGATGACATTTTCGGTTGATTCCTGGTACCCGGTTCGTCCGCCCCACAGGCACACCTGACGGCTGCCTGCACCATGGGAAGGAGAAGAATTCGGATACGCGTAGTCAGAAGACACGCTTCTGCTGGGCTCAAGTCTATCCCGGTTGGGCAAGTCATTTCCAATCGAGATCGATCCCCCGCCGAGGCGGCCCACCGGGCCGTATCGTCGCACCGACTCGTGCGTCGACGGGTGGGGATCGATGGGTGCGGGCGAGTGCCGGAGCGCAGGGTCCCGTCGAGCGTGTGGAGCCGGATCGCCGTCGATTCGGTGCACTTGCCCATCGCTTCCTGTGGACGGCCGACGCACTCGAACGTCGTTGTCTTGTGGGTGGAGGCAGCTCGTCCACAGGGGTGATACTCACGGGTGACACGACCGTGCCCTAGGGGTTTGCATGCTCCCATGACTCACTTCGCGTTCGACCGTCTCCGCCTGCTGCTCCATCTTCGAACGAGACGCTCAAGCCTCGGCTCACCGCAGTCACTGCTCCTTGCCGTGATCATCGCAGCGGCGCTTGTGCTCACGAGCACTCCCCCAACGGCGAGCGCCGCCTCCGGGGCTGCGTCGACACGGACACAGGTCAGCCTTCAGAGGAGCGCACCGACGAACTGGGTCACCCCGGTACCGGCGATGGAGATCATCGAAGCCTTTGATCCTCCGGACAAGCCGTGGCTCAAGGGGCATCGCGGAATCGACGTGCTCGCTGTCGTTGGCGAACCGCTGCGGGCACCGACGGAAGGGACGATCCGCTTTGCCGGCACGGTGGCGGGGACTGCGACCGTCAGCATCCTCACCGAGTCCGATCATGTGCTCACGTTCCAACCGGCCGCGACGTCGTTGAAGAAGGGTGAGGGATTTGCCGCCGGCGAGAAGATCGGCACGGTGGGCAGCGGTGGCCACTGTCAGCGTTCGTGCCTGCATATCGGAGCATGGCCGGCCGCGAGCGATCAGAGGTACGTCGATCCGGGCAAGTTCTTCGGCCAGGAGCAGTCGGCACTTCTGCCTCTGTCACGGAAGCCCGCGAAGGAACCGAAAGGCGGCGGAGATTCGGCCACCTCCGGTGCCGGAGCGTGGGGCGGTCACAGCAATGGGCAGATTCCCGCCTCGGCGATGTGTCAGTTGGAGTCGGCCCCCGGGCAGATGCTGCGCTGCGATGCTCAAGCGGCTTTCGATCGGCTCTCGTCGGCGTTCGAGGCTCGGTTCGGCGCCCCGATCTCGGTCACCGATGCTTACCGGGACTACGCCACGCAGGTGATCCTCAAACGGCGAAAGGGGCGGATGGCGGCGACACCGGGAACGTCGAATCACGGGTGGGCGCTGGCCGTCGACCTCGGCAGCGGGATCAATTCCTTCGGCACCGCGCAGCATGAGTGGATGCGGGCGAATGCGCCGAAGTTCGGGTGGATTCATCCCGGTTGGGCACGGCAGACGGGGTCCCTGCCCGAGCCCTGGCACTGGGAATTCCGGAAGTAGGAGGCCTCGGCCAGGCCGACGCTTCCGCCATGACTCTGCCGGCCAAGTCCGTCTCTGTGAGTCTCAGGCTCGCGGGTGTGCTCGCCGGTAGGTGTCCTGCAGACGCTGCATGGATACCTGAGTGTAGATCTGGGTGCTGCTCATCGTGGAGTGGCCGAGCAGCTCTTGGATCTGACGCAGGTCGGCACCGCGGTCGAGCATGTGTGTGGCCGCAGAGTGTCGCAGTCCGTGTGGTCCGATGTCCGGGGCGCTGGGGTCGTCGGAGCCGTAGCGGTGAACGAGTTCGCGCACCTGCCTGGCGCCGATGCGTCCCCCGCGAACGCCGAGGAACAGTGCGTCGCCGCTGTGAGGACCGGTGAACAGTTCGCGGGCGGCGAGCCAGTCGTCGAGGGCTCTGCGTGCCGGGGTCCCGAACGGGACGCGACGTTCTTTGTTGCCCTTGCCGAGCACGGTGATCATCGATGCGCGGTGATCGATGTCGCTGCGGTCGAGTCCGGTCAGCTCCGAGACGCGCACCGCAGTGGCGTAGAGCATTTCCAGGATTGCGGCATCGCGGATGCGTTTGGCCGCATCGAGTGGATCGTTCTTGCCGTGCTGTGCGGAATCACCCGTCGTGGTGTCGTCTGCAGCCGGGTCGCTCGTCGAGGAGTCGTCTGCCATCAAGCCACTCGTATCCATGCCGTTGTCGGCGCTTCCCCCTTTCCGTCTCCGCCCCACGCCGGTGACTCCGGTTCGGTGGTTCTCGGCGGCGGAGATGAGGTCGGCGGCCTGCTGAGGTTTGAGCACCGTGGGTAGGCGGGAGTCCTTCTTCGGAGTCCGCAGACGCGCGGCCGGGTTGTTCGGCAGTCCCAGGTTGCTCACACCGTAGGCGAAGAAGGAGCGCACTGCCGCGATCTTGCGAGCCACTGTCGATTTCGCGGCGCCGGCATCGTCCAGGGCGATGAGCCAGGACCGCAGATCGTCGAGTTCGATCGCAGCGATGTCGATCCGTGCGCCGGATGCCGTCGTGAGGTGCCCCTCTCCGCTCCCCTGTCGGAGCTTCGTCGAGTGCACGGCGTGATCGAGGAAGTCGGAGACGTCGGCGACGTAGGCTCGGGCGGTGTGTTCGGAGACGTCACGAGACCTCAGGTGGTCGGCATAGCCGGACACAACCTCGGCGACGGTCGATGATGTGCTCACGTCCCCAGGATACGCGGCGCCGAAGGACGCCGCCGTTTTCCGTCGGCCATCAGGCGTCAGGTTTCGGCCATCAGGCCTCAGCTGAGGATGAACGGCAGCCGTTCGCCTATGTCGCCGAGGACCGATCTCTGCGCCGCGTCCGGTGGTCGTCGCCCCGTGCCGATGAGCAGTGCTTCGGCATCGGTCAGTTCCGCGGGGATCGTCGCCCCGATAGCGTCCTCGAACATCGTCCGGCTTCGAGCGACGCAGCCTGTCGGCGGAGTCGGCGCATCCGGCAGGTGTGCGATGAGATCGAAGTGGTGAAGGGTCCATTCGAGGACATACGCGTTGAGGAAGTCTCCGATCGTGAGCACCATGTGCTGGGTCTCCACCCGTCGCTCGGGGTCGGCGAGCCGAGCGGCCCGGTCGGCGGCTGTGCCCACATCGTCGAGGTGGAACTTCAGCAGCTGCGGGTCCTCATAGGCGGCAGCCAGTCGCGGGATGAGCGCGTCGAGGGGATCATCCCCGGTCGGCGGGAAGTCTGTGACAGTCCAGTAGGTTGCTGAGTCGTGGGTCGGTGCGCCCTCGCTCGGTGTCACGAGGGTGATGAGGACGTCCTGGGCATCGATGATGAGGTGGCACACGAGGTCTTGGACGCGCCACCCGGCACAGCCGGAGGCTCGCCCGAAGTCGTCGTCACGCAGTCCGGCGACGGTTCTCAACAGTGCTGTCCAGGCCTGAGAGAAATGGTCGGCGGGAGAGTCTGTGCTCACGTCCTCAGGATACGCGGTTTCCGCGGCGGACTGACGGTCATCGCCGGCATCAGGAGCGCGGTCTGCGCAGCTTCACCCATCCGGTGTCACGGCGTGCGGCCAATCCGGTCAGGTCGAGCGCGGTGAGAGAGTTGAGCGCATCCGCGATCGTCAGCCCTGCCCGGGAAGCGATGGTGCCGACGTCGAGCGGCTTCGACACGGTCAGCGCATTCAGACAGATCTTCTCCCGCTCGTCGAGCCCTTCGCGGGGATCGAAAGACGGCGGGCGTTCTCCACTCCCCACCGCAGCACTGAGCACGGCCGTGTCGAAGAGTGCCGGGGTGTCATCGACCATGAGCGCGATGACGTCGTCGCTGCAGGTGACGAGTTCCGCTTCGTGTTCGCGCAGGAGCTTGTGTGCTCCGGTCGAGGACGCCGAGTACACGGACCCGGGGAAGGCCGCGACCTGGCGGGAGAGTTCGAGGGCATGCCGGGCCGTGTTGAGCGCCCCGCTGCGCCAGCCTGCTTCGACGACGACGCTCACCTGCGACGAGGCGGCGATGAGTCGGTTGCGGAGCAGGAACCGGTGGCGCATCGGCGTCATTCCGGGTGCAGTCTCGGACACGATGGCACCGGTGGCGAGGATCTGTTCGAACAGGTCGGCGTTCGCCGCCGGGTAGAAGCGGTCGACTCCCCCGGCCATGAATGCCACCGTCGGCGGTTCGCGGGCGATGGCGGCACGGTGGGCGGCCGCGTCGATGCCGAACGCACCGCCGGATACGACGGTGATTCCGCGAGCGGCAAGATCCCACGCGAGGTCAGAGGCGCATTTGGTTCCGTAGTTGCTGGCGGCTCTGGCCCCGACCACGGCTACGGAACGAGTCAGTGCGGCACCGAGGGAAGCTGCTCCTCTCACCCATAGGCCCAGCGGTGCTGCAGGGCCGAGATCGTCGAGCATTCGTGGCCATTCATCGTCATCGGGAATGACCAGTCGGCCGCCGATTCGCGCGATCTTGTCCAGATCGCTCCCGACTGCGTCAGCTTCGCCGGCTCGCACAGCCCACCGGTCGATGGCCGCTGGCAGCTGACTGTGTTCGGCCGCCTCGGTGCCGGTGTCGGCCAGACCTTGGACAGCATCGTGCGCGGTGGTCTCACCGCGACCGACGGCCGTGATGATCGCCAGAGCGGCGACCGGGCCGATTCCGTCGACGAGCTGTTTGAGCAGTCCGTCGCCGGGCTCACCGATGCGCAGCAGTGAGGCGATGGCCATGCGTACGTCCTCATGTGTGTTCACGGTCATGACTCCTGTGTCCGCAAGGCGAGCGCCATTCTCATCGTGTCGGGGTCGGGACCCTGCTTTCCCGCCAGGTCGGCCAGAGTGGTTGCGACACGCAGCACCCTGTCATAGCCGCGCATGGTGATCCGGCCGGTGTCGAGTGCCCGGTCCAGGTCCGTCAGGTCTTTCGGTGTGAGTGCGAAGTGTTCGCGCAGCCAGGTTCCGGGCGCTTCGGCGTTGAGCCTCCAGTCGCAGCCGGCGAAGCGTTCCGACTGTCGCTTCCGTGCGCCCGACACGCGGGCGGCCACCGTGGTGCTGGTCTCCTGGTCCCCGCCGAGCCGGATGTCGGCGGGAGAGACGGGGAAGAGCTCGAGCTGCAGGTCGACGCGGTCGAGCAGCGGCCCGGAGAGCCGATTGCGATAGCGGCGTTTGTCCAGAGGGGTGCACCGACAGTCCCCTCCGGCGCCGGCCATCCCGACTCCGCAGGGGCAGGGGTTTTCGGCCATGATGAGCTGGAAGGATGCCGGAAGCACCATCGATCCCCAGGCGCGGTGGATGTGGACGCGTCGGGATTCCATCGGCTGTCGCAGGGCTTCGAGCACATCGCGTGAGAATTCGGGTGCCTCATCCATGAACAGAACCCCGCGGTGGGCTCGGCTGAGGACTCCGACCGTTCCGGGGCGGCGTCCGCCGATGAGCGCCGAGGCGGTGCTGCGGTGATGGGGTGCCTCGAACGGCGGGCGGTGATCGAGTCCGTCGCTGCCGTCGAGTTCTCCGCGCAGGGAACGGACGGTGGCGACTTCGACGGCTTCGTCGTCGTTCAGCGGCGGCAGGATTCCGGGCAGGCATTGGGCCAGCAGCGTCTTGCCCGCTCCGGGTGTTCCGCGCATGAGCAGGTTGTGGCCACCTGCCGCGGCGACTTCGAGGCCGAAACGTCCTTCGGCCTGTCCTTGGACTTCGCTGAGGTCGTGGAGTTCCGGGTTCACGGGGACGGGCCGATCCATTTCGAGGACGGCAGGCAGTGCGGGTACGGCCATCGATCCTCCGTAGGCATTGACCACCTCGGCCAGCGAGGCGACCGGGAGGACTCTTGCCCGTCCGATGAGTCCCGCCTCATCGGCATTGCCGATGGGGACGACGAAGCGGTCGAACCCAGCTTGCAGTGCTGTGTGCAGGGACGGGAGCACCCCGGTGACGGGACGGATTCTGCCGTCGAGCCCGATCTCACCGCAGTGGATGACGCTGCCTGTGTCGTCGTTGGAGATCAACGAGAGTGCTCTGAGCACGGCGACGGCGATGCCGAGGTCGAATCCGGTGCCGATCTTCGGAACCGTTCCCGGGGTGAGGTTGATCGTCAGGTGTTCTGTGGCGACTGGTTTGCCGAGGTAGGACAGGGCCGCACGAAGGCGCTTGCGTGATTCGCTCACCGAGGCATCCGGCAGTCCGACGATGTCGATTCCCGGCAGGCCCGCGCTGACGCTGGCTTCGATCGACACGATCTTCCCGGTCAGTCCCCACAGGGCCACGGCGGAGGCCCGCCCGATGATGTGCGCCGAGGATGCGGGTTCGACTTCGTCGGCCTCGACCGGCTCGACCAGCTCCGGCGGATCGACCGACTCTGGCGGTTCGACCGGATCGCCCGACGGTTCCTCCCGTCCCAGGGTCTCCTCACTCACGAGTCGACCTGGATGTTCGGGCAGTGGAAGTACTGGACGCGCGGTTCCATGATGATTCCGAGTGCGTCGATGCGCGTGGCCGGAAAGTATTCGTCCTGCCCGCTCAGCCAGAACCCTGCCAATGTGCGGATGCGGGCGAGCTTGTTTCGGGTCACGGCCTCCAGCGGTGATCCGAGCATGGCCGTGCGACGCGTCTTGACCTCCACGAAGACCGCGGTGTCACCGTCGCGGGCGATGATGTCGAGCTCACCGCGTGGGCACCGGAAGTTGCGTTCGAGAACGACGAGTCCAGCGTCTTCGAGGAACGCAGCGGCGAGGTCCTCTCCTCTGCTGCCGAGCGCCTGCTTGCGCAGGCCCTTCACGGTCCGCGTGCTCTTCGACGCTCGTGTCCGACCGGGTGTTCGTATCCGTCCCATACCGGTCAGATGACCATGCCGGCAATACTTCAGGGAAGAGCAGAAAAAGGGCCTGTGGACGAGGCCGCCTCATCCACAGGCCGAGGACGGTCGAGTCAGTGCCTCGTCCACAGCAATCGGTGCATGGGTGAGTGAGCCCAGGGTTCGCCGGTGGCCCCGGCGCCCCGTCTCAGCCGCGGATCGCCGTCGGCGGTTCGAGATCGGACTTCGCGATCTCTTCGATATTGACGTCCTTGAACGTCAGCACGTGCACAGTCTTGATGAACCGTGCCGACCTGTAGCTGTCCCACACCCACGCGTCGCGCAGGGTGAGTTCGAAGTACACGTCGCCGGCATCGTTGTGAGCCTTGAGGTCGACGTGGTTGGCGAGGTAGAACCGGCGCTCGGTCTCGACGACATAGGCGAAGAGACCGACGACGTCCCGGTATTCCTTGTACAGCGCAAGCTCGAGTTGTGCTTCGTAGTCGTCAAGATCATCGGCGCTCATAACAGGCCCTCCTTCGCTCCTGAGTCCGCGGTCAGGCGGAAGCTTCTCCGGTGGTGGATGCTGGGTCCGAGTTCGGTGATGCCCTGTCGGTGCTTCACCGTCCCGTATCCCACGTTCGATTCCCAACCATAGTGCGGATGGGCCTCCGCGAGTGCGATCATCGTCTCGTCGCGTGCCACTTTCGCCACGATGCTCGCCGCCGCGATAGCCGGAACGGAGCCGTCCCCCTTGATCACGGTGCGCACAGGCGGCAGTTCGAGGTCGACACAGTCACCGAATGTCCCCAGGCAATCGAGGGTGAGTGGGGCCGAAAGCCAATCGTGTCGACCGTCGAGGAGCACCATCGTCCGGCCCGGGAATTCCCTCGCCGAGGCGGCCGTTCCGTTGACATCGGCACCTCCCGAACCGTTCCTTTCGGAACCGCCCGAACCGTGCCTGTCGGAACGAGCGTCCGCCCATTCGCGCAGCATCGAGATCATGGCGCGACGTCCGGCGAGGTTGAGCGCCATCGTCATCCCCACCTCGTCGAGCTCGGCCGGCGTCGACGATCCCACCTCCGCGGCGGTCGCCCACGACCGCACGCGGTCGGTGGCCTCCTGCCTCGACTGCGCGCTCAACTGCTTCGAATCATGGATGCCGGCGGGCACCTCTGCGGCGGTGAGAATGCGCAGATCGAACAGGGCGACACCGACGCTGACGGGCCCGGCCAGGGCACCACGGCCCACCTCGTCGACGCCGATGACGTAGTCGAATCCCTCGCTCAGCAGCTCCCGTTCGACGCTGAGGTCGGTCAGTCCACGTGCGGCCATCAGTTCCCGCTGAGTCCCTCGGCGGTGTCCGGTACGTCCGCGAAGACCTTGTCGGGTGTCGAAACCCAGCTGAAGTGCTTGAACGGCCAGTTGATGAGGAACACGGTGCCGACGACGTCGTCTTCGGCCACGAAGGGGTCGGTGTCCATGTGGTAGCGCGAGTCGGCGGAGTTGCTGCGGTTGTCGCCCATCACCCAGTAATGGCCTTCGGGCACTGTGACTTCGAATTCGACCTCCGAGGGAGCGGTGCCCTCATCGAGATAGGTTTCGTCGATCGGTTCGCCGTTGACCAGCAGGCGTCCCTCGGCGTCACAGCATCTGATCGTGTCGCCGCCGACGCCGATGACCCGTTTGATCAGCTGATTGCCCGAGTCCGCGGGAGCCAAGCCGATGAATTCGAGGACCGGGTTGGGCGTGTATTCGGCGGTCTCGGCGGCCGAGAGCCAATGGTCCGGGTCGTCGAAGACGATGATGTCGCCGCGGTCGGCGGGTCCGAAGCGGTGAGCCAGCTGGTTGACGAGCACCCGGTCATCGACCTGGAGAGTGGTCATCATGGATTCGGACGGGATGTAGAACGAACGGACGACCCACGTCTTCAGGGCCGTCGAGATGAGCAGGGCGACGACGATGATCGCCAGGGTCTCCAGCAGACCGCGCGCGAACCGTTTCGAGGCGGGCGGCGGGGAAGCTTCGGATTCGCTTGTCATTCGTTCGCTTTCACATCGGACCAGGACTGCGGCTGTGGACTGAACCGAGCGTATCAGCACGACTCTCGCCGCACACTCAGCCGCAGTGCAGTTGCGGTGTGTGCGCTCAGTCGATCGAGGAGCCGTGCCCGATCACGGGGCCGATGATCCGGTCGGTGGGGATGAATCCCCCACCGGGCCGTCCCAGCAGCGACCTGGAGTCGGCGGAGTCGTTGCGATTGTCGCCCATCACCCACATGGTGCCCTCGGGGACTTCGATGGAGAATTCCACCGACGAGGCGGGGGACGGCGCATAGTCCTCGGTCAGAGGCTTGCCGTTGAGCAGCAGACGACCCTTCGCGTCGCAGCATTCGAGGCTGTCACCGCCGACGGCGATGACGCGTTTGACGTAGTAGACGTCCCGAGGGCCGAGTCCGACCCAGGAACCGATCTTCTGCAGAGGAGTGGGCAGCGCATCGTCGACGAATGATCCGCGGCCGTCGAAGACGACGATGTCTCCGCGTTGGAGGTCTCCACGCAGGGCGTCCGGGCGCCACACCGTGATCGAATCATCGACCTTGAGCGTCGGCTCCATCGAGGCGCTCGGAATGGTGAAGCGCTGGATGACGAATCCGCGGATCGATCCGCCGAGCACGATGATGACGACGACGATCGCCACGATCGCCTTCCAGAACCGTGCCGAAGACAGAAGACGCGACCCGAAGGTCGCGTCTTCATGTCTGTTCGGCACCGTGTGATCATCGCCCACAGTGCCGGGCAAATCAGGCCTTTTCGCGGATGCGAGCAGCCTTGCCGCGCAGTTCGCGCAGGTAGTACAGCTTCGCACGGCGCACAGCGCCGCGGGTGAGCACCTCGATCTTGTCGACGTTGGGCGAGTGCACCGGGAAGGTACGCTCCACACCGACGCCGAAGCTGATCTTACGGACGGTGAAGGTCTCGCGAACGCCGTCGCCCTGGCGACGGATGACGATTCCCTTGAAGACCTGGATACGCGAGCGCGAACCTTCGATCACCTTGACGTGAACGTTGAGGGTGTCGCCCGGACGGAATTCGGGAACGTCAGACTTCAGCGAGGCTGCATCTACAACATCGAGCTTCTGCATTGTGGTTTCTCCTGTGGCCTCTGCTTCAGGTCGAGGACACGCATATCGGACCGGTGTTCCGGTAACTGGATCGTCTGTCGGGATCTCTCCCCGTCGACCCGCCGAATCGATGCGACGGGCCACCGTGGGCACTCATCCCCCTGAAGCAGGTGAGTGCCAACAAACGCGACGCTCTATTCTGTCACGGTTGAGCGCTCAGACTCAAACCGCTCGAGCGCGGCCAGGTCGTCCTTGCTCAGGTCATCGAGCTTCTCGAGCAGATCCGGTCTGACATCCGCGGTGCGTTCGAGACGTCGGTCACGTCGCCACCTGGCGATCGCAGCGTGGTTGCCGCTGAGCAGGATCTCGGGCACTTCGCGACCCCGCCAGTTCGCCGGCTTCGTATAGATCGGGTATTCGAGCAGTCCGTCTTCGTGGCTTTCCTCGGTCAGCGACTCGGGGTTTCCGATGACGCCGGGGATGAGGCGGGTGACCGCTTCGATCATCACCATCGAGGCGACTTCACCGCCGTTGAGGACGTAGTCGCCGATGCTCATGGGCAGCAAGTCGAAGTGCTCCCCGGCCCAATCGATGACGCGCTGGTCGATTCCTTCGTAGCGTCCGCAGGCGAAGACCAGATGCTCACGGGTGGCGAGATCCTCGGCGATACGCTGATCGAATACCTGCCCGGCAGGGCTGGGCACGATGAGCGTCGGCTTGCCTCCTACAGCCGGACCGGCGGT
This sequence comes from Brevibacterium sediminis, assembly GCF_024895295.1. NCBI lineage: Bacteria > Bacillati > Actinomycetota > Actinomycetes > Micrococcales > Brevibacteriaceae > Brevibacterium > Brevibacterium sediminis. Next base: position 460,198 of record NZ_JAHQRN010000004.1, on the reverse strand, counting down.
CCGAGCGCCGTCCGCACCTTCACCCTTCGCAGCGCTGCCGCGACCTGCCAGGATGTGCTCGAGAGCCAGCGCCCAGGGTTCGGCTTTCATGACCATTCCCGCTCCCCCACCGTAGGGCGAGTCATCGACGGTGTTGTGCCGGTCGAAGGTGAAGTCCCGCAGGTCGTGGACGCCGAGGCTCAGCTGTCCGCGGTCGACGGCCTTGCCGATGAGCGAGAGCTGCAGTCCGGCGAGGTATTCGGGGAAGATCGACACGACGTCGATCGACATCTGCGGTCCGACCGCCTCGGCGCGGGTCGCACCCTGGGTCACCGGGTCCGTTCCGGTCGCCTCGGCGGGGGTGTCGGTGCCATTCATCGGGGACGATTCGGGCTTCGGGGATGGTTCGCTCATTCGGCGTCGAAGAGGCCGGCGGGCGGGGTGACGGTGACGCGGCCCGAGTCGATGTCGACATCGGGCACGATCTCGGTGACGAAGGGGATGAGCACAACGTGACCGGCGGTGTGCTTCATGTGGAGCAGATCCTGGGCGGTCCCGTTCGTGACGTCGACGATCTCGCCGACGAGCGCGTCGTTCTCATAGACCTTGAGGCCGATGAGGTCGTCGAGGTACCAGGCGTCGGTTTCGTCTTCGTCCTCATCCGCCTCGGCGAGGATGAGGGTGTTGCGGATCTCCTCGGCGCGGTTGCGGTCGGGGACTTCATCGAAGGCCAGGAGCAGGCGATCGCGGTGCCACCTCGCCGACTTCAGCGTCAGCTCTCCGATATCGGGATCCGTGGCGAAGGTCGCCCCTGGATTGAGCCGGTCCTCGGGTCGGTCGGTGCGCACCTCGACGGTGAACTCGCCCTTGATTCCGTGCGGCTTGCCCAGCCGGGCGATCACCGTGTCCATACTGCTCCTCGAGGTCTGCTGTCGCTGTCTGTTCGGCCGGCCCTGCACTGCGGTGACTGCGCTTCTGCGGTCGTACGGCGGGCCGCCCTGTTCAGGCACCAGTGTAGTCGGCGACGGTTAAGTGAATGCACGAGAGGGGATGCAGCGCATGTGCTCTGCATCCCCTCTCGGATGTTGGAATTACGCCTCGATGAGGTCCACTCGCACCGACTCACGGCCGGCCAGCGAGTTCATCACGGTGCGCAGGGCCTTGGCGGTCCTGCCTGCACGGCCGATGACCCGGCCGAGGTCTTCGGGGTGAACCCGGACCTCGAGGGTCGTGCCGCGCTGCGAAGAACGCGAACGGACGGAGACGTCGTCGGGATGATCGACGATTCCGCGGACCAGATGTTCGAGCGAATCAGGCAACATCTCAGGCTTCAGCGCTTTCTTCAGCGGCCTCAGGTGCGGCTTCGGCGGCTTCCTCGGCCGGAGCCTCGGCAGCTTCAGCGGACTTGCCGCCCTTCTGCGTGATGGCTTCCTTGATCACCGATTCGGCGTTGGGTGCCACGTAGGCTTCCTTCTCCGGCTGCGGCTTCACGGTGTTGACCGCTTCGCCTTCGCCGGTGAACTTCTGCCAGTCGCCGGTGAGCTTGAGCAGAGCCTTGACCTGGTCGCTCGGCTGTGCGCCGACGCCGAGCCAGTACTGTGCTCGCTCGGAATCGATCTCGATGACCGAAGGCTCACGGGTCGGGTGGTAGATGCCGATCTGTTCGATGGCCTTACCGTCACGACGGGTCTTCGAGTCAGCGACGACGACGCGGTAGAAGGGTGCACGGATCTTGCCCATGCGGGTCAGACGAATTTTGACTGCCACTTTAGTGGTGTCTCCTTTTGTGTTCTGTGTGCACAGCTGTACCAGAAGAATCGTGGGGTTGATCTGCTGGAAGCCGCGGCTCGGACTATCACTTCGGCGCGGATGAGAGGGCCCGGACCGAGAGCAAAAGTACAAGAGTCAATTGTGCCAGAAGGCTCTACTTCTTGCCACCTGGGAAGATTCCGCCGAAGCCCTTGGGCAGGTTCGCCGGATCGAATTCCTCGTCCTTGCCCAGATCGACTCCGCCGAAGGCCGAGCCGACCGGGTCCTGGGTCTTGCCCGCCTTCTTGTCCGCCAGCGCCTGCGCCTCCTGCGCGCGCTTGGCCGGGTTGCCCGACTGACCGCCCTTGCGGCCCTTCTTCTTCCCTGCGGGTTTCTTCTTCTTACCACCGGCGGCACCAGGCATTCCGCCCATTCCGGGCATCTGCGGCATACCTCCGCCACCGGGCATTCCGGGCATTCCGCCGCCGCGGGTCATCGACCGCATCATCTTCTGCGCCTGGGTGAAGCGCTCCATGAGCTGGTTGACCGCGGTGACCGTGGTGCCGGCGCCTTTGGCGATGCGGGCACGGCGGGAGCCGTTGAGGATCTTCGGGTTGGAGCGCTCCTGGGGTGTCATCGATCTCACAATCGCTTCGACCCGGTCGACCTCACGCTCGTCGAAGTTCGCCAGCTGTTCCTTGTACTGGCTCATGCCGGGCATCATGCCCAGCATCTTCTTCATCGAGCCCATCTTCTTCAGGCCCGCCATCTGCGTGAGGAAGTCGTTGAGGTCGAAGTCCTCGCCGGATTCGACCTTCTTCTTGAGCTTCTCGGTCTCTTTTTCGTCGAAGTTCTTCTCGGCCTGCTCGATGAGCGTCATGATGTCGCCCATGTCGAGGATCCGGTCGGCCATCCGGTCCGGATGGAACTGCTCGAAGTCCTTCATCGATTCGCCCGTGGAGGCGAACATGATCGGCTTTCCGGTCACCTCGGCGACGGACAGCGCGGCACCACCGCGGGAGTCACCGTCGAGCTTCGAGAGCACGACGCCGGTGAAGTCGACGCCGTCGAGGAACGCCTCGGCGGTCTTCACCGCGTCCTGACCGATCATCGCGTCGATGACGAAGAGGACCTCGTCGGGGTTGACCGCGCTGCGGATGTCCGCGGCCTGCTGCATGAGCTCCTCGTCGATGCCGAGGCGCCCGGCCGTATCGACGATGACGACGTCGTGGAGTTTGGACTTCGCGACCTCGATCGAGTCGGTGGCGACCTGGATCGGATCGCCGACACCGTTGCCCGGTTCCGGGGCGTAGACCACGGCACCGGCACGTTCGCCGACGATCTGGAGCTGGTTGACGGCGTTGGGGCGCTGCAGGTCGGCCGCGACGAGCATCGGCCGGTGGCCCTCGGACTTCAGCCAGTGCGCGAGCTTTCCCGCCAAGGTGGTCTTACCTGCACCCTGGAGGCCGGCGAGCATGATGACCGTCGGCGGCCGCTTGGCGAAGTTGAGTCGACGGGTCTGACCGCCGAGGATGCCGACGAGTTCGTCGTTGACGATCTTGACGACCTGCTGGCCGGGATTGAGTGCGCCCGAGACCTCCTCGGACAGGGCGCGTTCACGGATCCGGCCGGTGAAGGCACGCACGACAGGCAGGGCGACATCGGCGTCGAGCAGGGCACGTCTGATCTCACGGATGGTGGCATCGACGTCGGCTTCGGACAGCCGGCCCTTCCCGCGCAGATTCTTGAAAGTCGCGGTGAGCCTGTCGGACAGAGAGTTAAACACGTACAAGCCTTCTTCACGATGGTTTGGTCGACTCTCTAGACTAGCAACTCACCCGGGTCCGGCTGAAACCGTGCATGCTGGCAAACCCCCGTGAGCCCCGGTGAGCTCCTCCCCGAGGCGGCCTGTCTTCTGACGCCGCCTCGCTGAGGATGCCCTTCTCGCCGCCATCACCCGGCGAGCGTCCCAGTACGCCACTCGCGAGGCATCCCTCACCGCTAGTGCTTCACCCGACATTTCCTCGCAAAACACGCTGGCAGTCGCAAACCCACTCGTTGCACCAAGGCGGATTGCGAGGAGCGGTGAGGGATGCTGCACGCCGCAGAGGTGATGGCCGAAATTCAGCCGGCCGCGGCCGGCGACCGGGGAAGCCGGCGCCGGCGGCCGTGGATCACCGGAAGGAGTAGGCCTGCTCCGCGTGCTCGTAGGTGTCGATGCCCTCGAGCTCCTCGCGCGGGTCGATCCGCAGCCCCATCGTCCGCCGCAGCACCAGCGAGATGGCCAGCGTGACGAGTCCGGCGAAGACGATGGCCACGAGGCAGGCGAGCACCTGCGCGATGAGCAGTTCGAGTCCGCCGCCGTAGAAGAGACCGGCCGGTCCGTCCTCGTGCGGGAAGGCGAAGAAGCCGATCATCACGGTGCCGATGATTCCCGCGACCAGGTGGACGGCCACCACGTCGAGCGCATCGTCGTAGCGCAGGCGGTTCTTCGCCTCGACGGCGAAGATCGCTCCCGCTCCTGCGGCGATGCCGATGAGCACGGCGGCATAGGGATCGACGTTGGCGCACGCCGGGGTGATGGCGACGAGGCCGGCGATCGCACCCGAGACGCTGCCGATGCTGGACGGCCGCGAGGCCCGCAGACGTTCGATCATGATCCAGGTGATCATGCCGGCTGCCGGTGCGGCCAGGGTGTTGATCCAGATGAGTCCGCCCTGTTCGATCGTCGAGGCGGCACCGCCGTTGAAGCCGAACCAACCGAACCACAGCAGGGCCGCACCGAGCACGGTGATCGGGATGTTGTGCGGCTTGTGCGGGGTCGAGAAGCGGGCCCGGCGCCCCATGACGACGACGAGGACGAGTGCGGAGATGCCGGCATTGATATGAACGACGGTGCCGCCGGCGAAGTCGATGGCGGGCCCGAACAGGCTGCCGATCGCTCCGGATTCGCTGAGCAGTCCGTCGCCCCAGACCATGAACGCCAGCGGGCAGTACACGAGCGTCACCCAAGCGGCCGAGAAGACCAGCCAGGTGGAGAATTTCGCTCGGTCGGCGACGGCACCGGCGATGAGTGCGATCGCGATCATCGCGAACGTCGAACCGTAGCCGATCGAGATCAGCGAGGCGGGGTCGTCGGCGACGGCACCGGTGAGTCCGAGCTGGGACAGCGGATTACCGACGAGCCCGGCGATCGAATCACCCGAGCTCAGGCCGTATCCGTAGAGCACCCAGACGAGCCCACCGACGGCCATTGCGGAGAAGACCATCATCATCATGTTGATCGCCGAGGTGATGCGCGTCATCCCGCCGTAGAAGAACGCCACCCCGGGGGTCATGAGCAGGACCAGCCCTGCCGCGACCATCATCCATACGTTCACTGCATCGAGTTCCATGTCGTCTCTCATCTGTCGAAGCCGGTTCCGGATCGAACCGCGCAGAGACAGTTTCCATGACGCATGTCACAGTGATGATTCGGCTATGTTTCGTGATTATGACAAGCCGGGTCTCACCCAGCATTCACAAGGGTGAGACCCGGCAGAATCCATCCGCAGATTCGGTGCGCGAAATCAGTCGAGCAGCGCGTCGACGAACCCTTCGGCGGTGAACGGCGCCAGGTCGTCCGCGCCTTCGCCGAGGCCGATGAGCTTGACCGGCACCCCGAGTTCACGCTGGACGGCGACGACGATTCCGCCTTTCGCGGTGCCGTCGAGCTTGGTGAGCACGATCCCGGTGATGTCGACCGCCTCGGCGAAGACCTTCGCCTGCTGCATGCCGTTCTGACCGGTGGTCGCGTCGAGGACGAGGAGCACCTCGTCGATCTCGTGGCCCTCCCCCAGCGGTCGGGTGGCCACTCGTTTGACCTTGCCGAGTTCGTCCATGAGTCCGCGTTTGTTCTGCAGACGTCCGGCGGTGTCGATGAGGACGACGTCGGAACCGTCGGCCTGTCCCTTCTCGACGGCCGAGTAGGCCACCGAGGCGGGATCGGCACCTTCTTCCTTGCGCACGGTTTCGACGCCGACACGTTCACCCCATGTGGCCAGCTGTTCGGCCGCGGCGGCGCGGAAGGTGTCCGCGGCACCGAGCAGCACGGACTTGTCCTCAGCGACGAGCACGCGGGCGATCTTGCCCACCGTCGTCGTCTTCCCGGCACCGTTGACCCCGACGACGAGGATGACGGAGGGGTCACCGTCCTTGCCGGTGTCGGCGAGCGAGCGGTCCATCGTCGGATCGACGAGTTTGATGAGCTCTTCGCGCAGCAGCCCGCGGACCTCTTCGGGATCCCGGGTGCCGAGCACCTTGACGCGTTCCCGCAGGCGGTCGACGAGCTCGGTCGTCGGTTCGACGCCGACGTCGGCGAGGATGAGCGTATCCTCGATCTCCTCCCATGCGGACTCGTCGAGGTTGTCACGGGAGAGGAGGTTGAGCAGTCCGCGTCCGAGCCCGCTGTTCGACTTCGCCAGGCGCTCGCGCAGGCGGACGAGGCGGCTGGCCGGTTCGGTGGGGACCTCGGAACCGCGCGCTTCGGCTTTGTCCTTCTCGACCGCCTCGGCGACGTCATCGATGCTCAGCTCACCGGTGACCTCCGCATCGATGCCGCGCCTGTCATCGAGGCCTTTCTTCCGCGCGTTGACGCGCAGCGAGATGCCCACGCCGACGACGAGAGCGAACACGATCGCCGCGACGATGAGCAAGATGATCGGCTGATCCATGGTTCTTCCGTCCTCCTTTGAGTGCCGCCGTTCGGGCCGCCGGCACTCGAGTTCCCGGACTCTTCCGGTGGTGTCAGTGTGTCGGTGAGCGCGCCGGAATCAGTCGGCGCGGTCTCCGTTGTCGCGGGCCTCGACCGCTCGAGGCCGCATGGGTCTCAGGTCAGGAACCGCGGCTGCCGAAGAGCAGCCCGGCGGTGGTCTTCCACCCTGTTCCCGACTCGGGGATCTTCCAGTGGCGGGTGCGCGGGCGGACCGTGATGAGCGAGGGCGCGGCATGGCGTCGGGGCTGTGGCCGGAGCACATAGGAGTGGTCGCGGATCGCGGTCACCGCCGCCTGTTCCCTGGTCGCCAGGTGCGAGGTGCCGTCATCGTGGCCGAAGAATTCGTGGACTTCGTCGTCGTAGCCGGTCCACTCGGGCGGCAGACGGAATCGCTGCACGTCGGAGGAGTATCGCAGGCGTCCTTCGGCGCGCAGGCCGGGCAGAGCCACGAGAAGGACGACGACGAGTGCCAGGGCGAAGGAGATCGCGAGTCCGACGATGACGACAAGCACCGAATTCATGCCCTCGAGCCACCTCGCAGTACAGCAGCCTCGGCCATGGACGTCCCGCTCCTCACGTTCTTCGAATACCTGTGTCTCGGCCCAAGTCTATAGTCCCCGGCCACGACTATTGTGCTCGCCCGCCGTACGGCAGTTGCAAAATTCCCTGGGACTGTCCTGGGCATCACCGTCAAACGGCCTTGTGCCCCAGCGGCGGGCCTGCCACCTCGGGCGCGCCGGCCGAAGAGCGGACTGCCGATCACGGAATCCGCTGCGATATGACTTTCGACACCCCGTCGCCGTGCATCGTCACTCCGTAGAGGGCATCGGCGATCTCCATCGTCCGCTTCTGGTGGGTGATGACGATGAGCTGCGAGGAGTCCTGCAGCTCCTTGAACACCGTGAGCAGGCGAGAGAGGTTGAGATCGTCGAGGGCCGCTTCGACCTCGTCCATGACGTAGAACGGGCTCGGCCGGGCCTTGAAGATCGCGACCAGCATGGCCACGGCCACCAGCGACCGCTCCCCTCCGGAGAGCAGAGACAGACGTTTGACCTTCTTGCCGGCCGGGCGGGCGTGCACGTCGACGCCGGTGGTGAGCATATCGTTCGGATCGGTCAGGCTCAAGGCGCCCTCACCGCCGGGGAAGAGACGGGAGAAGATGTCCTCGAACTCCCGCGCCGTATCCGCATAGGCTTCGGCGAAGACGCGTTCGACGTGCCGGTCGACCTCCTCGACGAGCTGCATGAGGTCCTTGCGCGAGGATTCGATGTCCGCGATCTGCTTCTCGAGGAACTGATGCCGCTCCTTCAGCGCCTCATACTCCTCGAGCGCGAGCGGATTGACCGTGCCGATGCGCTTGAGCTGCGACGCCGCCTGCTTCTGCCGCTTCTCCACTTCCGCGCGCACATACGGCCGGTCCTCGACGTCCTCCTCGAACGACGGAACGGGCAGATGCGGCCCGAATTCGTCGATGAGGCGGTCGATTCCCAACCCCGTCTCCTCCTCCGATCGGTGCGCGATCTCCTCGAGCCGAAGTCGGAAACGCTCCTTCGCGAGTTCGGCTTCGGCCGCGGCGTCCTTGAGCTTCTGCAGCTGGGTTCGCGTCGATCCCAATTCCTCGCCGAGGCGGCCCTTCTCTTCGCGCAGACCGCCGCGTTCATCGACGAGAACCTGGATCGCCTCACCGAGTTCGGCCACCGTGGAGGTGGCCAGCTCCGCGGCTTCGGCCGCGGTTTCGGCGATGAGCTGCACCGAGGCTGCCGCCCGCTTCTTCTTCGCGATAGTGCGCTGCGTCTGCTCCCGCGCCGCTTCCTCGGCCTTCGCCGCCCGCAGGAGGGAGTCCACCCGGTCGCTGAGGAACCGGGCCCGGTCGGCAGCCGACCGGTGACTGATGCGGGCTTCGACGAGGTCTTCCGAAGCTTGGGCGACCTGTGCGCTGAGTTCATCCCGGGCGGCGGTATCGACGACTTCGTCGACCTCGGCGGCTCCGGCCAGTGCTGCCGCGGCCGATTGAGAGTCCCGTTCGGCGGCGGCGAGGCGGGATTCGAGTTCGGTCGCGTTCTCCTGCGCGCGCTGCAGGCGAGTGCGAGCCACACCGATCTCACCGGTGATGCGCGAGACCTCTTCGGCCGCGGCCATGATCTTCGCATCCGAGGAGTGGAGAGCATCGAGGGCTGCGGCTGATTCCTCACGTGCGGCGGTCAGGCGGGGTTCGAGTTCGGTCAAGGAGGCGTCGAGCTTCCTCGCCCTGTCGTCGAGTTCGGCGATGAGGGAATGGGTGTCCTCGAGCGCGGTCTGTGAGGCCAGCCGTGTGCCCGAGGCGGTGCGGGCCCGGCTGATGCGGGTCGCGGTGAGCACTTCACCGTGGACGGTGACAGCGGTGAGTTCGGGCCGGGCCGCGGTCAGTTCGATTCCGGTGCGCGCATCGGGGACGCAGACGACACCGTGCAGCGCCCGGGCCAGCAGAGCACGCAGTTCGGGGACGTCGCTGTCGACGACATCGGAGAGCCATCGCAGGCCTTCTGACGCAGGCAGCTCCGGCAGAGCGTCAAGGGTGGTCCCACCACCCTTCCCTGCTGCTGGTTCGACTCCGGCGGGAATCGTCAGTGACACGTTCGTGTCCTCTCCGAGGTGGTCGAGCACTGCCAGCGCCGCTGCGCTGTCATCGACGATGACACCGGAGACCGTCGTCGACAGGGCCGCTGCCGCGGCCATTTCGAACCCATGGTCGACACTCAGTCTTTCTGTCACGGCCGTGCGCACTCCCGGCAGGTCCGCATTGACGATGTCTTCGAGGTCGGCTTCCAGGGCGGTGCCCAACGCCAGGGCTTCCGCGCGCGCCTTCGCCGATGACAGTTCGGACGCGACCTGCGCCCGCTGCTCCTGCAGCTCAGTGCGTTCGGTCTCCAGCTTCTCGAGGCTCTCCTGCGCCGCCTCGTACGCGGAGTCGAGTTCGGTCTCACCGGCTTCGACGTCCTCGACACCAGTCTCGGCCGATTCGAGTTCCCTGCTGCGTTCGGCGATGCGGGCGGTGACGGTGTCGATCTCGGCACGGTTGGCTTCGATCCGGGTCTTGAGGTCGGTGATCCGCTCGGCCGCCTGGGTCTGCTTCGACTGTAGCGCCGAGCGGTTCTTCACCGCTTCGGTGATGGCGATCTGTGCGGCCTTGACCTCGTCTTCGGCGGCGCGCAGGGCTTGGGTGAGCTCTTCCTTCCGCTGCTGGCTGGCCTCGAGTGCGTTCGTCTTCTCGGTCACGGCCGCCTCGGCGTCGGTGAGTTCGGAACGGTTGCGTTCGGCCTGGGCGCGCAGCTCTTCGGGTGACTTCGCTTCCCTCTGCCCGAGGCTCGTGACCTCCGAGAGCAGGTGGGAGCGCTTGTCCGCGGCACGTTGGCTCAGTCCTTGGGCGCGCACGACCTGCGTCTGTGTCCGCGATTCGGCGGTGCGTTGGACGTCGAGTTCGCTGTCGAGTTCGGACAGCCGAGCTTCGATCTCCGACAGGCGCGCCTCGGTGCGGGTGCGGCGGTGGTCGAGTTCGGCGATGCGGTCGCTGTGGTCTTCGCCCTCGCTCGTCGAGGCCAGGGAGGACTGCATCCGCACGGCGTCGTCGGCGAGCAGCCTGGCGGTGGCGTCACGCAGCGTCGCCTGCACGGTCGCTGCCTTCGCGGCGGCTTCGGCCTGCCGTCCCAAGGGCCCCAGCTGCCGGTTGAGTTCGGTGCGCAGATCGGTGAGCCGGTCGAGATTCGTCTGCAGTCCGGTGAGTTTGCGGACCGCTTTGTCCTTGCGACGTCGGTGCTTGAGCACCCCGGCGGCCTCTTCGATGAAGCTGCGCCTCTCCAGCGGGTCGGCATGGAGGATCGCGTCGAGGCGGCCCTGACCGACGATGACGTGCATCTCCTTGCCCAGGCCGGAATCGTTGAGCAGCTCTTGGATGTCGAGCAGCCTCGCCGGTGCCCCGTTGACGGCGTATTCGGATCCGCCGGTGCGGAACAGGGTCCGCGAGATGGTCACCTCGGTGTAGTCGACGGGGATGGCTCCGTCGGTGTTGTCGATGGTCAGAGTCACCTCGGCGCGTCCCAGGGCCTGACGTTTCGAGGTTCCGGCGAAGATGACGTCGTCCATCTTTCCGCCGCGCAGATTCTTCGCACCCTGTTCGCCCATCACCCAGGACAGGGCGTCGACGACATTGGACTTGCCCGAGCCGTTGGGTCCGACGACGCAGGTGATTCCCGGCTCGAATCGAAGGGTCGTCGCCGAGGCGAAGGACTTGAATCCCCGCAGTGCCAGGCTTTTGAGATGCATATTGGGCACCAGCATATCCGCAGGCGGCGGCGAGATCCCGAATCTTTTGGTAGAGTTTCTCCTCGTGCGTAGACGACTGCGCCGTTTTCCTCCGTAGCTCAGTTGGCAGAGCATTCGACTGTTAATCGAAGGGTCGCTGGTTCGAGCCCAGCCGGGGGAGCTGGAAGGGGCCCTGTCGTGCGCGGCAGGGCCCCTCACTATTCACCGCACCTGTGTGGCGGTGAAGCACAGCGAAAGGCGACCGATGGTGGTCCGAGATGAGGGAATTCCGACCATCATCGCCCATGGTCTGTCATGATCATGTGTGAGAGGTGTTCGGGTGCACTCGGCTCGGATCCCTTCGGCCACCTGTCCGATGCAGTCCATTCAAGGAAGGAACGCCGAGGCGGCAGCCCGTTCTCATTCGTGTCACCGAGGACCCGCCCCCGATCGGCCCGATCACTATGAGCAGTGAACATACAAAGACTCAGGAGCTCATCGAGCACCTGAAGCATCCGACGACCGCGCTCCGGCCCTTCAAACGTGAGGGTCTGGACAAGGTGGTCTTCTTCGCGGCCGGCATCCTCGCCGTCGCATTCGTCGTCTGGGGCTTCGTCTCTCCCGACAGCCTCGGCAATGTGGCTGGCACGCTGCTGACCGGAGTGATGGACAACTTCGGCTGGCTCTTCGTCATCGCCGCGACGATCTTCACGATCTTCGTCATCGTCGTCGCCGTCAGCCGATTCGGACGGATCCCGCTGGGCAAAGACGATGAGAAGCCGGAGTTCAAGACCTCCTCGTGGATCGCGATGATGTTCGCCACGGGCATGGGCATCGGACTCGTGTTCTCCGCGGTCGGCGAGCCTCTCTTCTTCTACATGTCGCCTCCCCCGAACACCGTCGACGGCTCCACTGCCGAGGCGATGGGCACTTCCATGGGAACGACACTGTTCCACTGGACGCTCTACCCGTGGGCGATGTACGCCATCGTCGGTCTCGGCGTGGCTTACGGTTCGTTCCGTCTGGGACGCTCGCAGCTGTTCTCGTCGATGTTCACCCCGCTGTTCGGCGAACGCGCCGTCAATGGAATCGGCGGCAAGGTCATCAACATCCTCGCGATCCTCGCGACCCTATTCGGTTCGGCCTGCTCGCTGGGCTTGGGCGCCATCCAGATCGGCGGCGGCATCGAGTCCGCAGGCATCATGTCCGAGGTCACTTCACCGGTGCTCGTCATCATCATCGCGATCCTCACGGCCGCATTCGTCGCTTCGGCGGTGTCGGGCGTGGAGAAGGGCATCCAGTGGCTGTCGAACATCAACATGGTGCTCGCCGTCATCGTCGCCCTCATCGTCTTCATCGGCGGTCCGACGCTGTTCATCCTCAACGTCATCCCCTCCTCGGTGGGTGCGTTCATCCAGGATCTGCCGCAGCTGGCTTCACGCACCGCTGCCGACGGGCAGGGTGTCAATGAGTGGCTGTCGTCGTGGACGGTCTTCTACTGGGCATGGTGGGTGTCATGGTCGCCCTTCGTCGGCCTGTTCATCGCGCGCATCTCGCGCGGTCGCACCGTCCGTCAGTTCGTCACCGGCGTGCTCATCGTCCCCTCCGTCGTCTCGACCATCTGGTTCGCGATCTTCGGCGGCGGTGCCATCGGCATCCAGGAACGCGCCGAGCGCGGCGAGGGCACGGTCAAGGCATTGGCGAGCATCGTCGACGGAGAACCGGACATCAACATGGACACGGTTCTGTTCGACCTCCTCGGCGCTCTGCCGCTGCCGAACCTCATCGCGATCATCCTCATGATCGTCACGGTCATCCTCATCGCGATCTTCTTCGTCACCGGTGCGGACTCCGCATCGATCGTCATGGGCACGCTGTCGGCCAACGGCATGCAGGAGCCCGGCAAGGGCCTCGTCATCTTCTGGGGCACCGCGACCGGTGCCGTGGCTGCGGTGATGCTCTTGGCGGGAGGTTCCGATCCCGCCGAGGCGCTCGACGGGCTGAAGAACATCACGATCGTCTCCGCCCTGCCGTTCGTCATCGTCATGCTGCTGCTGTGCGTGGCGGTGTGGAAGGACCTGTCGAAGGATCCGCTCATCATCCAGGAGCAGCTGGCCGCACACGTGCTCGAGACCTCGGTGGCCACCGCGGTCGACGAGTACGACGGCGAGATCTTCGGCCTCGAAACCTCGGAACTCCAGATCGAGGACGAACCGGACGAGGACAAGGACACCTCCACAAAGAACTAACCCCCAATTGCTACCTGACGGCGGCCCAGCTACCTCGCGCGAGGTTGCTGGGCCGCCGTCAGGTGGTTTGAAGGAAAGGACGTCGATAGATGAACAGAGTCATCAGACGCGAGGGGAACATCTCGACATTCATCGGCTGGATGCTCGTCGTCATGGCGATTCTCGCGTTCATCACGGTGATCCTCCTGGCGATCTTCGCCGAACCGGCACTTCTCATCTTCCTCTTCACACCGGTCATCGCGCTCATCGGCGCGTGGGTGAATTTCCACTTAGGAGCCCGCGCCCGGTTGGAGATCACCCCTGAGGAGTTCATCTGGTGCGGCTTCACCGGCAGACCTCATCGGATCGCCTGGCGGGATCTCGACCGCATCCTCCTACCGGTTCCCGGTTCACGCTATCGGCTGGCTGCGGCAGCGCGCCTGCGAGACGGTCGGATCGTCGAAATCGACTCACTGTGGTTATCTCCGACGAACCCCGCGAACATTCTCTCCCCACCTGACCACACCGAGGCGCAACGCGCGCTCATCGACGGCCACAAAGCGTATCTTGCGAGGGCATTCTGACACTGACGTCTTGATACTGTGTTCGCATGCGGCACTGCTGACGACGAGAGACGGAGGGCGAGACTGATGATCGTGATCGACAGCATCGAGGCGCTGCGTGAGCACACAGCCGACACACGCTGCGTTCTCGCCACCCCCGAAGACCGAGAGCTGACGGATGAGGCGGCCAATAGCCTCGACCTGACGGTGCACACCGCACATCCTGGGCCGAGGCGGCCGATGGCTGCGGTCGTCGACGACCAGATCAGCCTCGTGCTGCAGGTCCTCGACGAGGATCGTGCCCACCATGCGCTGCAGCTCCACGCCCGTGAGCGCGGCCTGCTCGTCATCGGTGAGAAGAAGGCCCTGGACTCCATCGCGGGAAAGATTCCTGCCGATGCCGGCGATACGTGGACCGTGCTCGTCGAGCTCATCCTCATCGTGGCGCGCCGCTGCGAAGAGGCACTCGACGAGATCGATGATCGGTGCCAAGAGCTCGAAGCACAGTCCGTGGGCTACGCGTCTTCACCGCGGCGGCGGACGATGGGGAGACTGCGAGCCGAGCTCTTCCGAATCGGTGAGACCCAGGCGGCCCAACAGAGGCTGCTGTCGAACGAGGAAGAACTCGCGCAGAGCCTCGGCGAGGACCATCAGCGGCTGCTCGCCCGTGCTTCAGCGGCGTTCGGGGCGAATCAGTCGATGACCACGCGACTGTATGCGATGCTCGGCGACATCCTCAACGAACAGGACTCCGTCGTGTCCGAACGGCTGACACTCGTGGCGACGATCTTCCTGCCGCTGACCCTGGCGACGGGGTTCTTCGGCATGAACTTCCAGTGGATGCTCGATCGTCTGGGCAGCCTGCCGGCGTTCATCGTCTTCGGCCTCGTCATCCCCGGCCTGCTCACGGTGGCGACCCTCGTCTTCATCCGCCGCTTGACCCGTTCGTCGTGAGTCGGCCCGCGCTCATCGACGTCACATCCCGAACAGCGCCGGAATGGCGATCGGGCCGGCACCGAATGCGGTGATGACCGCGGCCAGCACCAGCAGGAGCAGGTCGTATTCGGGACCGCCCGCCGAGGCCCAGTACTTCGAGTGCCATTTGAAGACGTGCAGGCTCGTCGTGATGAGCATGAGCACGACGACGCCGAGACCGGCCCATTGGGCGAGGACGCCGGTGCCGAATGAGACTGCGGCGGCGAGCTCGGCGATGGCGACGAACCATGCAGTCGGGACGTTGAGCCCATCCGCTTTAGCGAACCGCGGAATATCCTTGGCCTTGACCATGAACTCGCGGACGAAAGCCACCGTCAGAACCGCCCTGACGAGCAGGAGTACGATCCCTGCAGCGATCGTTGGAACCGTGAACATGAGCATTCCTCTCCGCCTGAGCGCCGAGGTGGCGACTTCTCGCCCGAGTCTACGCTTCACTGCGTTGAAGCCAGAGGTCTCGACAGCCTCTCCTGCCCGGCATCCCTCACCCTGAGTTGCATTGCACCGCGCTGCAGCGGTGCATAATGCCGCAGCCGGTGACCGATGGACCGTTGACTGTAGGACTTGCGGCGAAGGCGAGGGACTGCGAGCAACGGTGCGGGACTGCGAGCAAAGGTGCGGGATGCTCTCGGCAGCTGGAGTGCACCGTGCCGGAGACACGGAGGCCGGATCACCCCAGCGTCGTCACCGCCTACCTATACCGCGGGGGCTTCTGGCACACGGGACAGTAGTGGGTTCCGCGTCCGCCGACGGTGATCTTGACGATCTCGGTCCCGCAGCGCACACATTCCTGTCCCCCGCGCCCGTAGACGAGCAGGGCACGATCGAAGTATCCGGATTCGCCGTTGACGTTGACGTAGAGAGCGTCGAAGCTCGTCCCGCCCACGGCCAGGGCATCGCTCATCACCTTCGTCGCGGATTCGAGGACCGCGACGAGGCGGCTCTTCCGTGTCCGCGCGGGTGTCGCCAAAGGGTGGACTCCCGCCCGAAACAGGGCCTCATCTGCATAGATGTTCCCGATTCCGCTGACCAACGTCTGGTCGAGCAACGCTGCCTTGACCGCCGTGCGCTTCCTCGCAAGGTCCGAAACGACCCGTTCCGGATCGAATGCGGGCTCGAGCGGATCCGGGGCGATGTGAATCGCCGAGGCGGGGACGAGCCGTCCGTACCCGTGGACGAGAGGTTGGACGCCGATATGGCCGAAGATCCGTTGGTCGACGAAGCGCAGTTCTCGTGGCTGTCCTCCATCGTCCGAGAGGTGCAGAATCGCCCGTGTGTGGCGGTGGATCTCCTCGCCGTGCGAGTGGATGCGCAGCTGTCCGCTCATGCCCAGATGCACGAGGATGCCGAGTTCGGGCCTCGGCACAGATGAAGCGACCGAGTCCGCAGTGGAGAAATCAGTCCCCTCTCCCAGGCTCAGCCACATGAACTTCCCGCGCCGTTCGGCCCTCAGGATGTGCGCCCCGGTTACGGCCGAAACGAACCCGGAGACCGCGGACGGATCGATGCGCCGCTGGGACGTCGTGCCCAAGATTCGGGGGTCGGCCACCTCGGCGCCGGTGATCGTGGTCCCGGCCGTCCATTCGTCGACGCCGCGACGGACGCTTTCGACCTCGGGAAGCTCAGGCATCAGTGACCCTCGATTCGATCAGGCATGCGCCCGTGAGCGCACAAAGAGACCACGGTGAGGCTCAGCGCCGGTAGTCCGGGTAGATGGTGCGGATGGCTTTGACGGCCACCTCGGCGGCCGCGGCTTCGGCGGCCTTCTTCGAGGATCCGTCGCCGGCGCCCCAGTTGTTCGCCCCGAGCATCGCGGTGGCGGTGAAGACCATCGCATGGTCGGGACCCGCCGAGGTGATCTCGTAGCTCACTGCGCCGAGGTCGAGGTCGGCAGCGGCCTCCTGCAGGGTGGTCTTGAAGTCCATCCCGGCCCCGAGGTTGACCGCGTCGTCGAGCATTCCGTCGATGAGGCGGTGGACGAAGGCAAAGGCCTCTTCGCGTCCGCGGGAGACGAAGGTCGCGCCGATGAGGGCCTCGACCGTGTCGGCGAGGATCGAGTCTTTGTTCCGGCCTCCGGTCAGCTCCTCACCCTTGCCCAGCAGAATGTGCTCGCCGATGCCGTGTCGGCGGGCGATCGACGCGAGGGCACGCGTGTTGACGACGGCCGAACGCATCTTGGCCAGCTGGCCTTCGGGCAGATCCGGGTTGTCGTAGAACAGCGACTCGGTGGCGACGAGGCCCAGAACGGAGTCGCCGAGGAACTCGAGGCGCTCGTTGGTGGGGATGCCACCGGCCTCGAAGGCGAAGGAGCGGTGCGTGAGCGCGAGACGAAAAGTCTCGGGATCAATATCGATCCCGAGACTCTTCTTCAGTGCTGCTGTGGTGTCAGTGTCCACAGTCTCAGACGTCAGCGACCTTGCGGCCCTTGTACTCGAGGTACAGCGGGGTGCCGGCTGCGTCTTCGACGACCTTGGCCTGGTGGGGGCGCGAGTACACAACGCGACCGTTCTCCACAGTCTTGACCAGGTTCGGAGCCTTGGCCTTCCACTGCGAACGACGGTGGCGGGTGTTGCTGCGCGACAATTTACGCTTCGGAACAGCCACGTCTAGCTCTCTTTCTTCTCTTCCAACAGATTCTTCAATGATGCGAACGGCGATTCGGATTCGTCCTCGTCCACCTCGAGGTCCTCCCCCAAGGTGTAGCTGAACTCCTCGCTCTCATCCCGCGAGGGATTGAACGGCAGAGCCATCACGACGGCGTCTCTGATCGCGGGCTCGAGGTCGAGCTGATCCCGGTCGATGACGTAGGAGTCCTCGTCCCCTTCGGCCTGCTCATAGACGTACATCTCCTGGATGTCCACATCTATAGGCAGCTCGATGGGTTCGAGCGTCCTCGCGTCTTCGCCGCGGGCCGTCGCCGAGACTGTGCCCGACACGTAGATCCCCTCCGACACACTCTCGAACATCAGCTCGAGCATCAGTGGTGAACCTTCCGCAACCCCGATCACTTCGATCTTGAGATCCGCTGGAGCCGACAAGGTGGTGTTCACCCGTTCCCACTCACCCGGATGACCGAGCAATCCCATGGATCTGAGATCATAGACGAATTCAGATCTGTTCTTCATGCCCTGTCCTCCTGGTGCGTTTGAGGATGTCGCTCCTGCGTTCACACGCGACTCACCATTCTAATCATTGTCAGCGGCCATTACCAATCGGGTCCGTCCCGCCGCGCAGGTGTTCCTGCTCACCATTTCTCGTGCTGGTTGCGCCAGGTGACGCCGCCGGCCAGGAGGAGCAGTGCGCCGGAGATCGTGAACACGATCCCGGAACCGGCGATGACCGTGAGCGCCGAGGCGGCCGATGGGATCGCGACCTGGCTGAGCCGGTTGCCCGCCAAGCGGATCGACAGCACCGCGGCCCGGTTCGCCGGATCCGAGAGCGTCGACACCCAGGTCATCGTCAGCGGCTGGGTGAGACCGAAGCAGAAGCCCGCGATCGTGAGCAGGATCGCCAGCGTCCACGGTTGGCTGAGCACGGGGATGAGGACCACACAGAGCCCAGCCGCTGCCGAGGCGGTCCACAGCAGGGAGAGATTCCGCCACTTCCGCGTGAGGAAACCGATGAAGAGCCGGGAGATCACCGAGGCGAAGGTCCGTGCCGCGAGCAGCCACGTCACCGTCGTCACCGACAGTCCGTTCTGCTGACCGATGAGCGGCAGATAGGCGGTCATCAGATCCACGGCGGCGAGCGTGGCCATGGAGGCGAAGATCGCGGGCTTCATCCCCCGCACCGACAGCAGAGCCAACGGGGCGATGGCACCTTCGGCCGCCTCGGCGCGGGAGACGTGAGGGGTCCGGCCGCGGAGCATGACGATGACGGCGGCGATGAGGGTCAGCGCGGACAGTGCGGTCATGAACCACAGCGCGTTCGTGATCGCGGTGTCCCCTGAAGTGGCGTCGGCGACCATGCCGGCCAGGGGCAGGCCGATGGTCTGTCCGATCGAGACCCCGAGGGTGAGGTGGCCGAACTTCGCGGTGAGCTTCGAAGCGGGGAAGCTCTGCGGGATGAGCGCCTGGGAGGCGACCGTGGTGAGCAGCTGGCCGAAGCCCAGGCTCATCGTGGCGAGGAGGAGCACGCCGAGGTTGGGAGCGGTGGCCGCGAGCGCGACGGGCAGGATCGACAGAGCGGTGCCGACCCACAGCACCGCCGTGGCGTACCCGCGGTCGACGAGGCGGCCGACGAAGAGCGCGGTGAGCAGCGGGACGAGTGAGTACACCGCGGTCATGAGACCGAGGACGACTCCTGATCCGCCGAGCTCCAGAGTGCGGTAGGAGATGAGGACGCGGACGCCGTTGTACGTCGCGTGCGCGATGACGGTGTGGATGACGAGGCCCGGGAACCAGGCCCTATTGGCAGGATCGGCGGCTGCGCTCATCCCTCAGACGACGCTGTCGTCGTTCGCGGCCGCGGGTCCGCGGCCGCCCAATGCCTCCAGCACCGAGGTGGGGACGAGGCCTTCGATGTTCCCGCCGCCTCCGTGGACTTCCTTGATAAGTGAGGAGGAGACGTGTTCGAACTTCGGGTCACCGGGGACGAAGATCGTTTCGAGTTCGGACAGGTGCTTGTTCATCAGCGCCATCGGCAGTTCGTAGGCGAAGTCGGTGCCCGACCGCAGGCCCTTGACGACGGCGGGGGCGCCGATTCTCGTGCAGTAGTCGACGAGGAGGCCCCCGGAGACGAGGTCGATCGTGATGTTCTGCGCTTCCCGGGTGCGTTTATCTTCGGCCAGGGACCGGCGGATGAGGTCGGCACGGATCTCCGGGTCGAAGCGACCGGATTTCGAAGGATTGTGGACCACTGCCACGACGACCTCTTCGAACATCCGAGAGCTGCGGGCGATGATATCGAGATGACCCATGGTGATCGGGTCATAGGAACCGGGGCAGACGACCTTCATGCCCTCATCGTATCGTCTGCCCCGATCAGAGGCGGGCAGATCCGTGTGACGGACACGTAAGGTCGCGACCGTCAGTGCGTCTGTTCCCGCAGTCGCAGCCACTGGTCGTCGGCGGAAGTCTCAGCGTCGGTGCCTTTGACCACCTGCCCGTCGAAATCATCAACCGGTCCGTGCAGGCGGGAGGCCGCCTCGGCCATGATCCGGGCGACGATGGCAAGGGAGCGGGGTTCGTCACCAGCGGCGACCGCCTCGGCGAGGTTCCTGTGACTGTCCAGGACATCGCATCGGACCTCATAGCCGCGCTTGTCCGACAGCGACAGCAGCCGGGTGTGGACCATCGAGACCTTCATGAGGTCGGTCAGCCGCGCCGATCCGGAGCACGCGACGATCGAATGGTGGAAGTTGAGGTCGGCGTCGCCGATCGTGCGCGCGACGTTGTCCTCGATGGCGTGCTCGAGCTCTCGCAGCGCCGTGCCGATCCGTGACGTGGACCGACCCTGCCTGATGACGAGCCTGACCGCCTGCGATTCGACCGCCTCGCGCACGGCATAGACGTCGTCGATATCGGCCGTGCGCATGCGTCTCACATGCACACCTCGTCCGGGAGCATGCGTCATCACGCCTTCGCTGATGAGGCGTTGCAGGGCCTCCCGCAGAGACGGCCGCGACACCTCGAGCAGCTCAGCCGTGCGCACCTCGTTGATCGACTGCCCTGGCTCGAGCGAACCGGAGTAGATGGCATTGCGCAGCTGGTCCGCAATGAGGTCGATCGTCGATGATCGGACCACTTTGCGCAGCACCGGCAGCTCGGAAGTAGGAGGATTCGTCACGGTCACGATCATATAACGTTGTCAGACAGTGTGACATTCGGACAACATGAGTATTGAATACTGTTTCAGAGACGCACGTCACGATGATGTGTCGACGTTCAAGGAAGGAACAGCACATGAAACTCAAAGGACTGGCCGCCGCGACATCGATCCTCGCGCTGACGCTGACCCTCGGTGCCTGCGGCGGAAGCGACTCCGACAAATCCACCCTGCAGAAGGCCGTCGACGACGGAAAGATCACGGTCGGCTTCGCCGGTGAAGCCCCGTACAGCTTCGAAGAGGGCGGTGAACTCCAGGGAGCATCGGTGGCACTGGCCAAGGCCGTGTTCAAGGAGCTCGGCGTCGACGACGTCGAAGGCGTCAACACCGAATTCGGCTCGCTCATCCCCGGCCTCAACGCCGATCGCTTCGATGCGATCTCGGCCGGCATGTCGATCCTGCCCGACCGCTGCGAACAGGCCGCCTTCGGTGATCCCGAGTTCATGTACACCACTGCCCTGATGACCAAGGAGGGCAAGCTCGACGGGATGAAGAACCTCGAGGACGTGAAGAAGAAGGGCGTCAAGCTCGCCACCATGACCGGCGCCATCGAGTCCGACTACGCCAAGGACCTCGGCATCAAGACCCAGCAGGTCGGCACCCCGCAGGACGGCATGGACGCCGTGACCACCGGTCGCGCCGACGTGTTCGCACTCACCGCAATCTCGCTCAACTGGATGGAGAAGAACACCGAGGATTCCGGGGTCGAGGTCAGCGATTCCTTCGTCCAGGAGATCGACGGAGTCCCACAGGTGGGAGCCGGCGCCACGGTCTTCCGCACAGATGACAAGGAACTGCGCGACGAATGGAACAAGGGCCTGGAGAAGATCGTCTCCGATGAGAAGTCGTACCTCGACGTCGTCGGCGACTACGGCTTCACGAAGGAAGAGCGCCCCGACGGTTCGATCACCACCGATCAGCTGTGCAAGGGCGAACTTCCCACCGCTGACTCCTGAGTCGGCGCTGTAGTCACGCACCATGAATGACAATGTCACAACGTTGCTGAACTTCCTCCCACAGCTGTGGGAGGGAGTTCAGACAACCATCATCCTCACGGTCGCCGGCAGCATCGGCGCCGTCATCATCGCACTCATCCTCGGACTGACGATGACCTCGCCGAGCGCCTGGCTGCGCATTCCGGCTCGCATCGTCGTCGAATTCTTCCGCGGCACCTCTCTGCTCGTGCAGCTGTTCTGGCTGTTCTACGTGCTCCCGCTCCTCGGCGTCGATTTCGACCCCATGGCCTGCGGTGTCGCCGCTCTGGCGCTCAACTACGGAGCATATTCCGCCGAGGTGGTCCGGTCCTCGATCAAGACCGTGGCACCCGGTCAGTGGGAAGCAGCGATCGCGCTCAGCCTCTCCCCCACCCGTCGAATGGTCCGCGTGATCTTCCCGCAGGCCTGGGCATTGATGATCCCTTCCCTGGCGACGCTGCTCATCCAGCTGCTCAAAGGCACGGCGGTCGTCTCCTTCATCACGCTCTCCGACCTCACAGACAAAACCGAACAGCTGCGTCAGTCGACCGGTGACACGATGTTCGCCTATTCGATCAGCCTCCTCATCTACTTCGCACTTGCATGGCTGCTCCAGGAGTTCATGAACTTCCTCGAACGCAGAGCGACGAAAGCTCTCGGCCGCCGTCGCCCGAACTCTCGCACCGATCGCCGTGAGGCCAGGCGTGCTGCCCGTGCCGACGCCGTGCGCAAGGACCGTCTCAAGTCACACGTTGCCGCCGGTGAAGGCACCAACCACACCAAAGGCCCGTTCCCCGGGCAGGGAGGTGACCTCTGATGTGGAATTGGGAATTCGCCGCCGAGGCACTGCCGATCCTGCTGCGCGGTTTCATCAACACTCTCATCGCCACGGTCGTGGGCACCGCCATCGCCGTCGTTCTCGGACTCATCCTCGCCGTCGCCATCCGCGGCCTCCCACGGTGGATCAACTGGCTCGTCCGGCTCATCGTCGCGTTCATCCGCAACACCCCGCTGGTCGTCCAGCTGCTGTTCGTCTACTACGCGTTCGCGGATATTCCAGGACTCGTCGATGTACCCGCGCTGGTGATCGGCTTCATCGTCATCGGCATCCATTATTCGACGTACATGTCCGAAAGCTACCGCGCCGGAATCGATGCCGTGCCGCCGGGACAGTTCGAGGCTGCCACTGCGCTGTCGCTGCCGCCGGTGCGCACGTTCACTGCGATCGTGCTGCCGCAGGCGCTGCGGGCAACCATCCCGTCGCTGGGCAACTACGCTGTCGCAATGTTCAAGGACACTCCGTTCCTGTTCGCGATCTCCGTCGTCGAGCTCGTCACTGCTGCGAAGGAATTCGGCGGTTCGACCTTCGCCTACACGGAAGCCTTCACACTGGCCGGCATCATCTTCCTCGCGGCCAGCTACCCGACCTCACTGCTCATTCAGAGATTGGATCGACGCCTTGCCACCTACTGAGAACACCCCAACGACTGCCTCCGCATCGTCACACCCGGCGATCGAGTTCAAGGATGTGGAGAAGAGCTTCGGGCCGACCACCGTGCTCAAGGACCTCAACTTCACGGTGGCTCCCGGCGAACGCGTCACCCTCATCGGGCCCAGCGGTTCGGGCAAGACGACGATCCTGCGCCTGGTGATGACGCTCGAGGAGCTCACCGGCGGATATATCTTCGTCGACGGTCAGCCGCTGACGCACGAGGACCGCGGCGGCAAACGCGTGGAACTGCCGAAGAAGCGCACGCGTGAGATGACCACGCGCATCGGCATGGTCTTCCAGCAGTTCAACCTGTTCCCGAACATGACCGTGCTCGAGAACATCATCGAAGCCCCTGTCCATGTGCTCGGCAAGTCCAAGGTCGAAGCCACCAAGGAAGCCAAGGAGCTGCTCGAACGGGTGGGACTGGCCGACAAGGCCGACGCTCACCCGACTCGTCTCTCCGGCGGTCAGCAGCAGCGTGTGGCGATCGCCCGAGCACTGGCGATGAACCCGGAAATCCTCCTCCTCGACGAGGTCACCTCGGCGCTTGACCCCGAGCTCGTCGGGGACGTGCTCGGAGTGCTGCGCGATATCGCCGAGACCACGGACATCACGATGCTGCTGGTCACACACGAGATGCAGTTCGCCCGCGACGTCTCTCACCGCGTGATGATGTTCGACGGTGGTCAGGTGCTCGAAGAGGGTCCGCCGGATCAGATCTTCAACAACCCGCAGCACGAACGCACGCGCAAATTCCTCTCCAGCGTGCTCTAATCCTCTGCGGCGCTCACTTCGTCCGGCTCCCCGACCAACTGGACGAAGTGGATCGCGGTCTCGCCGAAGGTCTTCGAACGGAAGACCTCCAGCCCGTCGGGCATCGTCGGCTCCGGCGAACGCGCGGCACGTTCGACGACGACGATGGACTCCATGTCCAGGTGTGTGCTCAGCCGTCTGAGGATCTGCGTGACAGCGTCCTCTCCCAACGGGTACGGCGGATCCATGAACACGAGGTCGAAGACGCGTGACTCCGGATTCTCCGGTCCGGGCAGTCCGGCGAGAAAGTGGAGCACGTCCCCGGTGTGGACCTCGGCCGAATGGTCGAGACCGAGCTTGTCCGCATTGGATTCCAGAGCGCGAGTCGCAGCCAGGGATGAATCGACGAAGTCGACTTGTGCTGCGCCTCTCGACATCGCCTCGAATCCGAGTCCACCGGAACCGGCGAAGAGGTCGAGGACGTTCGCTGCAGGCAGCACCCCGTAGCCGTCGAGCATGGAGAACAGGGACTCCTTGACGCGGTCGGACGTCGGCCGGGTGTTCGCCCCCGACGGTGACGACAGTCTGGCGCCCTTATGTGCGCCGGCGATGATTCTCATATCTGCTCCCTCAGCCTGCCTCGATGAAGTGGGCGTCGTCCTCGGGCAGGACGCGCCTGATGAAGGCCTTGAGCGCGGGCACCGCTTCCAGTGTCGGGTCGACCGCGACGATCTGCTCAGCGATCGTCTTCGCTTCGGCGACCATCTCGGAGTCGCGGAGGATCGACAGATGCCGCAGCGACGACCCGCCCCATTGGGAGCCGCTGAGCACATCGCCTTCGCCTCGGGCGTCGAGATCGTATTCGGCCAGAGCGAAGCCGTCAAGCGTCTCGGCCACGGCCTGCAGCCGTCCATAGCTCTCATCCTCAGCACTCATCTCGGTGAGCAGGAAGCACAGGGCCGAGCTGCCGTCACGTCCGACGCGTCCACGCAGCTGGTGCAGCTGTGCGACCCCGAAGTTCTCGGCTTCGATGATGACCATCATCGTCGCCCTCGCTACGTCGACGCCGACCTCGATGACCGTCGTCGAGACGAGGATCTCGATGTCGCCTTTGACGAAGTCCGCGAGCACCCGGTCCTTCTCCGCCGTCGACATCCGCCCATGCAGCAGACCGAACTTCAGACCAGCCAGTTCCGGGGTCTCAGACAGCTTCCGTGTGATGTCTTCGATGCCCTGCTTCTGTCCGACTACGTCCCCGGACTCCGGATCTTCGATATCCGTCGGTTCGATTCGCGGGAAGACGACGAAGACCCCCTTCTCAGCCTCGACGGTCTGCCGCATGAGCTCCCGAACCCGGACGTACCAGGCAGGTTGGTCGACGATCGGCACCACATGGGTGGCGATGTCCTTCGGCCCCGCCGGCATCTCGTCGAGCGTCGAGATATCGAGGTCGGCGAAGACCGTCATCGCCACTGTGCGCGGGATCGGCGTCGCCGACATCACGAGAGTATGCGGGGTGGTGTCCCCGCCCTTCGCACGCAGCGCTTCCCGCTGTTCGACACCGAAGCGGTGCTGTTCGTCGACGACGATGAGACCCAGATCTGAGAACATCGTCGACTCCGACAGCAGCGCATGCGTGCCGACGACGATGTCGATGTTCCCGGCGACGAGGTCGAGGGCGAGTTCGCGACGGTCCTTCGCCGGCATCGACCCGGTCATCAGCGCCACCGTCACCTGGTCGTCGTCAGCCAGCAGCGGCGACAGCGCCATCTGCTCGTCGAGGAATGTCTGGATCGAATGGAAATGCTGAGTGGCGAGCACCTCGGTGGGGGCGAGCATGGCGGCCTGGGCACCGGAGTCGACCGCAGTGAGCATGGCCCGCAATGCCACGAGGGTCTTACCGGAACCGACGTCACCGTGCAGGAGCCGGTGCATCGGCCGGTCCGCAGCCATGTCCTCAGCGATCTCCTCGCCGACCCTGACCTGGGATGCGGTGAGGGTGAAGAGCAGGTCTTCGTCGAACCGGCGGCTCTTCGTCCCCTGCGTGAGCAGCGGCGTCGCCTTTTCGTCGGCCAGCTTCGCTTTGCGGGCGGCGAATTCGGTCTGCAGGGCGAGCGCCTCTTCCCATTTCCACCTCAGCCGGGCCCGTTCGACGTCCTCGATCTTCCGCGGTCGATGCATGTCTTCGAGAGCTGTGCGCAGGTCCGGCAGCTCATGAGCGTCCCGCAGCCCCTTCGGCAGCGGATCCTCGAACTCCTCGGGCCCAGCGACGGTGAGCAGGGTCTTGATCGAGCTCCACAGCCGGGACTGCGCGATCTTCTTCACGGCCGGGTAGATGGGGAACGGCGAGTTGAGGTCCTCGGGAGTCCACTCATGGTCATCCTCGGTGCGGTTGAGCCACACCGGAGACGCCAGGGTCAGCTGCCCCCGGAACGACTCCACCTTGCCGCCGAAGACGACGGTCAGACCCGGCTTCAGCGACTTCTCCAACCAATACTGGTTGAAGAACGCGATCTTCATCGACTGCTTCCCGTCATGGACGATGACTTCGGTGATCGTGCCTTTCCGCTGTTTCATCCGCCGCGTCTCCACCCGGATGACTTCGGCCTGGATGATCGCGGTTTCCCCCAGGGGCAGATCCCCGAGTTCCGTGCGCTCCCCGGGGACGAGGTAGCGCCGCGGGAAGAAGCGGAGCAGGTCAGTGACCGAATGCACACCGCGCTGGGCCAAGTTCTTCCGATCGGCGGGCCGGAAGTTGTCTTCGAGCCGGGTCGTCATTCGACCCCCATGATCACGAGCACTCCGGAGTCTCTGGCATCGATGTCCTGGAAGTGGACGGTCTCGTGTGACTTCTGGATCCAGTCACGCAGGTGGTCGAGCACCTCCGGTGCGCAGTCGGGTCCGTGGACGACGGTGAGCAGCTCTCCCCCGGCACCGAGCAGCCGATCGGCGAGCTTCTCCACCAAGGTCCGCAGCTCCGTGCTCTGGGTCTTCGCGCGGCCTTCGATGAAGACCCGGTAGAACTGTGCCGGATGAGCCGCCACTGCCGTGCCCCCACCCGGACCGAGAGCCGTGGCAGCGCCCGGAACGCCATCCGAAGTCGATCCTTCGTCCTCGCGGATCACCGGCAGCATCCCCGTCGGAGGGTCGGTGGCGAGCTGATCGGCCGAGTAGATCGTGCCCACCCTCGTGCCCGCGGCCGCTTCGGTCATATCGGCGAAGATCTCCCCCGCCGGGGCGAACGGATCGTAGACGGCCAGGGCCGAGAGCAGGGTGCCGACGTTGCGGGAGCGCACGACGTGTGCCCCCAGCCCTGCCAGGGACTTCAGCGCCGAGGTGGAGCTGGGGATGACGATGACCTCCCGGTCCTCGGCGGCGATGAGTTCGGACATCGTCTCGAACAGGTCCCCCACCTCCGGAGTCAGCGCCGTGGCCCCGTTGAGCGCGGTGTGCATGAGCAGTCCCGTGCCCTTGACCAGGGCGATGAGCTTCGTCTCGCCCTCCTCCTCGTGCATCCGCAGGTCTTCCATATCGAGCCGGGCGATCCCGTATTCGCCGAGGCGGTCGATGACGGTCGCGGCGGTCGTTTCGTCGGCGACGTGGACGTGGACCTTGGCCGCGTTGATGACGATCGAGGTCCCGCCGAGGCGGTCGAGATCCTCGGCGAGCGAGTCCGCGGGGGTGTCGGCGAGGATGGCGACGATCTCGAGTTCGTCGGCGGTGGCTTCGTGGATGATCTTCGGGGCGCGGGCTACCTCGGCGAGCATCGAATCCTGTGGGGTGCGGCCAGTGACGGTGGCGTAGAGGAGGTCGAAGAGTTCGACGATTCCCGTCGATCCGGCGTCGACGACCTCGGCTTCGCGCAGCACGGTGAGCTGTCCGGTGGTCTCCCGCAGGGCGGACCGGGAGCGTTCCCGCACTGCCGCGATGACATCGATCAGGGAGGCTCCGTCGTCGGCACGTTCGCGGGCCTCGGTGGCCATGGCGTCGAGCACAGTGAGCATGGTGCCGTCGACGGGTCGGGCGACGGCGGACCGAGCCCGGTCGGACGCGGTCTCCAGGGCGGTGGCCATGGCGTCGGCCGTGGCCACGGTGACTCCGGCCAGAGCATCGGCGACGCCCTGCAGAGCGACAGCGAGGATGAGCCCGGAATTGCCGCGCGCACCACGTCCGGCTCCGGCGGCCAGTGCCGCGACGACCTGTGGGAGGGTGACGGGGCCGGTGAGCTCTTCGACGGCGAGGTAGGCGGCGCGCAGGGTGTGGTACATGTTCGTGCCCGTGTCGCCGTCGGGGACGGGGAAGACGTTGAGCTCGTCGATCTCGGTGCGTTCCTTGCGCAGCCGGTCGACCGCACGGCGGGCCCAGCGGGCGGCCAGACGACCGTTGAGGCTGATGGCGTTGCTCATGTCACTTCCCGAAATGGCTGAAACCGCTCGCCGGCACGGGTGTGCCGTCGAGGCTGACATCGTGTCCGGTGCGGATCTCACCGATTCTCCGCCAGCCTACTCCAGGCACGGCGGACGGCGGCGCAGACGCGGCGAAGCCGTGGTCCTCTCCCCCGTCGAGCACCCAGGACAGCGCCAGATCCTCTGCCGTCGCGGCCACCTCCGTTTTTCCGACCCCGTCGCCTGACCCTCCAGTCGCCCGTGTTTCGAGCACGAATTCGGCTGCGGGCAGCAGCGGGTCGACGAGGTCGCTCAGCAGGGAACAGTCAAGGTCGATTCCCACCCCCGAGGCGGTCGCCACCCGGGCGAGGTCGAGGCTGAGCCCGTCGGAGACGTCGATCATCGCCGAGGCCGCCCCGACCGTGCGCAGCGCACCGTAGTCAGGCTGTGGCGCCAGCTGGGTGTCGATGAGCGAGCGGAGTTCCGGTCCGGCGGTGTCAGGTCGCGCTCCGGCGAAGAGCAGGTCGAGTCCGGCGGCGGATCGACCGACCGTTCCGGCCAGGTAGAGCGAATCTCCGGGCCGGGCTCCGGAGCGCAGAATTGCGGACTCCTCCCCCACCGTCCCGAGAGCGGTGATGGCGATGACGATGAGACCCGAGGACGACAGATCCCCGCCGATGATCGGCACCATGCAGTCCAAAGCCGTTCCTGCTCGTTCCGCTTCGTCGAAGAGCCCGGAGTACAGGGCTTCGAGGCAGACGATGTCCGTGTCATCCGGAACGGCGACGGAAACGAGCAGTCCGTGCGGCATCGCTCCCATGGCACAGACGTCGGCCAGGTTCTGGGCCGCTGCCTTGGCTCCGAGCTTCTTCCAGTCCAACCACTCGCGAGTGAAGTCCTCGTTCTCCACGAGCATGTCCGCGGTCGAGACGAGTCGACCCTCAGGTGCGGTCACGGCCGCATCATCTCCGGGTCCGACGATCACGTGCGTGCTGCTGGGGTTGCGGCCCAGCACGCGGGAGATGATGTGTGATTCGCCAAGTTCGGACAGTCGGGTCATGGCTCCAGGTTATCGGGCGATACGGTAGTCCTATGAGATCTCGCCCTGCTTCGACGCGCCGCAACGCCCGGCCCGCGCACCGTCGTCGTTCTCTCACCTTCGTCGCATTGGCCACGGTACTCACCGGTCTGGCGGTGACCGGGTGTTCGCGCACCGTCATCGTCGAACCGGCCAAGGATGCGGCGAATCCGAAGTGTGCCGACATCCTGCTCACCCTGCCCGATGAGATCTCGGGTGAGAAGGCACGCACGACCTCCTCGCAGGGCACGAAGGCGTGGGGAGATCCCAACGTCGCGGTGCTGCGCTGCGGAGTCACTCCCCCCGGGCCGACGACGGATCAGTGCGTGAGCGTGTCCGGAGTCGATTGGATCTCGAAGCCGGTCGAGGACGACGATTCGACGTGGAGGTTCACCAGCTACGGGCGCACCCCCGCCGTCGAGGTGCTCGTCAACCGCAAGGCCGAGTCAGGCAATGACGTGCTCGCCGCGATCTCACCGACCCTGTCGAAGTTCCCTCCGGAGAACGAGTGCGTCGGAGCCGAGGACATCGCCGGCTAGAGCGCCCACCGAAGACGCGATTGCTCCACGGCGTCCGCTTCTACTTCGCGCGAGCGTGGTCGATCAGGGCGATCGAGATGAGTTCGCCGATGAGTTCGGAGTATTCGAGTCCCGACTGCGCCCACATGAACGGGTACGCCGAGGTGGGAGTGAACCCGGGAAGGGTGTTGAGTTCGTTGATGACGACCTCGCCGGTGTCCGTGACGAAGGTGTCGACGCGGGCCAGACCGGTGCAGTCGAAGAGACGGAACACCGAGGCGGCCAACTCCTGAACCCGGGCGGTCACCGTCTCGTCGAGATCGGCCGGACAGGTGACCTCTGCGGCGGCGAGGTCGAGGTACTTGGCGTCGAAATCGTAGAAGGAGTGGTCGCCGCTCACCCGGATCTCTCCGGGAGAGGACACTCGCAGCTCCGTGTCATAGACGGAACCGAGCACGGCGCATTCGACCTCACGACCGCTGACCTCGGGTTCGACGATGACCTTGGAGTCGTGTTCGAAGGCACCGAGCAGGGCGGCTTCGAGGTCGGCCTCCTCGGCGACCCGGCTGACTCCCATGGACGATCCGGCACGGGCGGGTTTGACGAATACGGGCAGGCCGAGCGCGGCCACTCGTCTCTCCGCCTCCGCGCGGTCTGCGGCCCACATCGTCTCGGTCACGAGCTCCCACGGGCAGGTGGGTACTCCGGCGTGGGCCATGAGTGACTTCGTATAGTGCTTGTCCATGCTCGCGGCGGAGGAGAACACTCCGGAGCCGACGAACGCGGTGTCGCTGAGTTCGAACAGTCCCTGCAGGGTTCCGTCCTCACCGAAGCGGCCGTGCAGGAGTGGGAAGAATACGTCGACCGCACCGAGTTCGGTGTAATTGCCCTCGGCATCGCGGTGCAGCAACGGTGACCCGTCGGCGGAGACCGGAGGGATCACCTCGGTGCCGTTGTCCGTGACCTCGGGCATGGCTTGCGGGTCGAAGCGCATGCTCGCCCAGTCGTCGACGACCCGCCACACACCGGTCTTCGTGATGCCGATCGGCAGAACATCGAAGGCATCGGCGTCGATGGCACCGATCACCCCGGCCGCGGTGACGCAGCTGACGGAGTGCTCGCTCGAACGGCCTCCGAAGAGGACTGCGACAAGGGGCCGGTGATCGTTGTCTGCCATGAGTTTCCTTGCTGAAGTGGTACTCCCGTGCACTCGGACCGGACACGGGTGCGCACAGCGGGTCAGGTGTGCGCGGACTGAAAGACTTTAGCTCACTTGGCCTCGTACGTGCATTCCAGCCACGCCCGGCCGATGCCCTTGAAGAACATGTTGAAGCCGGCGAAGGCAGGTGTTGCGGATTCGTCGATGCCCAGCGGTTCGGCCAGAGCGGTGACGATGAAGAAATAGCGGTGCGGTCCGTGGCCCTCCGGCGGGGCGGCACCGACGAAGCGGGGTTCGCCGGCGTCGTTGCGCAGGGTCACGGCACCGCTGGGCAGGAGGTCGGCGGCCGGGTCACCGGCGTTGGCCTCCAGGCTCGTCACCGAGGCGTCGAGGTCGGTGATGACCCAGTGCCAGAAGCCCGAGCCGGTGGGAGCGTCGGGGTCGTAGCAGGTCACGGCGAAGGCCTTGGTCTCTTCGGGGAACCCGGACCAGGACAGCTGCGGCGAGACGTCCTCACCGCCGGGCACGCCCATGGCGCCGGAGAGCTGGGGGCCGGTGAGCACCCCACCGTCTTCGATGTCGGTGCTCGTCAGCGTGAAGGTGGGAAGTTCGGGAAGGTTGAAGAACGGTGAGTTGGCGCTCATTTGTGCTCCTAGTTTTCCAGCGGGTGCCTGAGACTCGGTGTGAATCAGGCGGGTGGTCCTTCGTGCTTACGCTTCCGAGACAACAGCAATCCGGCGAGTTCGTCAACCTGCAGTTTTCCGCTGAGCACCGCACAGACCGCCTCGGTGATGGGCAGGTCGACGCCGTTGCGTCGACCCAGGGCGAGGACGGCGGGAGCGGATTTCACGCCTTCGGCCGTCTGTGAGGTGTGGGCGATGACGTCCTCGAGGCTCATCCCCTCACCGAGGTGGCGCCCGAAGGTGCGATTGCGCGACAGGGGCGAGGCGCAGGTGGCCACGAGGTCGCCGAGCCCGGCGAGTCCGGACAGGGTGTGCGCCTCGGCACCCATGGCCGCGGCCAGGCGAGAGGTTTCGGCGAGCCCGCGGGTGATGATCGACGCCTTCGAGTTGTCGCCGAGCTTCTGTCCGTCGGCGATGCCCACGGACAGGGCGATGATGTTCTTGATCGCACCGCCGATCTCGACGCCGACGACGTCGGTGTTCGTATACGGGCGGAAGTACGCGTTCGCGCTGATCTCTGCGACCACCTCGGCGGTGGTGATCTCGGAGGACGCGACGACGGTGGCGGTGGGCTGCCGGTCGGCGATCTCACGCGCCAGATTGGGTCCGGAGACGACGGCGATCTGGGATTCGGCGACCTCGGCGACCTCGGCGATGACCTCGGACATGCGTTTGCCGGTGTCGACTTCGATGCCCTTCATCAGGCTCACGAGCTTCACACCCTCACGCAGATGCGGCTTCCACCGGGTGAGGTTCTCCCGCAGGGTCTGGGCGGGCACGGCGAGGACGATGACCTTGGCGTCGGTGACCGCGGCGATATCGTCAGCGGTCGCGCTCAGCCCCTCGGGCAGGAGTCGCTCGCCCAGGTAGCGCTCGTTGGTGTGCGTGGAGTTGATCTCTTCGGCGACTTCGGGACGGCGGGCCCACAGGGTGACGGGGAATCCGGCGTCGGCGATGACCGCGGCGTAGGTTGTTCCCCACGATCCGGCTCCGAGTACGGTGATCTTGTCGACGCTCATTCGCCAGTCTCCTTCGCTGTGAAACGCTGCGGCAGTTCGCGTTCGGACAGTTCGGCCACCATCGCCGCCACGGTGTTCTTCACACGCTGGGAGAGGTCTCCCATCGTCTTCTTCTCAGCCCGGTGATCCCACAGATCCGAATAGTCGATGGCGGGGCCGAAGGCCACGACGGAGTCATGGCTGAAGGGGCGGAAGCGGACCTTCTTCTGCCCACGTGGGTAGACCGTGTCCAGTCCCCAGTGGGCGACGGGGATGATCGGGGCTCCGGTCTCCAGCGCCAGCCGGGCAGTGCCGGTCTTGAAGTGCTGGGGCCACAGCTCCGGGTCCTTCGTCAGCGTGCCCTCGGGGTAGATGACGACGGTCTGGCCGTTCGCCAGGGCGTCCTTCGCATATTCGAGGGAGTCCCCGGCCGAGGCCGAGGCGCGCAGCACCGGGATCTGCCCGATGGTCTTGAGGATCTTGCCGAGCACCCCGGTGAACAGCGTCGACTTCGCGAGGAAGTGCGGCATCCGACCGTTGCGCTTCAGCGCCAGCCCCACGAGGATCGGGTCGAGATGGTTGGCATGGTAGGCGGCGGCGATGATGCCCGTGCCGGCCGGCGGCAGGTGCTCGACTCCCCGCACGCTCATCTTCGTGGCCGTGCGCATGAGCCCGAAGGCCGCTGTGGCGGCGACGGTGCCGGCCCGGTTCTGGGACCGCACCGAGGCGGGATCGAAGGAGACGAGATCGTGGTCGTTCGCGTCCGGTTCGATGTCGGCGCTCATGCGGAGACCTCGGCACCGAGTCCGGTGAGTTTGTCGAGGAAGTTCTCGTAGCCGCGGTTGATGAGTTCGATGCCGTGGACTTCGCTCGCACCCTGGGCAGCCAATGCGGCGATGAGGTGGCTGAAGCCGCCGCGCAGATCGGGAACGTCGATGCGGGTGCCCTTGAGGTCGGTGGGTCCGGCGATCACGGCCGAGTGTTGGTAGTTCCGTCGTCCGAAGCGGCAGGGAGTGCCGCCGAGACATTCGCGGTAGAGCTGGATCTGCGCACCCATATCGCGCAGGGCGTCGGTGAAGCCGAAGCGGTTCTCATACACGGTCTCGTGGATGATCGACAGACCTTCGGCTTGAGTCATCGCGACGACCAACGGCTGCTGCCAGTCGGTCATGAAGCCGGGGTGGACGTCGGTTTCCAGCGCAAAGGATCGGAGTTTGCCGCCGGGGTGGCGGAAGCGGATGCCGTTCTCCTGCACATCGAATTCTCCGCCGATCTTGCGGAAGACGTTGAGGAACGTGATGAGCTCCGGCTGGCTGGCGCCTTCGACGAAGATGTCTCCGCCGGTGGCCAGTGCCGCCGAGGCCCAGGACGCGGTCTCGTTGCGGTCGGGCAGGGCGCGGTGGATGAACCCGCGGAGGGTGTCGACGCCTTCGATGCGCACCACGCGGTCGGTGTCGACGGTGATGATCGCGCCCATCTTCTGCAGCAGCGCGATGAGATCCATGATCTCCGGTTCGATGGCCGCACCCCGCAGCTCGGTCACGCCTTCGGCGCGGACCGCGGTCAGCAGCACCTGTTCCGTGGCACCGACGGAGGGGTAGGGCAGTTCGACCTTGGTGCCCTGCAGACGGCTGTGCGCCTTGAGCATTATGCCGCCGGGGGTCTTGTCGACCTCGGCTCCGAACTTGCGGAGCACATCGAGGTGGAAGTTGATGGGGCGGTCGCCGATATGGCAGCCGCCGAGGTCGGGGATGAACGCCTGACCGAGGCTGTGCAGGAGAGGTCCGCAGAAGAGGATCGGGATGCGGGAGGATCCGGCGTGGGCGTCGATGTCGACGATGGAGCCCTGAGCCACATCGGCCGGGTCGAGGTGGAGTTCGCCGTCGGGCTGGTCCCCGTCGGGGCCGGAGGTGACGCGGACTCCGTGGAGTTCAAGGAGTCCGGTGACGATCTCGACATCGCGGATGTTGGGCACGCCGCGCAGCACGGACGGGGTCTCACCGAGCAGAGAGGCCACCATCGCCTTGGGCACCAGGTTCTTGGCGCCGCGGACTCGGACGGTGCCGTCCAGCGGATTTCCCCCACGTACTTCGAGCATGTTCCTCCCTGATTCCGATGATCGGATCCGGGCGGGATGCCACCCGGAGACGGTGCCCCACGATTGCCGCGGGCACCGTCCTAGACTAACCCAGCCGACGGTATCCCACCGATTCGCCGAGGATGCCCACCGTCACGTCCGGACGTGTGACGGTGGGCATCCTCGGCGGGGTGGAAACGATACGGGTGGGCCGGCTCAGGTGAGGGTCAGACCTTGGCGGGCAGGGTCGTCGGCTTGAAGGCGAAGCGGGAGGATTCGTAGGCGACGATCTCGTCTTCCTTGGCCAGGGTGAGGCTGATGTCGTCGTGGCCTTCGAGCAGGCGCCAGCGCGTGTAGTCGTCGATCTGGAAGGACACGGTGACGGTGTCGCACGTCACGGTCTTCTCGTTCAGGTCGACGGTGATCGAGGTGCCGGGATGGTTCTCGAGGATCTTCCAGATCAGTTCGATATCGGCCTGTTCGAGCTGGGCGGCCAGCAGGCCCTCTTTGCCGGAGTTGCCGCGGAAGATATCGCCGAAGCGGGAGGACAGGACGACGCGGAAGCCATAGTCCTTGAGCGCCCAGACGGCGTGCTCGCGGGAGGAGCCGGTGCCGAAGTCGGGGCCGGCGACGAGGACGGAGCCGGATGCGAAATCGGGGTCGTTGAGGACGAAATCGTCGCCTGACCGCCACCGGTAGAACAGGGCGTCCTCGAAGCCGGTGCGGGTGACCCGCTTGAGGAACTTCGCGGGAATGATCTGGTCGGTGTCGATATTGGATCGGCGCAGAGGAACGCCGATGCCGGTATGGGTGGTGAAAGCTTCCATGGCTCGTCCTCCTTTGTCAGTCGTTCGCCGAGACGGGTGTCAGGTTGAGGGACAGGCGGTTGTCGGCCCATTCCACGGGTTCGGCATCCCGCGGCAGGTCGGCGACGTCGCCCGGTGAGGAGAGCGTGCCGCGCACCGCGGTGGCCGCGGCCACGAGCGGTGAGACGAGGTGGGTGCGCCCGCCCTTGCCCTGGCGGCCTTCGAAGTTGCGGTTCGAAGTCGAGGCGCAGCGTTCGCCTTCGGCCAGCTGGTCCGGGTTCATCCCTAAGCACATCGAGCAGCCGGCGAAGCGCCATTCGCCGCCGAAGTCCTTGAAGATGACGTCGAGGCCCTCTTCTTCGGCCTGGAGTCGGACCTTCGCGGAGCCGGGAACGACCATGAAGCGGACGTTGTCGGCCTTCTTGCGGCCGCGGACCACCTCGGCGGCGGCCCGGAGATCTTCGATCCGGGAGTTCGTGCAGGACCCGAGGAAGACGGTGTCGACGTCGATCTCGCGCAGCGGCGTGCCCGGGGTCAGGCCCATATAGGCCAGCGCATTGGCGGCTGCGGCTTTGTCGTTCTCGTCGGTGAAGTCGTCGGGGCTGGGCACGCTCGCCGACAGCGGCAGGCCCTGGCCGGGGTTCGTTCCCCAGGTGACGAAGGGTTCGATGTCTTCGGCCTTGAGGACCACCTCGGCGTCGAATTCCGCGCCTTCGTCGGTGTAGAGGGTCTTCCAGTACTCGACGGCCGCGTCCCAGTCTTCGCCTTCGGGGGCGTGGGGGCGGCCCTTGACGTATTCGAAGGTCGTCTCGTCGGGGGCGACCATTCCGGCGCGGGCGCCGGCTTCGATCGACATATTGCAGATCGTCATCCGGGCTTCCATCGACAGCTGGCGGATGGCCGAGCCGCGGTATTCGAGCACGTAGCCCTGTCCCCCGCCGGTGCCGATCTTCGCGATGATGGCGAGGATGATGTCCTTGGCGCTCGAGCCTTCGGGCAGGTCGCCGTCGACGGTGATCGACATCGTCTTGAAGGGCTTGAGGCTGAGCGTCTGCGTGGCGAGCACATGTTCGACCTCGGAGGTGCCGATGCCGAAGGCGAGCGCTCCGAAGGCGCCGTGAGTGGAGGTGTGCGAGTCGCCGCAGACGACGGTGGTGCCCGGCTGGGTCAGGCCCAGCTGCGGTCCCACGACGTGGACGATTCCCTGGTCGGCGTCGCCGAGGCTGTGCAGGCGGATGCCGAATTCCTCGGCATTCTTGCGCAGGGTGTTGATCTGCGTGGCCGAGGTCGGTTCGGCGATCGGCTTGTCGATGTCCCACGTCGGGGTGTTGTGGTCCTCGGTAGCGATGGTGAGGTCGGGGCGGCGCACTGGGCGCCCGGCGAGTCGGAGTCCGTCGAAGGCCTGCGGGCTGGTCACCTCGTGGACGAGGTGGAGGTCGATGTAGATAAGGTCCGGCGCACCGTCAACACCTCGTGAGACGACGTGATCGGCCCAGACCTTCTCGGCCAATGTGCGTGGCATGGTTCCTCCCGCCGGTGCAGGGATCTCTGCACCCGATGTAGACCTGACGGGCCGAGGTACGGCGCGTCGATGAACTGCGATGTGCGCACTGGAGTGAGTGCGTATTCGAAATCTACTCGCCCGTATCGCAATGCGAACTTGCATCTCGCCCACTGAGACGCGCACAATGGTGCCTATGACAAGCAATGGTAGCGGCGTCGGGGTCATCGACAAGGCCGCAATGGTTCTCTCCGCACTTGAGGCCGGACCCGCCTCTCTCGCCGAATTGGTGACGCTGACCGGACTGGCACGCCCCACTGCCCACCGCCTGGCTGTTGCCCTCGAATTCCACCGCATCGTCGGTCGCGACCTGCAGGGACGTTTCGTCCTCGGGCCGCGTCTGGCCGAGCTGTCGTCGGCCGCCGGCGAGGACCGCCTGCTGGCCGCGGCCGGGCCGGTGCTCGGTCAGCTGCGCGATCAGACGGGTGAGTCCGCTCAGCTCTTCCGCCGTCAGGGCGATCTGCGCCTGTGCGTGGCCGCGGCCGAGCGCCCCGTGGGTCTGCGCGACTCCGTGCCGATCGGCGCGACGCTGTCGATGCGCGCCGGTTCTGCGGCTCAGGTGCTGCTGGCCTGGGAGGAGCCGGACCGTCTGCACACGGGCCTGCGCGGTGCCCGGTTCTCCGCGACCATGCTCTCCGGGGTCCGCCGCCGAGGCTGGGCCCAGTCCATCGCCGAACGCGAACGGGGGGTCGCCTCGGTGTCGGCTCCCGTGCGCGGTCCGAGCAATCGGGTGGTCGCAGCCGTCTCGATCTCCGGACCGGTCGACCGGCTCACCCGCCAGCCCGGCCGCCTGCACGCGAAGTCGGTCATCGACGCCGCGCGTGCGCTGACCGAGGCACTCGTGCGCGGCTGAGTCCGACTCAGCGCCCATCGCACCTCGCCCAGCGGCGAACGGGTTGACCGCGGGCCCGGAGGATCATCCCTCCGGGCCCGCGGTCGTGCCTCGTCCTTGAAGTCGGCCCGACCTCCGGGCTTGTACTATGGCCCCATGATCGCCGCTCAGAGACGCAACATCATCGTCGATACGATCGAGAGAGACGGCGCCGTCTCCATCACTTCCCTGTCGGAGAAGCTCGATACTTCGGCCGTGACCATCCGCCGGGACCTCGATCAGCTCGCCGAGGAGGGCAGACTCATCCGCACCCACGGCGGCGCCGTTCTCGCCTCGAGCGCGCGGGAGTCGAGCTATGCGGAGAAGCTCGAGCAGGCTCTGGCCGAGAAGACGGCGATCGCGCGTGCTGCAGCGGCCCAGGTGCGCAACGGCGACGTCGTGGCGCTGGGGCCGGGAACGACGACCGAACTGCTGGCCAAGGAACTCGTGACGCGTTCGGGTCTGCGCGTGGTGACGAATTCGCTGCTCGTCGCCGAGGCCATGGTCTCCTCCCCCGACAACGAGGTCATCGTCGTCGGCGGTCTGCTGCGCCATTCGATCCGGGCCTTCGTCGGCGGCGGCACGGTGTCTCAGCTGCTCGGCCTGCGCGCCGACACCGTCTTCCTCTCCGGGAACGGACTGGCCGCGGACTTCGGGCTCTCGACTCCCGCCTTTCCTGTCGCCGATACAGATCGGGCCATGGCCGCCGGGGCAGGGCGCGTCACCGCGCTCGTCGATCACACGAAGGTCGGTCTCCGCTCATCGGTGCTCACTGTTCCGACCGAGCAGATCCAGCAGCTCATCACCGATTCGAAGAGCGAGGAATCCGAACTCACCGCCCTGCGCGAGGCGGGCGTTGAGGTCGAGGTCGTCTGACCCTCGCCAGCAAACGATCAAAACTGTTCAGGTTCGATCACTAGCGATCAGGCTCACAATCCTCTAAAGTGTCCACTCGGGTGTCTTACACCACACGCAGCCATGCACTGACGCATTACGAAGCGATGCACTGACGCATATGGAGGAACCTTGGAAGCAATCCGCTTGGACGCACAGTGGATCGACTATCTGCTGATAGCGATCTACTTCATCTTCGTCCTCGGCATCGGCTGGTTCGCCAAGCGCGGGATCTCCTCGAGCATCGAGTTCCTCCTCTCCGGACGGAGCCTGCCTGCTTGGGTCACGGCCCTCGCCTTCGTCTCGGCCAACCTCGGCGCCGTGGAGATCATGGGCATGTCCGCCACGGGCGCCCAGTACGGCATGCCGACGATGCACTACTTCTGGATCGGCGCGGTCCCGGCGATGCTGTTCCTCGGCGTCGTGATGATGCCTTTCTACTACGGGTCGAAGGTCCGGTCGGTTCCGGAGTTCATGCGCAAGCGCTTCGGCACGGGCGCTCACCTCGTCAACGCGCTGTCCTTCGCGGTCGCACAGCTGCTCATCGCCGGCGTCAACCTGTTCCTGCTCGGCACGATCGTCAATCGACTGCTCGGCTGGCCGCTGTGGATCACCCTCATCGTCGCCGCCGCCATCGTCCTGTCCTACATCACCCTCGGCGGGCTGAGCGCGGCCATCTACAACGAGGTGCTGCAGTTCTTCGTCATCGTCGCTGCCCTCCTGCCGCTCACCCTCATCGGCCTCAATCGCGTCGGCGGCTGGGACGGGCTGGTCGACCGAGTGAGCAATGACGGAATGCTCGGCGCCGAGCAGCTGAGCAGCTGGCCCGGCGAGCAGCTCTCCGGCTTCTCCAACCCCGTGCTCTCGGTCGTCGGCATCGTATTCGGCCTCGGCTTCGTCCTCTCCTTCGGCTACTGGACGACGAACTTCGTCGAGGTCCAGCGCGCCATGGCATCGAAGTCGATCAATGCCGCGCGCCTGACCCCGATCATCGGTGCGTTCCCGAAGATGCTCATCCCCTTCATCGTCGTCGTCCCCGGCATGATCGCCGCGGTCCTCGTGCCGCAGATGACGCAGTTCAAGGAGATCTCGGCCTCCATCGACGAGGCGACCGCGCTCGAACAGACGGGCGTGACGTACAACGACGCGCTTCTCCTGCTCATGCGCGAGGTCCTGCCCAACGGTCTCCTCGGTGTGGCGATCGCCGGCCTCCTCGCCGCGTTCATGGCCGGTATGGCCGCGAACATCTCCGCGTTCAACACGGTCTTCAGCTATGACCTGTGGCAGCAGTACGTGGTCAAGGACCGCGAGGACGACTACTACCTGAAGATCGGCCGCTGGGCGACGATCGGTGCCTGTGTCGTCGCGATCTTCACAGCGCTCATCGCGGGCAACTTCTCCAACCTCATGGACTACCTGCAGACGCTGTTCGGCTTCTTCAACGCCCCGCTGTTCGCCACGTTCATCCTCGGTATGTTCTGGAAGCGGATGTCGGCGACCGCCGGTTGGGTCGGCCTCGTCGGCGGCACGCTCTCGGCCGTGTTCGTGTTCATCCTCGCCGAGACCGGAGTCCTCGATCTGCCCGGTCAGGGTGCCGCATTCCTCGCGGCCAGCACGGCGTTCGTCGTCGACATCGTTCTGTCGGTGATCGTCACCCTGTTCACCACGCCGAAGCCCGCCGCGGAGCTGCGCGGACTCGTCTACTCGGAGACCCCGAAGTCCGATTTCGAGGACCTCAGCGAACCGAAGGCGCCGTTCTGGAAGCGCCCCGTGCCCGTCGCGGGTGTCGCTCTGGTGCTCGTCATCATCCTCAACGTGACATTCGGCTGAAGGAGCCAGTGAGACCCATGAGCAAGTCCAACGAACTGACCAAGACCGCAGGCGCCTTCGACGTCCGCAACTTCATCGGTGCGCTGCTGGCGATCTTCGGCGTCATCCTCACGATCGCCGGAATCGTCGGCTTCACTCCCGACGAAGCAGAGCGCACCGGCGGGGTCGATGCGAACCTGTGGACCGGAATCGGCCTCATCATCGCCGCGGCCGTCTTCCTCATCTGGGCGAAGCTGCGCCCGATCCGCATCGTCGAAACCCCCGACGACGCCGCAGGCGCGGCCGGCACCGACTGACACCGTCGCCGAGGCGGACCTTGGGTCCGAGTGATTCCCCGAGTCCGCGCGGTGCCGGGTCAGAAGCGACCCTAGGCCGTCTGAGCCGGTCTGCTCAGAGCGAGGCCAT
Organism: Brevibacterium sediminis; assembly: GCF_024895295.1. NCBI lineage: Bacteria > Bacillati > Actinomycetota > Actinomycetes > Micrococcales > Brevibacteriaceae > Brevibacterium > Brevibacterium sediminis. The sequence continues at coordinate 419,345 of NZ_JAHQRN010000004.1, read as the reverse complement.
CGCTCTCACACCCTCGGGGAAGTCCGCGACCGGTACGGCCGTCGAGGCCTCCTCGAGGGTCAGCAGCCGGGCACCGGGAATCTCCCAGGCGAGCGCCTCCGCATTGCCCACGGGGAAGAACGGGTCACGCCTGCCGTGCACGACGAGAGTCGGCACCGTCAGCTGCGGCAGTCGTTCTCGCCAGCGTGGCTGGCAGTCGAGGCGGGAGAACACCATTCCCAGTTGATCGGCCAGATGAGCTTCCGGATCCGAGTTCTGTGTCGGAACTGAGCCCTGTTCTGAATCAGAGCCCTGTGTTCGCTCCCAGATCCGCACGGCGACCTCGCGGGCCTCTTCAGGGTCGTCGCCGAGGATCCGTGCACCTTCGGCCATATAGTCGGCCACCGAGTCGACGTCCGTCCAGTCCGGCTGCGGTCGGGAGAAGAGCGGACCCATCGTCGCCTCATCATGATCCGGCAGGTCATCGTCGACGGGACCGGGAGCGACCGGTCGGGTGCCGATGAGAGTGAGTGCCGAAAACGCCTCAGGGTAGTCGAGCGCCGCGACCTGTGCGACCATCCCGCTGATACCGATTCCTGCGAGATGAGCGGGTCGGCCATCGAAGGTCCGTGCGAGTTCGGCGGCATCAGCCGCGAGGTCTCGCAGAGTGTAGTCCGGTGATTCGAGATCACCATGGCTCGAGGCCCCGGCATCCCGGAGATCGCAGCGCACAACGTGACGTCCCTGCTCTGCCAGCTGCTCGCACAGAGCATCGGGCCAGGACAGCATCGTCGGGGCACCGAGGCAGAGAACCAGCAGCGCATCCGCCTCTCCGAACTCGTCGACGCCGAGGCTCACTCCATTGACGTCGCAGATATCCATGCCGCTCCCCCGCTCCGAGTTCATCCTCGTCTGAGGTTCAAGCATGAACCGCGTTGCTTCGAGAGGTCAATGCCTGCCCGGCTCGGCTGCACCGGCGGCTCAGCCGAAACAGGTTCGGCCGAATCAGGAGCTCAGTCGAAACGGGCAGCGCCCCGGCCGGCACTGACGGCGAAGATGTCCGGCTCCCCGTAGCCGTGCTCGGCGAATGCCGAGGTGACGGCATCGCCGACCTGTTCGACCCGGTCTGCGTGGATGAGGGCGATCGCGGAACCGCCGAAGCCGCCGCCGATCATCCGCGCGCCGAGCGCCCCGGCTCCCATCGCAGCAGCCACCGCCACATCGAGTTCGACACAGGAGACCTCGTAGTCGTGCTGCAGCGATTCGTGGGAAGCCACCAACAGGTCGCCGATTGCTCTGATGTGCGCGTCGTGATCGTCGCCTGTTGATCGTTCATTGTCCTCGAGCAGTTCGACGGTGGCGCGGACCCGGGCGTTTTCGGCGATGACATGGCGCACCCGCTTGCGCTGCTCCTCGGTCAGTTCGCTCAGGTCGACGTCATCGGCGAGTTCCCGCAGACTGTCGACTCCGAAGATCGCGGCGGACTCCTCACAGGTCCTCCGTCTGGCGCCGTACCCGCTTTCGCTGTGCGAGTGAGAGACCTTCGAGTCGATGACGAGGAGTCTGAGTCCCTCGGCGTCGAGGTCGAAGGGAATCTGGCGAGCGCTGAGGTCGCGGCAGTCGAGGAAGAGCGCGTGCCCGGCCTCGGTCATGATCGACGCGGCCTGGTCGACGATGCCCGTCGGCGCACCGACGAAGTCGTTCTCGGCTCGCTGAGTCAGCAGGACTTTCTCCCGGTCGTCGAGTCCGAGGCCATACACCTCGTCGAGGGCGATGAGCACCGCGACTTCGAGTGCGTGCGATGAGGACAGTCCGGCACCGACGGGCACGGTGGATTCGATATAGAGGTCGACTCCGCCGACCACCGTGCCAGTGGTCTTCGCGATCTCATCGACGACTCCGGCAGGATGGCTCAGCCACCCGGGCAGGCTTCCGGGCACGAGGTCCGCGGCCGCGAACTGGCCGAACATTCTCTGGCCGGTGTCATCGCGATGGTCTGAAACGATGCGAATGCTCTCCCCACGCCGAGGCGGCTGCACAGTCCCCGTGTTCTCTGCGTCATCGACCTGCCGCCCTGCGGCGTCCCCGCCTCGCCCGGCAGCGCCGTTGTCGGGTCGCCGACCGATCGCGACGTACACCGCCCGATCGATGGCGATCGGCAGGACGAAGCCGGCGTTGTAGTCGGTGTGTTCGCCGATGAAGTTCACCCTGCCTGGAGCACGGAAGGAACCGATCGGACGGTATCCGAACAGGGACTCGAACTCCTCGGCGAGGTGTTCGGGGGTCGGTGTGGATACGGCCTCGGGGGTCTCTGTGGTCATGAACGATCGTCTTCCGGGTCGAGTGCCGAAGCCGTGCTCGCGTTCGCGCTCACGGGTACGGCCGCCTCGGCGAGGGGCTCCAGGGTCACGGCACGCAGTCTGGCTGCGGTCTCCTCGGCGGAGACGTCGCCGACGAAGGCGCCCATAGCGGCCTCCGAACCGGCGAGGAACTTCAGCTTGTTCTCCGCTCTGCGGGGGCTCGTGATCTCGAGGTGGAGCCAGTCGGCGCGGCGGTCGGCACTGTTGACCGGCGCCTGGTGCCAGGCCGCGATATACGGAGTGGGACTCGGGTAGAGGCCGTCGATACGGCGCAGCACCTCCGGATAGACGCGGGCCAGGTCGTCGCGTTCGGACTCGTCGAGCTCGTCGACGCTTCCCACCTGGCGGTGCGGAACGAGGTGGACCTCGATCGGCCAACGGGCCGCGAAGGGCACGAAAGCGGAGAAGTGATCGGTCTCAAGAATCATTCGCTCTCCTGCCTCGCGTTCGAAGGCGAGCACATCGCCGAGCAGCGGCCGACCGGTCCGGCGCAGGTGTTCATGCGCCCGGGCCGAGATGATCGCGGTGTGCGGGGTGACATACGGGTAAGCATAGATCTGACCGTGCGGGTGGTTCATCGTCACTCCGATCTCCTCCCCGCGGTTCTCGAACATGAAGACCTGTTCGATGCCCGGCAGGGCAGAGAGTTCGGCGGTCCGATCGGCCCAGGCGTCGATGACGGTGCGGGCGCGTGCGGTGCCGAGGCATGCGAAGGAGCCGGTGTGCTCCGAGGAGAAGACGACGACTTCGCAGCGGCCGTATCCCGGTCCCGACAGCGCAGATGTCACGGTTTCGGCGGAGTCGGCGGCCGCCTCGGCGAAGGTGGTGTCCACGCTCTGCGCGGACGGAACATCACCGAGGCCGGGTCCGAGGGAGGGGAAGCGGTTCTCGAAGACGGCGACGTCGAAGTCCACTGCCGGGATCTCTGTGGGACGGTCCGTCGTCGACGGGCACAGCGGGCACTCGGCGGCGGCGGGCAGGTGGGTGCGGGTCTGTCGGTGGGTGGCCACGGCGACCCATTCGCCGGTGAGGACGTCGAAGCGCAGGGTTCCGCTGTCGGGGCGCGAATCGTGTGGCCGGGGGTCGGCGGCGATCGTCGGTGCAGGTGAGTCGGGGTCCTGGAAGAACAGGATCTCGCGACCATCGGACAGGTTCGCCCGGCGATGCGACGCTGGCATCAGACCTCCCAAAAGTTATCATTTTCGATCATAATGCTAACATCTGGCGGCCCGGATTCGTGCGGACGGCGTAGAATATCTGCAACTGTTCTTCCCGCGCTCGAGCACCCTGGAGACCTATGACCGCCACCATCGAACTCGCCTGTGACGAGTCAGCGGCGGTCATCTCCCCCATCGGCGCGAGCCTGGTGCGCTTCAGCGTCGGCGATCGTCCGGTCGTGGTGCCGATGAACGCCTTCGACGGAGCCGTGCTCGCCCCCTGGCCGAACCGGATCGATGGGGGTCGCTACGACTTCGCCGGGGACAGCCACCGGCTGCCGATCACCGAGCCCGAGCGGGATGCTGCCTTGCACGGCCTCGTCGCCGATGTCGAATGGTCCGTAGTCGAGCGCACCGAGTCGACGGTCAGTCTCGCATTCACGCTGGGGCCGACCGCGGGGTATCCGTTCGCGTTCGATCTGCAGGTGGATTTCGAACTCGCCGAGGCGGAGCTGCGCATGCGTGCACGTGCCCTGAACTCGGGGTCGGCTCCCGCACCGTTCGGTTTCGGATTTCATCCGTGGCTCTCCCCGGGCACTGCCCCACCGGGTACAACCGACCCCGTTGACGATGCCCTTGTCGATGAGGCTCAGCTCGTCATTCCCGCTGCGCACTGGCACGAGACCGATGAGCGGCTTATCCCCACGGCTGTTCGCCCCTTCGATGACGGCACTGCCGTCCCGGCCGATCACGCCTCCGATGATTCGGCATGCATGGTGTGCAAGGACTTCCGGGCGCTGCGCCTCATCGGCGGCACGATCCTCGATGATGCGTACGGCTCACCTCGGCGCGGTGACGACGGATGGTCGCGGGCACGGCTGAAGGGTGCAGATCTGCGCGAGGTCGTCGTCGGGATGGGGCCAGGGTTCCGCACCTGGCAGGCGTGTACGGGCGACGGCCTCGATGAGGATCTGGCACGTCGGGCGATTGCGATCGAGCCGATGACCTGTCCCCCGAATGCATTCGCAGCGGGCGAAGCCGGCGAGGACTTCGACGTCGTCGCCCCGGGTGACGAGCTTGTCGTCGAGTGGAGCATCGCTCTGACCGGGGCAGACGACACTTCGTGCTTCCTTCCGAAATGACAGTCGCCCTGCCGCGAGTCGGCGCATCCTGATAGGTTGCGACTACAGGCAGATATCAGGCGAGCGTGCCCTGTCCTGGGTGCGTTCCATTCTCGAAGGGGACACCATGTCGACACCGCAGAACCCGAACGACCCGAACAGCAGCTCGGCTGAGCAGAACCTCGACGGCCAGAACCCCGGACCGGGAGACCAGCCGGAGAGTGCTCAATCCGCCTCGGACCAGTCGGCGCAGAGTCCCCAGAACTCCCAGTTCCAGCCCGGCCAGGATGCTCAGGCATCGCAGCACGGCCAGGAGGCACAGTTCCGGCCCGAGCAGCCCACCTATCAGCAGGGCACCTATGATCCCCATGCCGACCAGGCACAGGGGCAGCCGTACCAGCAGGGCGGATATTCGCAGCCCGGCGCTTATCAGCAGGATCCTTATCAGCAGCACGCATACTCGCAAGGAGCGGCACAGCAGCAGGCTTATGGTCAGCCCGCCTACGGTCAGCCTGGGTATGGTCAGGCTCCACAGTCGGCGCCTCAGCAGGCTGGGTTCTTCAAGTCGCTGTTCGATATCCGCTTCGACAACTTCATCGCGGTGAAGTGGGCGGGCTTCATCTACATCATCGCGATCGTGGTCGCGGTCCTGTCCTATCTCGGGACTATCGTCGCCGGCATCACCACGGGAATCGCCGCAGGTTCGGCGTCGAGCTACCTCAGCGGCGGACCGAGCTTCAGCGTGCTGCCGCTGATCCTGTCGATCATCTTCGGCTGGATCATTCCGGCCTTGTGGGTCATCGGCGTGCGTCTCGTGCTCGAGCTCATCGTCTCCAATATCAAGACGGCCGAACATACGAAGCGCATCGCCGATTCAGTCGGCCGCTGACTCACTGCGCCCTATATTTCTGGTGCAGGAGCGGCTTCAATGTGCAGAAGTGGTGATCTCAATCAGTGCATATGAATCTTGAACCCGCGGATGCTGACACGGTGCAGGAACGCCCGTGAATTAGAGTGAGCCCCGCACCGAAATTCGATGCGGGGCTCAACCGTACCCCCGAGCAGATTCGAACTGCCGTTACCGCCTTGAGAGGGCGGCGTCCTAGGCCACTAGACGACGGGGGCTAGAACAACACTCCTGGACTGATCCAGACTGTGTCCGCTGGGCTACCAGGACTTGAACCTAGACTAAATGAACCAGAATCACTCGTGCTGCCAATTACACCATAGCCCAATGTTTTTCAAGGTCATCCCCGAGGAGATTTCCCTGAGCAACGAGATATAACTCTACACAAGCACCCCGCCTCCCGACAAATCCGAGAGGCTCCTTTTCAGTGTGACCTTCTTAACAGAATAGGCTCACCGCACCCGGCCCGTCGACGGGCCCAGAAGTCCCGCGCGCGCAGGCTCGCTCTGCCGGCCCCGACGGCCCCGGCCTCACCCGCGAGCGAGGCCGATGAGCCGGTCGAGGACCCGGTAGCCGTCGGCGCGCAGACCGTTGTGTTCGTACTCGTTCGTCACCCACGGCTGCACCCCGGAGAGATGCTCGGCCGTGGCCAGCGAATACTCCACCGGCACGTACGCGTCCTCGAAGTACACTGCCGCAGCACCGCGCACCGAGGCGGCCCGCAGAGCGTCGACATCGTAGAGACCGGGCCACTGACGTGCGGCGACGATCTCTGCCACCTCGGCGAAGGGCGCGAGTTCGGGATCCTCATGCAGCGATTCCGGCCCGGCATGCTCGCCGGCCAACAGCGTCGGATCCTTGACCACGGCATCGGGCATCGCCCGCCTGGCCGCCCAATTCGTCGCCGTGCCGTCGGCCCAGCAGGATTCGTGGATGACGGCATAGAGCGGGTTGCGCCCCGAGAACGGCAGAGACGCGGCAAGGTCATGCCGGAAAGCCCCCGAAGAGAAGTCGAGGTCGAGCAGATAATGCAGCTTCTCCGGACCATCCGAGGTGCCGAGGAAGTGCCCGAGCAGACGGATCCGCTCCGGCGTCGCCCGCGCTCCCCCGGGCAGGGCGAGACCGTCACCGACAGACGCAAGGTCGACGAGGCGCCGCATCTTCTCACGGTCGCCGGGGAACGCTGCGTAATACTGCTCGGACTTGCGGATCATGCCCTCCCACGTGCGTCCGTAGACGGTCGCCGGGTCGAGGCCGATCGCCGGCAGACCGCCGGTGAAGTACACCTCGTGAAGGGCACTCGAATGCGCGGAGATGTAGCGCAGAGTCGTGAAGCCGCCGAAGGACTGACCCAGCAGGGACCAGATCTCCGCGCCGAGGTGGCGGCGTAGGATCTCCGCGTCCTCGACGATCGAATCGGCACGGAAGAAGGACAGCGCCTCGGCGATCGCGGCCGGGGCCTCCCCTACCGTCCTCAGCCCGGTGATGGCCCCATCGACAGAGCCGATCGGATTCGATCTTCCGGTTCCACGCTGGTCGAGCATGACGACCTGGAACTCCTCGAGGGCACGCTTCACCCAGCCGCCGGGACCGCCGACGATGCCCGGGCGCGGGGCTTCCACGCCGGGCCCGCCCTGCAGGTACACGAGGTACGGCTTCTGACTGTCCGCCTCGGTGGCGATGATCCGGGCGAACACGTCGATCGTGTCCGGCAGATTCACCTTCCCCGAGGCGGCAGTCGCGGCGCTCTCCCCCGCCGAGGCGGCCTCCCCCGCCCGTCCGAAATGATCGAAGGGCACGGTGACCGTCACGTCACGGAAGTGCAGTCCCCCGCGGGTCCAGGTCGTCTGATTCACAGCTGTGCCGCGAGTGCCTTGAGGCGCTTCAGCGAGGAGTCCTTGCCGAGGATCTCCATCGACTCGAACAGCGGTGGTGAGACCTTGCGGCCGGACACGGCCACACGCAGGGGCCCGTAGGCCAGACGCGGTTTGATCTCCATCTCGTCGACGAGCTTGGCCGACAGCACCTCTTCGAGCTTCGCCGTGGTCCAGTCGTCGAGTCCGTCGAGGACCTCGATGGAGGCGGCGAGCACCTCGGGGGCGGAGTCCTTGAGCGTCTTCAGTCCGTCTTCGGCCATGACGAGGTCGTCATCGGAGGTGAAGAGGAACGCGAGCAGGTCGGGAGCCTCTCCGAGCAGCTTCATGCGGGTCTGCACGAGCGGAGCCGCCTCGTTGAGGATCGCCAGCTGAGCATCTGTCGGGGACTCCGGGAGCACCTCGGCGGCCTGGAGATACGGCACCAGACGGTCACGGAAGTCATCCGGCTCGAGGAGGCGGATGTGGTCGGCGTTGATGGCGGTGGCCTTCTTCACGTCGAAGCGGGCCGGGTTGGGCAGGACATCGTGGATGTCGAAGGCTTCGGTGAATTCCTTGACGCTGAACACGTCGCGGTCGGGTCCGACGGACCAGCCGAGCAGGGCGAGGTAATTGATGAGTCCCTCGGGGATAAACCCGTTCTCGCGGTGGAGGAACAGGTTCGATTCGGGGTCGCGCTTCGACAGCTTCTTGTTGCCCTCGCCCATGACGTAGGGCAGGTGGCCGAACTCGGGGGTCGCCTCGGCGATGCCGATAGCCTTGAGGTGTTCGTAGAGAGCGATCTGACGCGGGGTCGAGGACAGGATGTCCTCGCCGCGGAGCACATGGGTGATGCCCATGAGTGCGTCGTCGACGGGGTTGACCAGAGTGTACAGCGGCTGGCCGTTCGCGCGGACGACGACGAAGTCGGGCACGGTGCCGGCCTTGAAGGTGATGTCGCCGCGAACGAGGTCAGTGAAGGTGATGTCCTCATCGGGCATGCGCACGCGCCATACAGGTTCGCGGCCCTCGGCGCGGAAGGCGGCCTTCTGCTCGTCGGTGAGGTCGCGGTCGTAGCCGTCGTAGCCGAGTTTCGGATCACGGCCAGCCGCCTTGTGCCGGGCTTCGACTTCCTCGTTCGTCGAGTAGGACTCGTAGATGTGGCCGCCGGCCTTGAGCTTCTCGATGACGCCTGAGTAGATCTCGCCACGCTGGGACTGGCGGTAGGGTCCGTTGTCTCCGCCGACCTCGATGCCTTCGTCCCAGTCCAGGCCCAGCCATTTGAGAGCATCGACGACCTGGCCGAAGCTCTCCTCGGAGTCACGTGCCGCGTCGGTGTCCTCGATGCGGAAGACGAACTTGCCGCCGGTGTGCTTGGCATAGGCCCAGTTGAACAGGGCTGTGCGGACCATGCCGACGTGCGGGGTGCCGGTGGGTGATGGGCAGAAACGAACTTTGACGCTCACGATTGTCCTTTGCGTGATCTTCTCGGGTGTGAGTCTGTGGTGTGCGCGGTGGCGCTGGTGGTGTGGCGGCTCTGGTGTTCCGTGGATGCGATCGCCGAGGCGGCGGTCGGCTCAGGCGTCCATGACCGGGTTCGACAGGACACCGAGTCCTTCGATGGCGATGTCGACGCGGTTGCCGGACACGATCTGACCGACCCCCTCCGGGGTTCCGGTGAGGATGACATCGCCGGGCAGCAGGGTGATCGTCTCCGACAGGTGTTCGATGATGGTCGGGATATCGAAGATGAAGTCGGCGGTGGTGCCGTCCTGCTTGAGATCCCCGTCGACCCAGGACCGGATGCCGAGGTCGTCGACGTCGAGTTCGGTTTCGATCCAGGGACCCAGCGGGGCCGAGGTGTCGAAGCCCTTCGCCCGAGTCCACTGCTTGTCCAACTTCTGGAGGTCGCGCAGGGTGACATCGTTGCTCGCGGTATAGCCGAGGACATGGTCGAAGGCGTTCTCCGCCTTCACGCCCTTGGCCACACGGCCGATGACGACGGCGAGTTCGGCCTCATAGGAGACGTATTCGCTGATCGCGGGCAGGCGGATGGGGTCGCCGGGGCCGATGACCGCGGTGTTCGGTTTGAAGAAGGTCACCGGGGTCACGGGAACCTCGTTGCCGAGTTCTGCTGCGTGTGCGGCGAAGTTGCGGCCCACGCCGATCACCTTCGAACGCGGCAGGATGGGGCTGACCAGACGCACGTCGTCGATCTTCAGTCTCTCGCCTGTCGATTGGGCCGGAGAGAAGAAGGGGTCCGAGTCGAGAACGGCAAGTTCGAGTCCCGACGTGTCCCAGCTTCCGTCGGTGATCGGCGGCACTTCACCTTCGACGACTCCGTATTTGGGTTCGTCCTGATGTACAAATCTGGCGATACGCATGTGTCACAGTCTAGTCAGTGCCTGGTGCCTTCCGCGCGTCGGTGCTCATCGATCCGCGATCGGGTCTCCGCAGATCCCCCGCTGTGTCCCGTGTGCGGGCGGGGCCGCCCTGCTGAGAGACTGGTGGCATGCCCGATCCGCACCTCCCGCACACCTTCGATCTCGCCCGCGTCGGGGCCGGCCTGCCCGCCGCCGCGCTCATCGATGAGTTGGGCCTCGCCGAGGCGACCCCCGCCCCGAGATTGGTCGTAGAGGCTCCTCCCGGAACCGGTAAGACCACCGTGGTGCCGCCGATGATCGCTGAGCACCTGACTGGTCCGGGCCGCATCATCGTCACCCAGCCCCGGCGGATGGCGGCCCGCGCCGCGGCCAGGCGGCTCGCGTCGTTGACGGGGACCCGCCTCGGCGAGGTGGTGGGGTTCACCGTCCGAGGTGAATCGCGGACTTCGCAGGCCACACGGATCGAGTTCGTCACCACGGGGGTGCTGCTGTCCCGACTGCTGCGCGATCCGGAGCTGACCGGTATCGACGGGGTCATTCTCGACGAGGTGCATGAGCGGCAGCTGGATACGGATCTCGCGTTCGCGATGTGCCGGGAATTGGCTGATCTGCGCGAGGACCTGTCCGTGGTCGTCATGTCGGCGACCTTGGATGCGCAGCTGTGGGCCGCGCGTCTCGGTGACGGACCGCAGTCGCCGGCGACGCTGCTGTCGGTGTCCGCCGATCCTCATCCCTTGGAGATACGGTGGGCACCGGCGAAGGATCGGCCCCTTGATGCGCGGGGTGTGACCTGGGATTTCCTTGATCATCTGGCGGCGACGACGGTGCGTGCGCTGACTGAGACCGGTGAGGGCGACGTCCTCGTCTTCGCTCCCGGTGCACGCGAAGTCGACGAGGTGGCCTCTCGCGTGCGGCGCCGTGTGGAATCAGGTGGCGGTTCGGGTGATGGCGGACCGATCGGCTCTGGTGGTTCGGGTACCGGTGACACGATCGAGGTGCACACTCTCACGGGGCGGACCCCCGCGAAAGAGCAGGACACGATCCTGCGCCCACGCACCGACCAGGAGCGCGGCCGCCGAGTCATCGTCTCGACCGCGGTAGCCGAATCGGCGCTGACGATCGACGGGGTCCGCATCGTCGTCGACTCCGGGCTCTCCCGAGGACCACGGCTGGATACGCGGCGTCGCATGTCCGGGCTGGTCACGATGCGGGAGTCGAAGGCTTCGGGAACACAGCGCTCCGGTCGTGCCGCCCGGCAGGGACCGGGTGTTGCGTATCGGTGCATGTCAGAGGCGGATTGGGCAAGCCTGCCCGAGCACACTCCTCCCGAAATTGCGACCTCCGATCTCACCTCCGCAGTGCTCGCACTCGCTGTGTGGGGCGGCGACGAGACCCTCTTGCCAGATCCGCTGCCGGCCGGACCGAAACGGCAGGCGGTCGACAACCTGGTCGCTTTGGGAGCCGTGGAGATCTCGGCAGCGGCAATGGACGGTGCAGGAGGCGAGCGCTCCGCCGGTGAGCGCCCCACCGGTGAGCTCCCCGACACTGCCGAGTTCCCGATATCAGCACTGAACGTCACCCAGACGGGGCGGGCTATCGCGGCGGTTCCCGCCTCGGTGTGGTCGGCACGTGGCCTCCTCGACGGGGCTGCCCTGCTCTCACCCGCGCGTGCGGCAGAAGCGGTCGCCGTCATCGAATCCGATCAGAGGGCTCCCGGCGCCGATCTCTCCGCGCTGCTGCGGCAGCTGCGACGCAGCAGGGATACTCGATTCGCTCAGGACCGCAAACGGTTCGCGTCGATCGCACGCGAGTACGCCTCGAGCGGCGAGGGCGGCGACACGGGAGACGGGAACGGTGGAATCGGCGACCGCGCTGAAGCCACCGGCGGTACCGGCACAGCTTTGACTCCCGAGGACCTCGGGCTCGTCACGGCACTGTCCTACCCCCTGCAGATCGCGCGGCTGCGCAGCGCCTCCGATTCCGAATACCTACTGGCTTCCGGCACGGCGGCGAGCCTGCCCCGAGACTCCTCGCTGCAGGGCAGCCCATGGTTGGCCATCGCCGAGGTGGGCCTCGCCGGATCGCGTGCGATCATCCGATCTGCTGTGCCCATCGACGTCGACACCGCGGAACTCGCCGGAGCCGGACTGCTGCACACGGAGGAGACGGCGACGTTCGAGTCCGGGAAGGTCCGTGCGGTACGACGCAGCCGCCTCGGCGGAATCGAACTGACCTCCACCCCGATCCAGGCCGGTCGCGAACTCGCCCGCCGTGCCATCGCCGAATCGGTGCGCGAGCGAGGAGCCCGCGAGGTTCTGCGTCCCTCCGAAGCCTTCGAATCGCTGCGCGCCCGGCTGGGACTGCTCCGCGCGATCTTCGGGGACCCATGGCCGGAGGTCACGTGGGAGCACCTCTCTGAGACGCTCGATCAGTGGTGTCCTGATGCGCTCGACCGGATCGCGAAGGGCTCCGATCCTGCCCGCGTGGACCTCGTCTCCGCGCTGAGCGGTCTGCTGCCCTGGCCCGAGGCGGCCCGGCTCGACGAGCTTGTGCCGACCCACATCACAGTGCCCAGCGGGTCACACATCCGCCTCGAGTATCCGGCCCCCGAACGCGCCGAGCTCCCGGGCCCGATCCTCGCGGTCAAACTCCAGGAGTGCTTCGGTTGGACCGATGTGCCCCGCGTCTGTGACGGCCAGGTGGCGGTCACCATGCACCTGCTCTCCCCCGCCAGGCGGCCCCTGGCGGTGACCAGTGATCTCGCGTCGTTCTGGGCGAACGCGTATGCCCATGTCAGGGCCGAGAACCGGGGCCGCTACCCGAAGCATCCGTGGCCTGAGGATCCACTCACCGCACCTGCTGCGAAGGGCACGAAGCGCTCGGGTCGCTGAGCTGGAGCCCGACTCGACCGTCTGGGACAATGGTGCGGTGACTTCCGCACTCTCGACCACGACTCCCGCCCCATCCAGGGCGGCGACCGAGCGTGCCGACGCATCGTCGGGCCGCCTCGGTGACGGTGTCGTTCCTGCCGAGATCTGGCGCGAGCTGCGTGACGAGCACGAACATCGGATCGCCGAGCGCACCGATGCGCATATCGACCGGCGGATGCGACAGGAGACCCACCCGGTCGAAGACTTCCTCTTCACCTACTACCCGTTCAAGGTCGGGCAGCTGAAGAAATGGCATCCCGGGCCGGGTGTGCGCGTCGCGCTTGAGACGGCCGAAGATCGTCGGTATTTCGACCGTCGGTGGTATCGCATCGACGATGCGCAGAATTTCGCCGAGGTGGACCTCGAGTCCTGGCGCACCGACCGTGGGGACGGAGCAAAGTTCATCGCCTCGCTGCTGTCGTCGACATTGGGTCGGGAAGCGAACTTCGGGTGCTTCGGCATCCACGAATGGGCGATGGTCTACCGTCTCACCGACGAGCAGCGCCGGCATCAGCAGGTGCCGCTGCGGTTGAGCCCCGCCGAGACCGATGCCGTGGTCGAAGGCCACCGCATCCAGTGTTCGCATCATGATGCGTTCCGTTTCTTCACCGAACCCGCGCGTCCGCTCAACACCTTGCAGCCGAGCCGCGAGGGCATGGTCGCCAACGAGCAGCCCGGGTGTCTGCACGCGGGGATGGATCTGTACAAATGGGCGATGAAGATCTCGCCGATCGCTGATTCGGATCTCGTCGTCGACTGCTTCGACCTCGCCCTCGATATCCGCACCCTGGACATGGAGGCCTCCCCCTATGACCTGCGTGGTTGGGGCTACGGGGTCGTCTCCATCGAGACCGCTGCGGGCAAAGCCGTATACATGGAGCGGCAGAAGGATTTCTCCGGCAGGGCGCAGGCGCTGCGGGCTCGGCTGCTCGATGCTTTGGCGGTCGCGGGAGTTCATCCGCGCTGAGTCGCCTGGGGGCTGCGCTGGTTAGCCGCTGCGGCTGCGCCGGGCCCGCTGTGCTGACCAGTCGCTGCGGCCGCGCCGTTTCGTGGACGTCTTCGCGGTCGCGGCACCGGCGAGCCTACGATCGACGGTATGCGCGCCATCGTCTTCGATCAGTTCTCCGTCCGTCCCGAACTCACGGACATTTCCGCCCCGACCGCACCTGGTGCGGGAGTCGTCATCGACGTCGAAGCCACCGGGGTGTGCCGCAGCGACCATCACGCGTGGGCCGGCCACGATTCGACGATCACTCTGCCCCACGTGCCCGGGCATGAGCTGGTCGGGAGGGTCGCCTCGGCGGGTGTGGGCGTGCAGGACTTCCACGTCGGCCAGCGTGTGACCGTTCCCTTTGTGTGCGGGTGCGGCAGTTGCCGGTGGTGCGTTTCCGGCAATGCGCAGGTGTGCCCCGATCAGACGCAGCCGGGATTCACGCATTTCGGGTCGTGGGCGGATCAGGTCGTCATCCACAATGCCGATGCCAACCTCGTGGCCGTGCCCGAGGATCTGCCGGCCGCGGCCGTCGTCGGGCTCGGGTGTCGATTCGCCACGGCCTTCCATGGTCTGCGAGTGCGGGCTCGCCTTGCCGCGGACGAGACTGTCGCCGTCTTCGGCTGCGGCGGGGTGGGACTGTCGACAATCATGATCGCCGGGGCCCTCGGTGCGAAGGTGATCGCCATCGACGTCAGCGATGCGGCCTTGGAATCCGCCCGTGAGTTCGGTGCCGCACGATGCGTCAATGCTCGGGATCTCAGCCCCGAGGAGCTGAGCGCCGAGGTGGTCGCGCAGTTCGCGTCGACCGATCCCGACGGGGTGGCTGTGACCGTTGATGCCCTGGGCAGGGAGGACACGATCCGGGCGGCGATCGGTGCTCTGGCACCTTTGGGTCGGCATGTGCAGATCGGGCTGCTGCCCGCGGAGCCGGTCGTCGATCTGCCGCGCGTGATCGCTCTCGAGCTCAGCGTGCTCGGCTCGCACGGAATGGCTGCGGCCGAGTACCCAGAGCTCGTGGACCTTGTCGTTCAGGGACGATTGCGTCCGCAGGAGCTGGTCACTACTGTCATCGGACTCGACGAGGCGCCCGCGGCGATGGAGGCGATGGGGTCACCCTCTGCCTCGGCGGGGATGACGATCATCGACCTGGCCAGGTGAGACGGCCGGCGGTCCGGGCACTGTGAGTCGCCTCGGCGAGGTCGAGCGCAACGGCGGCGATCACGGCAATGCCTCACTCGTCGCCGAGTGACTCCCGCATGCTCGCGGCCAGGAATCCGATGAGTTCCTGATTCCCGCGGATTCCGGGTTCGAACGGCAGCCGCAAGCGGTCTTTGTCCCTGTCCCGGTAGCGCGGAATGACGTGCATATGGAAGTGGAAGACCGTCTGCCACGCCTCGGCACCGCAGCAGTTGAGGAGATTGACGCCATCGGCTCCCCATGCATCGAAAGCGTGCTTGGCGATGCGCTGGGATTCGAGCGCCACCGCAGACAGATCTTCGGCCGGGATATCCCGCAGGTCCGTGCTGTGACGTTTCGGCACGACGAGCAGATGCCCGTCCGACCCGGGCTGGATGTCCATGAACGCTAAGGTCGACTCGGTCTCGGCGATCGGCGCACTCGGTGCGTCACCTGCGACGATCTGGCAGAAGATGCAGTCGCTGCTCATGAGTTCCGATTCCTCCCCGCATTGAGTTGGCTGTGCCGTTCGGCGTTTGGCCCGGGCCCTCAGATCGTGCCGGCAATCCCCTCAGACCATGATGGCGAGGACGACGTTCGTGTCCTGACCGTCCCAGCGGCCCAACAGCAGACCGGCGTCGGACTTCTCCGCCGGAGACTCGGGCGACAGGCGGTAGAGGATCTCGACGTCGCCGGCACCCGGCAGAGGTCCCGTCCCGAAGGCGTGGGCCACCTCGGTGATCTCTTCGCCCCGGTTGCCCTCAGCATCGACGCGGTACTGCTTCGCTGCGGTCGACGCGGTGGCGATGGTGTGGTCGAGGCGCTGCCGGAACAGCGGGTCGCCCATGCCGGCGTAGACCCACCGCTTGCCGAGCACCGAGTGATCCATGTTCGCCACGAATGCTTCGTCGGCGCCTTCGAGCGGTTCTCCGCGGTAGGTCAGCGGCACCTGCAGCAGCTGGTCGCCGCTCTTCACGATGTGGATCTCGATGCCCACTTCGCCGGCAGGGTCGTCGAAGCGGTACGCGGTAACAGTCTCGAGCGGGTTCGCCGCGAGGTCGAGCTCGGCGGCCCAGTCCTGCTTGGCAACCCAGTCGGTGACGACGTCGAGCTTGCCGGGATTGAGCTGAGCTGCGTAGATATCTGCCATGACGGTTCCTCCTGAAATCTGTCTGACGTCGGCGTCAGGTGTGGCTGGGCGTGTCAGGTGTCTGTGGGTGTGAGGCGCCCGGACGTCTCCGAACGCTTCGCATCAGGCCTTGTGTGGTGTCAGGACCTGCGTGGTCTCAGGCCTTGCGCGTGCCGGGGATCCATTCTCCGTCGACGACTTCGTAGTCGGCGAAGACTGCCGGTGCCTCTTCGCGCATGACCTCGCCGATCTTGTTGAAGATGAGGCGGATCTCCTCTTCAGCGCCCTTCGCAGTGCGCATTTCGATGACGTGGCGCAGAGAACGCAGGTTCGCGGTGTAGACGATTCCGGTCGCCAGGCCCTCGGGGGCGAAGCGGCGCATGAACGAGGTCATGTGCTTCTTGTGGGAGAACTTCGTGCCCTCCTCGTCAAGCTCGAAATGATCGGCCATCCACTGCTGGTGCTCCTCGAGGGTGTCGAGGACCTTGAGGCTGCGTTCCATGAGTTCGGGATCTTCGCGGGCCCACTCGGGGAACCAGAATGGGATGTCCGTGAGGCGGACGTAGCGCAGCGATTCCTGCGAGAACGCCGATCCTGCGCGGTGGCGGATGAGTTCGTGGGTGAGCACGCGCGAGACGTTGTGGAGGACGAAGGTGAAGTTCGCGTGTTCGAGCACGGATCCGTGCTGGGACTTCACGACGTTGCCGAGGTACTGCGCGGAATCGGTGCGCACCCGCGAGACGTTCGGGTTGAGTCCCGGCTCCCACGAGCGATAGCACATGCGTCCGGAGAACTCGAGGAGATCCTCGGCGTCGGGAGATTCCGCATCTTCGACCCGGTCCGCCCAGGAGGTTCCGCCCACCTCGTCGAGGTAAGTCCTCATCGCTTCCCAATCGATATTGGGCTTGGCGAGCAGTTCAACGGACGGTTCGACCTGGCGCATGGCTCTCCTAGTGAAGGGGACGTGATTGATTCCCAATCCTACAGACAGCCCGGCTAGTTGCGGCGACCGGTCCGCACCGAAATTCTCCTCGCCTCAACCGCCTTGGCTGACAAGTGCGACGGGGCCCTGTTCGTCGAGGTTGTGCAGGCGACCGCCCGTATCAACGACGAACGCCTGCGCCCCCGCGGATTCCACCATCACCGAGGTGGCCGCACCGTCGACGTACACGACCGCGGCATGATCATCGATGGCGATTCCGGGGCCCGGAAGCCGGCCCTGGGCGATCCATTCCCGGAAGGATTCCTTCCGTCCGGGTTCTCCATGGAAGTGCGGGCAGGCACTCCCCCGCAGGAATCCGAGCCCGTCGTTCAGCGGTGCCAGCGGACCGAACGAATCCGTCGAGGATGCTTCGAACCAGCAGTTCGCACCGGCGCTGATGCCGGCGAGGATCGTTCCTCCGCCGGCCGCTTCTCTCATCCGTTGGTCGACGCCATGCCTCCGCCAGAGGCTGAGCAGGTTCGCCGTGGAGCCGCCGCCGACGTAGATGAGGTCCATGTCGAGCAGCATCGCCGGATCCTGGTAGTCCCACGGACTCTGCCCGAACAGGGAGAGGACATGGGTTCGTGCCCGCGCCTCGAATGCCGCTTCGAACCGCTCGATGTAGTCGCGGCTGTCACCGGATGCCGTCGGGACGAAGCAGACGTTCGGGAGTCCAACAGAGGCGCCGAAGCCGCTCTGAGCACCGGCCTCGTCCTCAGCGCCGCCGCGGATCCGTCTGGCGGCCATGCGCACCAGCTCGTCATCAATGGCCGATTCCCCGGTCTCGGACATCGAGAATCCACCACCGCCGAGGGCCACGATCGTGCCCCGGAAAGCGGTGGATTCAGAGGTGCTCACGGCACTCGGTGCGTCCACTTCTCGGTTCCGAACTTCTCATCGACGAGTTCCTGGGCCCGCTTGAGCTCCTCCTCCGTGTAGGTGCCGTAAGTGGCCCCATAGCGGGTGGCGAAGGTGTCCGCCATGACATCGATGATGTCCTTGCGTGCCTCACCGGTCTGACTCCGCAACGGGTCGACGCGCTTCTTCGCGCTCGCCACTCCCTTGTCGGAGATCTTCGCTTCGCCGATGCGCAGAACTTCGACCATCTTGTCCGCGTCGATGTCGTAGCTCATCGTCGCGTGGTGGAGCAGTGTGCCGTCGCGATTGCGCTTCTGTGCGGCACCGCCGATCTTGCCTCCGGTCGAGGAGATGTCGTTGATCGGCTTGTAGAACGCCTCAACGCCGAGAGTCTTGAGAGCCGCGAGCACCCACTGGTCGAGGAACACATACGACTCCTCATAGTCGAGGCCGGCGACGAGGGCAGGCGGGACGAACATCGAATAGGTGATGCAGTTGCCGCCCTCCATGAACATCGCACCTCCGCCCGAGATACGACGCACGACCTGGACGTCGTACTTCTCCACGCCTTCGGGCCGCAGCTCGTTGACGTAGGACTGGAAGGCCCCGATGACGGTGGCCGTGTCCTCCCACTCCCAGAACCGCAGGGTCGGCTGACGACGACCTGCCGCAACTTCCTCGAGCAGGACCTGATCAAGTGCCACATTGAGCTGAGTCGGCAGCACCTCGCCGCGAATGACCTGCCAGTCGAAGTCAGTGAAGTTCGCCGCCGAACCCAGCGCCCGTCGCACGACGGTGGCGATATCGGCGGTGGAGAAGCCGTGCATCGCCAGTTCCGAACCGTAGCCGGCCAGAGCCTCGTCGAGGCGGCCGCGCAGCGCCGCATTATCGGCAGTGACGCTGGCGCCGACGAGGGCCGGTGCCAGGTCGAAATAGGCTTCCTCGGGTTCGAGGAAGAAGTCCCCGGAGATCTTCACCTCGGTGATGGTCTTGCCGTCGGTGGTGACATCGGCGACGACGAGTTTGCCGCCGATGACCTTGTATTCGCCGTGGAAGTGCTGCGTCTCGTTCGTCATGTCTCCCAACCTACTCCCCTGTCAGTGCGTTCCACATGAACCGGTAGCTCAGCGCCCGGGTGAATGCGGTCTGTTCATTGTCCGAAGCGGCGGAATGTCCGCCTTCGGTGTCTTCGAAGAACCACACGTTCTCGATTCCGTCCGCCTGCATCCGGGCGGCCATCTTCCGGGCCTGCACCGGCCCCACCCGATCATCCGACGTGGCCGTCCAGAACAGCACCGGCGGATAGTCCTGACCGTCCTCGAGGAGGTGGTAGGGAGAGAATTCCCTGATGAACGCCCAGTCCTCGGCCACGTCCGGGTCTCCGTACTCGGCCTTCCACGAATAGCCGGCGCTGAGCTTCGTGTATCGGGCCATGTCCAGCAGCGGAACGCCGCAGGACACAGCACCGAAGAGCTCGGGATATTGGGTGAGCATATTGCCCACCAGCAGGCCCCCGTTGGATCCGCCGGCACAGGCGAGCGTCTTCGGGCTCGTCACGCCGCGGGCGATGAGATCGCGAGCCACTGCCGAGTGATCTTCATAGCAGCGCATGCGGTTCTCCCGCATCGCCGAGGTGTGCCATTCGGGTCCGTATTCGCCTCCGCCGCGGATGTTCGCGAGGACATAGACGCCTCGGCGACCTGCCGGGAGGGTGTTGCCGGTGGTGCTGCGGCTGAGCCAGCCGATGCCGACGACGGGTGAGTATCCGGGAGTGCGGCTGACTTCGAAGCCGCCGTAGCCGTCGAGCAGGGTGGGATTCTCTCCGTCGAGCGGGAGGTCGTCGGCTCCGATCTGGAAGTACGGGATCTTCGTCCCGTCGGCGCTGGTGGCGAAGTGCTGTTCGACGCTCAGCCCTTCAGCATCGAACATCGCCGGGGCTGACTTGATCACCTCGATGGTGGACTCCTTCGTTCCCGCAGCTTCGTCCGAGGGGCCCAGGGTGCCGTACGACAATGTCGAGGGCGTGAGGAAGCCGGTGCTGACCATCCAGAAGTCGTTGGCGGTGGCCGGGTCGTACTTGTCGACCGCGCCGAGGCCGACCATATGGTTGGCCGGGACTCCGGGCAGTGCGGATTCGGCGAAGTCGTTGTTCAGGTCGAGGACCGTGAGCTTCGACTGTACGTCGGCGAGCAGCTCGAGCACGAGGTAGTCCCGGGTGAAGGTGAAGGACTGCAGGGAGGTGTGGGCGTCGGGGGTGAAGATCACGCGCGGAGCGATCTCGCCTGCCTTGACCGCATCGATATCGGCGATGGCGAGGCCGCCGGCGGCCACCTCGGTGGTGGCGGACGTCCACGTCGACTGGGCTCGGAAGAGCACGAGGTCGCGCTCGAAGCCGACCTCGACGTCAGTGGGGACGTCGACCCTGTTGAGCGCGTCGGCCCATGCCGTCGGTTCGGCTGACAGCGAACCGTCTGCGCCCGTGATGTCGGCGAGGTCGAGGAAGCTCATCGTCGAGTTGAAGAAGTCGATGGCGTCGATGATGACGGCGCGGTCGGTGGCCTCGGTGTCGGGGCGGATGTCGCTGCCGACGAAGATCGCCACGTGGTCGCGCGGCACTTCGGCGACGATCGGGGCGTCGTCGAGGCTCTGACCGCGGCGGAGCGCTCGGGCTTGGCGTGGGTAGGACGAGGTCGTCAGTGAGTCGGCGTCGGTTTCGGTGGCGACGAGCACGGTGTCGTCGTCGAGCCAGGCCAACCGTGTCTTGGCGGCGGGGATGTCGAAGCCGCCGTCGACGAAGGCGCGGTCGTCGAGGTCGAATTCGCGGACTCGGTGTGAGTCGCCTCCGTCCGGGGAGAGGAGGACGAGTGCGCGGCGGTTGTCGCTGCGGCGCACCATCGCTCCTGACCAGACCCAGGCGGTGTCTTCCTCTGCGGCCAGTTCGTCGAGGTCGAGCAGCACCTCCCAGTCGGGAGTGGCCGTGCGGTAGCTGTCCCAGGAGGTGCGTCGCCACAAGCCCTTCGGGTTCGTCTTGTCCCGCCAGAAGTTATAGAAGTGATCACCGCGTTTGGTGACCATCGGGATGCGGTCGTCGGAGTCCAGCGCAGTGCGCAGATCACCGGAGATGTCGTCGAAGAGGCCGTCGTGAAAACGTTCGAGGGTCTTCGCGTTCTGGTCCTTCACCCAGGCGATCTGCTCCTCGCCGTAGATGTCTTCGAGCCAGAGGTTTTCGTCGTCGGGCAGTTCGGCGTTCACCGTCGAGGCCGCCTTCGAGGAGTCTTCTTCACGCATGCTCCCATCCTAGTGACCGCCGCCGACGCGGCCACGTGTCGCCGCTGACGAGAAACTGTTCTGCCGAGGATTTCTCACCGCGGGCTGCGGAACATGACCAAGCCGGGGTGCCCGTTGGGTGCTTCGGGCCCGTGGCCGAGTTCGGTGAAGCCGAGTTCATCGTAGAGCCGTCGTGCCGGGCTGTCGATATCGTCGGTCTGCAGCCAACAGCCGAAACGTCCGACCTCCCCGATCCACGCCTCGAGAGTGCGCCGTCCCAAACCTCGTTCGCGCCGGTTCGGATCACGGGCGAGCAGGTTGAGAGCGAAGGTCGATTCGAGTTCGGTCGAAGCCACGCCGAGGCGGCGCTGCAGTTCGAATGCCCACGGATATTTCTGTTCTTCCCATTTCCAATGGTGGCCGTAGGCGAATGAGCTCAGCCGTCCGTCGGGCTGGGTCCGGGTCAATGTCATGAGGACCTGCCCGTTGCGGACGGAGACTTCGTAGACGTCGGCGAACACTGCCGCAAACCTCGGGTCCTCGTTCAGCGGCGGCTCGGCGGCAGCGGCCCCATAGACTGCTTCGACCTCGTCGCGGGGCGGGAGGACTCCGGCGATTCCCGGCCCCGAGGGCACGCCCTGCCACAACGGACCCATTCCCGTCGGCATCCCCCACACGATTTCGACCGCGGAAACGTCCGCCTGGCCGGAGGGCGCGATGTGGTCAGCGGGCGACGACTGCCCGTTGAGGTCGTTCATGACTATCACCATAGTCCCGTGACGGAGCGGGCAGTTGAACTTTCGGTGACCACTTGTCATCGCCTCGGCAGACTCGGTTCACAGCCTGCCTCTGTGTTCGAGGATTGCGGCGCACAGGAGTTCTTCGGTGGGACTCATCGGGCGTTCGTCGGCATCGAAGATGTCGATTCCGATGGTCGACCCGCCGATTTCGACGGTCGCAGGTTGCGAGGCCCGGCGGACGTACCGCCATGGAATCAACACCGAAAACTCGTGTTCGGCTTCATCTGATGAAGCACCTTCACGGTCGCTCGGAGGAACGGCACGAGGTCCGTCGCCCGGCGACGCGGCACGGGCTCCGTCACCGGGCGGCGCGGCACGTGTTTCCTCGCCGAGCGGCGCGGCACGAGGTCCGTCACCGGTCGACGCCGTCGCCTCCGCTGCTTGAGCAGGCTCGTGTCCCGGTTCGGTGCCATGGCCTCGTCCCGGCTCGGGGCCATGTTGTCGACCGGGAAGTTGCTGCCGTTCCCGATCGTGCTGCTGATCAGGAGGATCCTGTTGGCCGGGGCCATGCCTCGCTCCGAACTCCTCGTCCTGACCAGAGGCGCATCCGGGATCGGGACCGCTGAGTGGTCTGGTGCGGGTTTTGTAGTGGTGACCGGTCGGTGTGACGACCTCGAGGGCGTCGGCAGTTGCCTTGTGGCGCCAACCGCTGAGTTCTTTGAGATAGTTGCAGGCCGCGCACAGTCCAGAGGCGTTGTCCCACTCGGTTTCGCCGCCGCCGGCAGCCGCGTCGGCATGATCGGCGTGCTGGATGGGTGCCTCGCACCAGGGCGAGCGGCAGACGTCGTCGCGGAAGACGACCATGCGTCGAAGCAGGCCCGAGAATTCCCTGCGGCGCGAGTCCATCCTCACGAGCTGCCCGTCTTCGGGCCGAGTGTAGAGCCTGCGGATGAAGGTGGCGGCTTCGTTTTCGGCAACGACGGCCCTGGCGGCTTGTGCCGGGATCGGGCCGACTCCGGGGAACCATGCCGATTCTTCCCCGGGCCCGAACAGACTGCTGTCCTGCATGATGAGGTGGACTTCAGTGGGCACTGCCGCAGCAGCAGCCTGCCCGGTCAGTCGCTCGACCAAGAGATCCACAGCGATCTGATTCTGACCTCGACCGTCGGCTCTGCCGGTGGCGATGGCAGTCTGCGCCGACTTCTTGAGGTTGGCGAATGCGGCGACAGCCTGCGGCATCGGCAGCAGAGCGGTCAGATACGCCATATTTCCCGGTGCCGGACGCACACTGACCGAGCGCTCCTCGATACAGCGCTCGAGGTGGTCGACTGCAGCCTTCTGATCGAGTCTCTGTGCGAGAGCCCTCACTTCGTTGCCCAGTCGCCTCACACCCACCTCGGCCAGGCGTCCGGCCATCTGCTCGTCGAGCTCGTGCTTCTTCTCCCGGGGAAGCCAGTCGGATTCCTTTGCGACCGTGCGGGCCTTCTCCTCCGAGATGTCGCCGCCTTTCATCGCCCTGTAGACATTGGGCAGATCCAAGAGCAGGGTCCGAGAGAATTTGAGCAGCGCGTTGCCACGGTGCCGGGAGACCTTTCTGGCCAAGCCGATCTCCGCACCGACTCCGAGGCCCTGCTTCTTGCTCGGGATCCCGTCTTCGGCTTCCCGATTCCTGCGGTGCATATCGAACGTCAGGGTTTCGCGGGCCTGCGCGGCGGCGCAGGCGGAGGTCAGCTCCTCGAGAGCCGAGATGCGATCGATCGCTTCTTCCTCGGTCGCAGCCGGAGGCAAATCGGACAGGCTGTCACGCCACCGAAGGATCTCGGTGAGTGCGTCTGGAACCTGCTTTGCCTCCATGCCCAGAACATTACAGTCCGGCACTGACACGAGAGTTCACCTGGAAATCTGTCCAGGTCAGACGCCCATGGAGGCAGATCGGGCGCTGACCTCAATAAGGCGGGGACAGTGGCACTTTCGACTGAATGCTCCGTTACTCCTGTGGCCGGATCAGCCCGACTCCCGCGGCTGCCTCAGCTCAGTTCTTCGCCGGTCGTCTCTCGGGCGAGTAAGCCCATGAGCAGCACGGCGACGACCACAAGCGCGCCGGTGAGGACGAACGTCAGCGCCAGTCCGAGCACGGGCCACATGAACGCACCAAAGACGATCGGGGCGATTCCTGTCGCCAGTCGAGACGCTGCCGACGCCCATCCGAATCCGGATCCGCGCAGGCGGGTGGGATAGAGCTCGGAGACGTAGGTGTAGAGCGTCGGGATGGCGATCTGGATGATGAAGCCGAACCCGATGATTGCGGCCTTCGCAGTCCAGGTGAGGTCGGCGCCGGAGGCTTCGATGAACACTGCCGATCCGACGAGGAGGATCGCGGCCACGATCGACGAGACCCCGAGCACCCATTTGCGACCGAATCGTTCGACGATGAGCGCGGAGACGATCACACCGAGGATGCCCACCGCTGTCATCGACCCGGTGACGAGGAATGCCGCCTGATCGGCCAGCCCCTGCTTCTTGAGGATCCCCGGCAGCCATGTCAGCGCCGCATAGTAGACAAGAAGGACGGAGACGAACAGCGACCAGGCGACGAGAGTCGTTCTCGCGGAATGCTGCCACAGCTGCACCAGCTGACCACTGGCCGCACGCAGCTGCCCACCTACCTTGGGCTCTGCACTCGAGGTCGGCGTCGCAGCAGTCCCTCCGGCCGGCTCGTGTGTCCACTCACGCACGTCGGCGCCGGTGCGCTCGACCAGTCGCTTGATGATCGCATCGGCCTCTGCGTAGCGTCCGACCGAGGCCAGATAGAGAGGTGATTCCGGAATCCCGAAACGCACCGCCACCGTCAACAGAGCCGGCACGATCATGACGAGCATGATCAGGCGCCAGTCCCCGAAGCCGAGGAGGTAAGCCGACACGAACGCACAGAGCGAGGCGCCGATCGGCCACCAGCCGTCCATAGCCGTGAGCACGCGTCCGCGGTGACGGCTGGGAGTGAACTCCCCGACGAGGGCGTAGTCGACGGGGATACATCCGCCGAGTCCGAATCCCGCAAAGAAGCGGAAGAGGATGAACCACCCATATGCGGGCGCGAAGGCTCCGGCGACGGTGAAGATCGAGAACACGAGGAGCGTGAGAGTGAAGGCCTTCTTCCGACCGATGACGTCGGCGATGCCGCCCCAGATGAAGGCACCAAGTGCCATGCCGATGAGGTTGGCGGTCGCGATCCAGGCGGCCTGGCCGACGGTGAGACTCCAATAGTCGCTGAGCAGCGGAATGAGGAATCCGTTGAGGGCGACGTCCCATGCGTCGAACATGAAACCGAGCCCGCCGATGATGAAGATGGCACCTTGGGTGCGCCACTTCCATGGCAGGTGAGCGATGACTTCGGAGGCTGTCGGTACCGACGCCGAGGTGGTCGTGTGCACGAAGACACAGTACCCCATTTAACGCACAGCTGAGTAAAATAACTGCCGACCGGTCACCCCGTAATCAACGGCTCCGCAACAGCAGACGGACTGACACAAAGGGCCGGACTCCGCGATCATCGCGACGCCCGGCCCTCCAGAGCCCCGACCCTCAGGCCAGCCGCACGAGCCAGTTGTTCTTGTCCTCGACGCGTCCGTACTGGATGCCGAGCAGCGTCTTGCGCAGCTCCATGGTCTTCTCACCGGCCTCTTCACCATGGTCGATGGTGAAGTCTTCGCTGACAAGCTTGCTGATCGGCGTGATGACCGCGGCGGTGCCGCAGGCGAACGCCTCGACGATCTCGCCGCTGGCCGCGCCCTCGCGCCACTCCTCGATGGAGATCTGACGCTCTTCGGCCTCGAGTCCGAGCTGAGGAGCCAGTTCGAGCAGCGAACGGCGGGTGACGCCATCGAGGATCGAATCGCTCAGCGCCGGGGTGAGCAGCTTGCCGCTCCTCGTCACGAGCATGAGGTTCATGCCACCGAGCTCGTCGATGTACTTGTTCTCCACCGAGTCGGTGAACAGCACCTGCTGGCAGCCCTTGGCGGCCGCCTCGTTGGTCGCCACCAGCGACGATGCATAGTTGCCGCCGCACTTGGCGAATCCGGTGCCGCCCGCGCCGGCGCGCTTGAGCTTCGGCGAGAGCCAGATCGACACCGGCTTGATGCCGCCGGAGAAGTAGGGTCCGGCCGGTGAGGCGATGACGTAGTAGTCGACCTCGTGGCTCGCCCGCACGCCGAGGAACCGCTCCGTGGCGATCATGAACGGGCGCAGGTAGAGACTCGACTCATCGGCGTCCGACTCCGGCGTCGGAACCCATGCCTGATCGAGGCTGACCAGGTGCTTGAGCGAGTTGATGAAGTCCTCTTCGGGCAGCTGCGGCAGCGCGAGACGCTCGGCAGACTTGTTGATGCGCGCGGCATTGCGCTCGGGTCGGAATGTCCATACCGATCCGTCGGCATGACGGTAGGCCTTGAGCCCCTCGAAGATCTCCTGGGCATAGTGGAGGACGGCGGCTGCCGGGTCGAGCAGCAGCGGACCATACGGCCGGACCTCGTGTCCCTGCCAACCGTCATCGATCGTATAGCGGATGTGCGCCATGTGGTCGGTGAAGTACTGGCCGAAGCCGGGATCCTTCTTGATGTTCTCGCGCACCAGCTCGGGTTGCGGCTGGAGGTTCTTAAGAACGGTGAAATCTGTCATGAAAACTCTTTTCTCACTTGTGATGAGTGACACTTTCAGGGTAGTCCATCACCCCGGCGCTCGTCGCACCAGGGTGATGTCGTCAAACCTGAAATCGGGTGTCGCTCGGTTGGGTTCATCCTCGCAGAGGTGACCCCATGGTCACCCACCCGCCCCCTCCGGAGAAATGACCCCGTGGTCACCCACTCACCCCTTCGCCGAGGCGGTCGAACCGGTCAGCCGAGGCGTGCCGCGATCGCGTCGCCCACCTCAGCGGTGGACCGCTTCGTTCCGTCGCGCTCGGCGAGGTCGGCCTCCACGGCCGTCTCGATCGCCTTGGCCACTGTCTCGAGCCCCAGATGGGAGGCCATGAGCGCCCCCGAGAGGATCGAGGCGGTCGGGTCGGCGATCTGCTGCCCGGCGATGTCCGGAGCGGACCCGTGGATCGGTTCGAACAGGCTCGGCGCCGTTCCTTCGACGTTGAGGTTCCCCGAGGCTGCCAGACCGATACCGCCGGTGACCGCGGCTGCGAGGTCGGTGAGGATGTCACCGAAGAGGTTGTCGGTGACGATGACGTCGTAGCGCTCGGGATTCGTGACCATGTAGATCGTGCACGCATCGGTGTGCTCATAGTTGACGGCCACCTCGGGGAATTCCTGCCCGACCTTTTCGACCACGCGACGCCACAGGTGACCGGCGTGGACCATGACATTGTGCTTGTGCACGTAGGTGAGCTTCTTGTTCCGCGCCTGAGCGCGGGCGAAGGCATCGCGGACGGCGCGCTCGACGCCGTACCAGGTGTTGACCGAGACCTCGGTCGCGACTTCCTGTGGCGTGTCCGTGCGCACGGAACCGCCGGATCCGGTGTACGAGCCCTCGGTGCCCTCGCGGACGACGACGAAGTCGATCTTCCCGGGCTCGGCCAGCGGGCTGGTGACTCCGGCGAACAGCTTCGAGGGACGCAGGTTCACAGCATGCCCCAGCCCGAAGCGCATCTTGAGGATGACTCCGCGCTCGAGCACGCCGGAGGGCACGGACGGATCTCCGCAGGCGCCGAAGAAGATGGCATCATGTTCACGCAGCGATTCGAGCTCTTCGTCGGTGAGCGTCTCACCGGTCTCGTGATAGCGCTGAGCACCGACCTTGTAATCGGTGAGCTCGAGCTCGACGGGCTCGCCGGACACCTCGATGGCGCGCTTGAGGACTTTGAGGCCTTCGGGGACGACCTCGTTGCCGATTCCATCTCCGGGCATGACTGCGATTGAGAACTTCATGCTCACAGAATAGGACTCAATCTCACGATACAACTACAGCGTCTTACAATGTGAACCGTCGTCTGCGCCGTCGCAGAGGGGCGGAGATGCAGCGACGTCGGCGCAACAGTGGCGCGAACACTTCGGACGACGACCGCCGCACCCGCCGCTGCCCCGCGCTCCGTGTGCCGACATGAACAAATTCACGTCTCAATCACTGTTCTCGGCTACACATCCGACGCCGCAGGGACGAAAATGGAGACAGCACCCCAAACCCCGTGGGGGCCAACCGCAACCAGCCCCGAGAGAAAGTCGATCATTGACCGAAATCATCCGCAACGCCCGCGCCGCAGCTCTGCCCGCCAAACTCTCCCGGTCCTGGCTGCTCGTCAATGCTGCGAGGGAGGAACTGTTCACTCCTGCGCAGACCTCGGAAGCGGATTCCGTCATCTTCGACCTCGAGGCTTCTGTCGCCGATGACAAGAAGATCGAAGCCCGCGACAATGTCGTGCGCGCCCTCGACTCGGGAATGTCCGCCTGGGTGCGGATCAACAAGATGGAATCCGAGTTCTGGGCCGACGACCTCGCCGCCGTCGCCATGCTTCCGGGCCTGCGCGGAGTCATGCTGCCCGAGACCGAACGCCCCGAGCAGGTGTCCTACACCGCGATGCGCGCGAAGGCCGGCCTGCCCGTGCTCGCCCTCCTGGAATCGGCCCGCGGAGTGGAGAACGCCACCCGCATCGCCGAGGCGCCCGGCACCTTCCGTCTGGCCTTCGGCACCAATGACTTCCGCAAGGACACCGGCTTCTCCGGCGATCCGATGGCTCTGGCCTATGCCCGCTCACGCCTGACGATCGCCTCTCGCATGGGCGGCCTTCCCGGACCCATCGACGGCCCTTCGGCCGCCGATGCCGATGATGAGAAGGTCTGGGCCGATGCCGAAGTCACACACATGATGGGCATGACCGGAAAGCTCGTCCTCACCGTCGACCAGGTCAACACCCTCAACGAGGCCATGAGCCCGAGCGAAGACGAACGCGATTGGGCCCGCCAGATGCTCGAAGCCGCCGAAGGCGGATCCGAGATCACCGACGGCTCCTATCTGCCGCGCCTGGCCCGCGCCAAGAAGATCGCGTCCATGGCCGACGCCTACGGTCTCTGGAACGCTTGAGCCGACAGCCGCCTTGGCTGCTGTGGGCAACACTGCCCGCCGTCCTGCTCGTCATCGCCTTCGGACTGTGGCTGCATCTCGAGCGCATCGGCCCCACCCCGGTCGATCAGTCCTGGTTGGAGTTCGCCGGTCTCGATAGAGGTTCGGTGCCGTATTGGATCGCCGTCGTCCTCGCCGAGGTCGGCGGCGGCACGGGTGTGGTCATCTGCACCGCGTTGCTCACAGGCGTCTTCGTGTTGCGCAGACGCCTGCGCTCGGCGCTCTTCCTCGTCACCACGATGCTCGCCGGCATCGCCGCCTCGGAGATCCTCAAGGCCATCGTCACCCGGCTGCGCCCCGGCGACCAGCTCTACGAATCCTTGGGGTTCTCCTATCCCTCGGGGCATTCGATGGGCGCCGCCGCACTGGCCATGAGTCTGGCCATCATCGCCTGCCGCCGTCATCAGCTGCGCGGATCGACAGCCCAGGAAGTACAAGCACAAGCACAAGCACCGAGGATGGGCTTCCATTGGTCGTTCATCCTCGCCGGGATCTGGATCCTCGGCATGATGTGGTCTCGGACAGCGCTCCAGGTCCATTGGCTCACCGACACGATCGCCGGCGCCTTCATCGGCATCGCCGTCGCCGTTCTCGTCGACGAATTCTGGACCCTGACAGCGCAGAAGACCCGTTCACCCCGCTTCGCTCTGTGGCTTGCGGGGTGAACGGGTCTTCTGCTGAGGGGCTCAGTCCTCCTGGAGCGAGACGCCGGTGAAGGCCGAGGCGTTCACGGCACCGGCCACGGCCTTGACGACCTCGTCCGAGACGACCGAATCCACGGCGAGCACGGACAGTGCCTCGTTGCTCGTCGATGCAGGCGAGACCTGCATTCCAGCGATGTTGACGTTGTTCGCACCGAGTGCCAGACCCAGCTGACCGATGATTCCCGGACGGTCCTCGTAGCGGAAGATCAGCAGGTTGTCGGTCAGTTCGATCTCGAGCGAGTAGCCGTCGACCTCGGTGAGCTTCTGCACGAGCTTCGGACCGGTGACCGTGCCGGACACGGAGATGCGCTGCCCGGTGCTCGTCGTCGCGGTCAGTCGGGTGATGTTGCGGAACGATTCGCAGTACGGATCGGTGACGAGCTCGACGCCGATTCCACGCTCTTCGGCCAGCAGCGGAGCGTTGACATAGGAGACCTGATCGGACACGACGTCCTTGAACAGGCCCTTGAGCGCGGAGAGCTTGAGGACGGAGACGTCCTTGTCGGCGATCTCGCCGTTGACCTCGACCTTGAAGTGCGTGACCGAGGAGTCCGCCAGAGCGTTGACGACCCGGCCCAGACGCTCGGCCAGGGGAATGCCCGGGCGCACATCCTCGTGGATGGCGCCGCCTGCGACGTTGACCGCGTCGGGGACGAGTTCCCCGGCCAGGGCCTTGCGCACGGACTTCGCCACGGCGACGCCGGCCTTCTCCTGGGCCTCATGAGTCGAGGCGCCCAGATGCGGGGTGACGTTGACGGCATCGAGATCCATGAGTGCCGAGTGCTCCGGCGGTTCGACGTTCCAGACGTCGATTCCGGCACCGCCGACCTCACCGTTGGCCACTGCCTCGGCCAGGGCTGCCTCGTCGATGATGCCGCCGCGGGCGACGTTGATGAACCGGGCTCCGGGCTTGGCGGCTTTGAGCTCCTCGGTGCTGATCATGCCGACCGTCTCCGGCGTCTTCGGCATGTGCACGGTGACGAAGTCGGACACGGCGAGCAGACCGGGCAGGTCGAGGACCTCGACGCCCATCTGAGCCGCGCGGGCCTGGGTGATGTAGGGGTCGTAGCCGACGAGTCGCATGCCGAAGGCCTTCGCGCGTTCGGCGACGAGTCCGCCGATGCGGCCGAGGCCGACGATGCCCAGGGTCTTCTCGTAGAGTTCGACGCCGGTGTACTTCTTCCGGTTCCACTCCCCCGCCTTCAGCGAGGTGTTTCCGGCACCGAAGTAGCGAGCCGAGCCGAGGATGTGGGCCATCGTCAGCTCGGCTGCGGAGATGATGTTCGACGTGGGTGCGTTGACGACCATGACACCCGCGGAGGTGGCCGCGGGGACATCGACATTGTCGAGTCCGACGCCGGCGCGGGCGATGACCTTGAGTTTCTTCGCAGCGTTGATGGCTTCGGCGTCGACCTGCGTGGCAGACCGGACGAGGATCGCATCGGCGTCGGCGATGGCGGGCAGGAGCTGGGATCGGTCGGCGCCCTCGGTGTGACGGATCTCGAAGTCTCCTCCGAGAGCTTCGATGGTGGCCGGTGACAGTTCTTCGGCGATGAGCACGACGGGCTTGGGCACTGATTTCCTCCTGTTGCGTCCGGGACGCGTCCACCTTATGAGACTTTCAGGATTCCTTCACAAGGTCTCAGATTCTGGGAAGAATCGCTCAACAGACCGTTCGGGTTGCTCAGAATCCGCGGCATGCTCAGAATCCGTTCGGAGAATACGGTGCCCGACCGAGGCTGAACATTGCGCTGGCGAGTACGGCGGATCCCGGCGTCTGCTCATCGATGCGTCCGGCCCGCGCGAGGATGACGGGATCGGCGCCGCCCAGGTATAGGGACCCGAGCTCGGCGATGCCGAGCCCCAGGTCTGCCGGCGTCGAATCGGAGGCAGGGGTCACCTCGGCGCTCTCACCGTCAGAGGTGATCGTGAAGCGTCCCCCTGCGAGGTCGAGGGAATCGTCGATGTCGATCGTCAGCGTTCCGGGCACATACCAGGGCCGGGCTTCGAGTGCGGCCTTGACGTCGAGGATGCGGATCCAGATGTTGTCCTCGCTCGCGACGGTCTTCACACGCCTGGAATCGGTGAGCAGCCACGGCAGCGGGGAGTATTCGGCGGACTCGCCGAAGGTCACGCGGGTCGACAGGTCGATGGCGGCGAGGAACGACCACAGGGAGGCGTAGGCCGCATCGGTGACGGCCACGAAGTCGATGATGTCGACGGTCGGCGGGGTCTTCGACCAGCCGGCGAACTTGTAGGACACATAGCCGTCGGGCTCGCCCTGTTCGTCGAAGTGCAGGGCCGCGCGGACGCCGCGGTCCTCTTCGCCCGTCTCAGTGTTCAGGGCGCCGGTGGCGCGTTCGATGTAGGTCTGCTGGCGCTCCATCGCCCCGGGCGAGGTCCGCATGAAACGGTCGTAGATCTTCGGAGCGAGTTCGCGCAGCTCGCTGGGCAGGCACATCTCGACACGGCGATCGGGTTCGCGGACCATTTTGAAGCCGGGAGAGGTGTCGACCTCGATCGAACGCAGCCAGGTCGCCACACCGAAGCCGAAGCGCGAGTAGATTCCGCCTTCGGTCGCGGTCAGTGCGGCGAACGGGTAGCCGGCCGCCTTCGCCTCGGCGAGGTCCGTGGTCATCAGCGACCGCAGCAGACCGCGCCGCCGGTGGGTCGGTCGCACCGTGATCCAGGTGATGAGGTGACCCGGGACCAGCCGACCGCCGCCGACGTTGACGAGTTTTTCGAACCATGCGAAGGTCGCGACCGGGATCGACGAATCCAATCCGTGGCCGAACTCCTGGTCGGCGTAGACGGCGGTGAGCTTGCGCCCATCGGCGATCGCCCGCTTCACCCTGCCCACCAGGGCCGCATCCGTCGAACGCGGGTCGTGGAAGCCCACACTCGTCGAGGCGAAGTACGCCTTGGTGCGCTCGTCCGGCTCGCCGGTGGCTTCGTCGATGGTGGGCTCGAAGTCTTCGAATCTGTAATTCGTCACACATCCACAGTAGTCCAGATCACCCTCCATGCCCACGAATGATTGCGCTCAGGCTAGGCAGAGGGCTCACAGATCCCAGACGGACCGGCCGATCGCCGCCCACGGGAGCCGACCGTCCGCAGACCGAGAAAGCATCCAGACTTTGCCCAGGAGGAATTCAGGAGTAATAATTGTTGAGCAGTTCAGGCAACCAGGCCGAACCCGGCCACCTCCGGGTCGCACCCGCCCTTCTCCGAGCACACCCGCTCGACTCAAGAACGGCGACGCCGTCGAAGAAAGCAGAACATGGCTCAAGCACCACCCCCACGCGGTCAGCGCATCACCGTCTGGACGCGCCTGAGGCGGTCCCGTCCCGCCATGATCGGCCTCGCGCTCGTCGTCTTCTTCGTCGCCCTCGCTGCGCTCGCTCCCGCATTCTCTGCGATCACCGGCAACAGCCCGTATGCCTACAACCCGGATGCACTCGGCCCGGACACAGCCCCGACCGGACCATTGGGCGGAGTAAGTGCTCAACACTGGTTCGGCGTCGAACCCCGCACGGGCCGAGATCTCTTCGCCATCGTCAGCTATGGGGCGCAGGTGTCACTGCTCATCGGTCTTGCCTCCACCGCGGTGTCCATCATCGTCGGCGTCGCCGTCGGCCTCATCGCCGGCTTCTACGGTGGAGTCGCTGACCGTCTGCTCTCCAGGCTGACCGACATCATCTTCGGCTTCCCGTTCCTCATCTTCGCCATCGCATTGTCCGCAACGGTCCCGGCCAGCGTCCCCCGACCGCTGCTGCTCATCCTCGTCATCGGGTTCTTCGGCTGGCCGTCGATCGCCCGCGTCGTCCGCAGCGAGACCCTGTCCTTGCGGGAGCGCGGATTCGTCCGCGCCGCCGCGGCGCAGGGCATCGGCAGCGGCCGCATCATCATCCGCGAGATCATTCCGAACATCCTCGCCACCATCATCGTCTTCACGACAGTGTCGATTCCGGGCAAGATCGGCGCCGAGGCTGCGCTGTCCTTCCTCGGCGTCGGCGTCAACCCGCCCACTCCGTCATGGGGCCGATCGATCTCCGATGCCATCAGCTGGGTCCAAGTCGACCCGATGTATCTCATCTTCCCCGGAATGGCACTGTTCCTCGTCACGCTCGGATTCAACATGTTCGGCGACGGCCTCCGCGATGCCCTCGACCCGTCCGAGGCTGAGGCCTCGACATCCACCAGCACCGAGGCGGCCCCCGCGGCTGCTCCCGTCTCGACTGATCCGCTGAGCGCGGGAGGGCAGGCATGAACCGCACGAAATTCATCCTCATGCGCCTCCTCGGCGCGGCCTTCGTACTGCTCATCATCGCCGCTGCGTGCTTCGCGATCTTCTACCTCATGCCTGCGAACCCGGCACAGTATTCGTGCGGCAAACCCTGCTCCCCGGAACGTCTGGCCGAGGTCGAGCGCTATCTCGGCGTCGATCAGGCCTGGTGGAAGCAGCTCTTCGACTTCCTCGGCGGCATCGTCGGCGGGCGCACCTATGGTGAGGGCGCGGCCGCAATCCACTGCAACGCACCCTGCTTCGGGTATTCGTTCCGTCTGCGCGATTCGGTCACCGATCTCGTCATCGACCGCCTGCCGATCACGTTCTCGCTCACCCTCGGAGCTGCGGTCCTGTGGGGAATCGGCGGAATAGCCGCCGGTCTCATCGCCGCTCTCAAACGCGGAACTGCCGCCGACAGCACGGTCATGGGCGCCGCCATCACCGGCATCTCCGCACCGACCTATCTGCTCGGGCTGCTCGGCATCCTCCTCTTCGGCTTCACCCTCAATGTGCTGCCGATCGGCGGCTACGTGCCGTTCACCGAGAACCCCGGAATGTGGGCCTTCCACCTCATCCTGCCGTGGATCGTGCTCGCCATCGCCAACGGCGCCATCTATGCCCGGCTCACTCGCGGACAGATGCTCGAAGTGCTCAGCCAGGACTTCATCCGCACTGCCAGGGCCAAGGGACTGTCCGAAACGACGGTGATCGGCAAACACGGCCTGCGCAACCTCGTGGTTCCTCTGACCACCCTCTTCGCCATCGATATCGGCGGACTCCTCGGCGGGGCCGTGATCACGGAGAAGGTCTTCGGGCTCGGCGGAGTCGGGACTCTGCTGCTCGAATCGGTGTCGAACCTCGACATCCAGGTCATCGTCGGTGTGACTCTCTTCGCAGCCGCCGTCGTCATCATCGCCAACCTGCTGGCCGATCTCAGCTATTCGCTGCTCGACCCGCGAATCAAGGCCGTCCGATGAACGGTGACCGGCCGATGAGCACCGCACACGAACACATGCGCACGGGGCCGCCTCGGCGGCGATGTCGATACCAGCTCTCC
Organism: Brevibacterium sediminis; assembly: GCF_024895295.1. Classification (NCBI taxonomy): domain Bacteria; kingdom Bacillati; phylum Actinomycetota; class Actinomycetes; order Micrococcales; family Brevibacteriaceae; genus Brevibacterium; species Brevibacterium sediminis. The sequence goes on along the minus strand of NZ_JAHQRN010000004.1, from coordinate 384,343 downwards.
TCCTCATTCGTCTCTTGACCGACTTCGCGACGCAGTCAGCGCCGCACATCCGAAAGGCACACCATGAAACGCGCAGCACTCATCGCCGCCACCCTGTCCTTGGGTCTCGTCCTCACCGGCTGCAATGCCAACCCTGAACTGAACGAGGACGGCGGGGAGTCCAACACCCTCGGCGAAACGCACAAGGGCGGGACGCTCAACATCTTCTCCGACGCCCCGGACATGGACTTCGATCCGGGCAAGAGCCAGGGCCTGGCGATCACGTCCCTGTCGTTCGTCCACCGCCGCCTGACCACCTGGGACATCCAGCCAGGCAAACAGGCGAAGGTCGTCCCGGATCTCGCCACTGACACCGGTACAGCCAGCGACGACGGCAAGACCTGGACCTTCACGCTGAGGGACGGGCTGAAGTACGAAGACGGCTCGGAGATCACCTCGGCCGATATCAAGTACGGCATCGAACGCTCCTTCTCCACCGAACTCTCCGGAGGGCTCAGCTATCACAAGACGCTGCTTGAGGGCGGCGATGACTATGCGGGCCCGTTCAAGGGCAAGGAGCTCAAGTCCGTCGAGACTCCTGATGAGAAGACGATCGTCTTCCACCTCGATTCCTCGTTCGGCGACTTCCCGTGGATCGCGTCGATGCCGGCCTTCTCCCCCGTGCCCGAGTCGAAGGACGATCCGGGCAAATACGGCCTCGATCCCATCGCATCGGGTCCGTACAAGGTCGAGTCGAACAAGTCCGGTGCCGAGGCGGTGCTGACCCGCAATGACAATTGGGATGAGAAGACCGATCCGGTGCGCACCGCCGGCCCCGACGAAGTCGTCTTCAAACTCGGTCAGGATGCTTCGGTGACTGCGCAGGCGCTCATCTCCGATTCCGGGGATGCGAAGAACGGCTTCTCGGCAAGCTTCGTGCCCGCTGCTCAGCTCGCCCAGGTGCAGAACGATCCGAATGCGAAGTCGCGTCTGGTCACCTCAGGCCCCGGAGCTTTGTCATACCTGGCGATGAACAACGATTCGAAGGGACTCGACAACGTCAAAGTTCGTCAGGCGATCAACTATGCGGTGAACAAGGACACGTTCCGCATCGCCGCCGGAGGCGAGATCTCGGGCGACTTCGCCTCGACCCTCATCACCCCAGGCATCCCCGGACGCGTCGACTACGACCTGTACGAGGCGAAGCCGGAAGGCGATGTGGAGAAGGCGAAGTCCCTGCTCGAGGAATCCGGAGAGAAGCTTGGTGACCTCAAGCTGCTCGTCGCCAATGACGCCACCTCCGTGTCCGAAGCAGAAGCTGTCCAGGAAGCACTGGCACGCGCCGATATCAAGGTCACCATCAAATCCGTCGACTCGAACACCTTCTCCGCCGACGCAACGGATGCCAAGGGCGACTACGATCTCGCCCTGAGCTCCTGGCAGCCGGACTTCCCATCGGCCAACGGCAATATCGCTCCGCTCTTCGACTCCTCACAGATCGGCAACGGCAACTACAACATTTCGCACTTCTCCGATGAGAAGGTCGATGCCCTCATCAAGAAGGCCACCGAGACCGTCGACCCGGCCGCAGCGCAGAAGGTCTGGGCCGAGGCCGACAAGGCGATCATGGAGCAGGCGCCGATCGTGCCGCTGACCTATAACAAGAACTCCTACCTGCACGGGTCGAACGTGGAGAACTTCGTCATCGGCGACTTCCCCGCCTACCCGGTCTACTTCAAGGCATCGCTGAAGGGCTGATCCATGGTTGCCGATTCTGCGCCGTCGCCTGAGACCGTTCCGACTGACCGCGCTGCACTGTCCTATCGTGACCACAGCGTGTCGTTCGGGCCCAAGGTCATCACCCGTGAGGTGTCTTTCGACCTCGTTCCCGGCCGGATCCTCGCCCTCGTCGGCGAATCCGGTTCGGGCAAGTCCGTGACCGCACTGGCTGCACTCGGCTTGGCAGGAAGCGCGGAGCAGACGGGGTCCGTGCTTCTGAGCTCTGCGGGCCTAACCGGTGCAGCTGCAGACAGCCGTGAACTCGTCGGGCTCGACCCCACTGGGCTGCGCGGAGTGCGTGGGGCGGAGATCGGAATCGTCTTCCAAGAGCCGATGAGCGCGTTCAATCCGATGTTCCGCCTCGGTCATCAGATCGCCGAGGCGGTTCGTGCTCACCGTCACCGCGAGGGCTCTTCGCCGGGTGGAGCAGAACCCGCTGGAGGTGCGGAGGCGACGGCCGGTGCCGCATCTGCTGCCGAAACATCGGTGAGAGACCGGGTACGAGCCCAGTTGGTCAAGGTCGGCCTCGACGACCCGGACCGGATCATGCGAGCCTATCCGCATCAGCTCTCGGGTGGTCAGCTGCAGCGAGCGATGATCGCCTTGGCGACGGTCAATGCCCCGCGTGTGCTCATCGCCGACGAACCGACGACGGCTCTCGATGTCACGGTCCAGACGGGCATCCTTGACCTTCTCCGCTCCCAAGCGACTGAGGAAGGGCAGGCCGTCTTCCTCATCACCCACGATATGGGTGTCGTCGCCGATATCGCCGACGAAGTGGCCGTGATGAAGAACGGTCGCATCGTCGAACAGGGCAAGGTCGACGAACTGTTCTCGGACCCGCAGGAAGAATATACGCGCCAGCTGCTGGCTGCGGTCCCCCGCCTCGGTGACTTCGGATCTGGAAGGTCGAAACCGGAGACCGGTTCATCCAGCGCTCCGGATGCATCGACAGCACCAGATGGATCAACTGCTCCGGCAATCGCCGCCGAGCTCAGATCTGCCACAGTCGTGCACAGGAGCTCGGCGGGCCCGGTCACCGCGATCGAGGGCATCGACCTGCAGATTCCTGCCGGTTCGATCACCGGACTCGTGGGCGAATCCGGTTCCGGGAAGTCGACGATCGCCACTGTCCTCACCGGCGGGCAGAAGCTCAGCAGCGGTCAGGTCTTCGTCGACGGTCAGGCCGTGTCCACCCGCCCGAACCGGGCTCAGCGACGTCGCCGCGCCGATATCGGTGTGGTCTTTCAGGACCCACGCGGCGCACTCAATCCGCGGCGGACCATCGGTTCTCAGATCGGCGAGCCCCTGCGGGTCCATCGTCGCCTCGATTCTCACACGATCGACGCACGCGTGGCTGCGCTCCTCGACGATGTGCAGCTGCCCGGTGACTTCGCCGAGCGCTATCCGCACGAGCTCTCCGGTGGTCAGCGTCAGCGTGTGGCCATTGCGCGGGCACTCGCTCTGGATCCGAAGCTGCTCATCGCCGATGAGCCGACGTCCGCGCTCGACGTTTCGGTCCAACGCGGGGTGCTGCGTCTGCTGGCCGAACTCCACGAGGTCCACGATTTCGCCTGTCTGTTCATCAGTCATGACCTTGCAGTCATCGAGCAGCTCGCCTCCACCGTCGTCGTGCTCAGGCATGGAGCGATCGTCGAACAGGGCACGAGCGCTCAAGTGCTCACTGCGCCCCAGCAGGCGTATACGAAGGAGCTCATCGAATCCGCTCCCCTGCCGGATCCGCAGATCCAAGCCGCCAGACGCGCTGCCCGGCTGGCCGCCTGACCGGGCGAGCCGGCTGCCAGAGCGACAGCACCGGCCGTCTGACCAGCCGAGATCTGTGAATGTGAAGGAGCCCTGGACACCGAATGGTGTCCAGGGCTCCTTCTCTCAGCTCTCCCAGCTGGGGCGGTCACAGCATCGCAGCGTTGGGGCCGCCTCGGCGAGGTTGAGACTCAGCCGATGATTCCGACTCAGCGAGCGGCAGTGCCCTCGGTGTAGTCGTCGTCGGAGTCCTTGAGCCATGCGAACATCTTGCGCAGCTCGCGACCGGTGGATTCGATCGGGTGCTGCTCTTCCTTGGCACGCAGCTCCTTGAACTCCGGTGCGCCGTTCTTCTGGTCGTTCATGAAGCGCTCGGCGAACTTTCCGTTCTGGATGTCGTCGAGGACACCCTTCATGTTCTCCTTCACCTCGGGGGTGATGACCCGCGGGCCGGAGACGTAGTCGCCGTACTCAGCGGTGTCGGAGCAGGACCAACGCTGCTTGGCGATGCCGCCCTCGACCATGAGGTCGACGATGAGCTTGAGCTCGTGGAGGACCTCGAAGTACGCGATCTCGGGCTGGTATCCGGCCTCGGTCAGGGTCTCGAAGCCGTACTGGACGAGGTGCGAGACACCGCCGCAGAGCACGGTCTGCTCACCGAACAGATCGGTCTCGGTCTCCTCGGTGAAGGTGGTCTTGATGCCGCCGGCGCGCAAGCCGCCGATGCCCTTGGCGTAGGACAGCACGGTGTCCCAGGCCTTGCCGGAGGCGTCGACCTCGACGGCGACGAGCACGGGCACACCGCGGCCGTCGACGAACTCACGACGAACCACGTGGCCGGGACCCTTCGGGGCGACCATGATGACGTCGACGCCCTCGGGAGCCTTGATGTAGTCGTAGCGGATGTTGAAGCCGTGGATGAAAACGAGGGTCTTGCCGGGAGCCAGCTGATCCTTGATCTCGTTGTTGAAGATCTCGGCCTGAACCTGGTCTGGTGCGGCGATGGTGATGACATCGGCCCATGCGGCCACCTCGGCGGGGGTGCCGACCTCGAGGCCCTCTGCCGTGGCCTTGTCGCGGCTGGCCGAGCCTTCCTTGAGGCCGATGCGGACTTCGGCGCCGGAGTCGCGCAGGCTCAGCGAGTGGGCGTGGCCCTGGCTGCCGTAGCCGATGACGGCGACCTTCTTGCCCTGGATGATCGACAGGTCTGCATTGTCGTCGTAATAGCGTTCTGCTGCCATAGTTCTAGCTCCTTCGGATTACGGGGTGATGTCCCCATTGTTTCACAGTTCGGTACTGCTGTTCACGTATTGAGATGGGCGGGGTTCCACAAGTTGGAACGCGAAATCAGCCACGCAGTGCGCGGTCGGTGATCGACTTCGCCCCGCGGCCGATGGCCACGGTTCCCGACTGCACGATCTCCTTGATCCCGAAGGGTTCGAGGACCTCGCGCAGGGCTTCGACCTTGCCGAGCTCACCGGTGGCCTCGATGCTCACGGAGTCGGGTCCGACGTCGACGATCTTCGCCCGGAACATCTCCACCGCCGAGGCGACCTGGGGTCGTGTGGCCGCATTCGCCTTCACCTTGTAGATGATGTGCGCACGACGCACCGAGGACTCGGGTTCGAGTTCGACGATCTTGATGACGTTGACGAGCTTGTTCAGCTGCTTCGTCACCTGTTCCAGCGGAACGTCGTTGACGTCGACGACGACGGTGATCCGGCTCAGCTCCTCATGTTCTGTCACACCGACGGCGAGGCTGTGGATATTGAAGCCGCGGCGGGCGATGAGCCCGGTGAACCGGGTGAGCACGCCGGGCTTGTTCTCGACCAGGACAGAGAGTGTATGTCGGCTGCTGTTCATTCCAGGCCTCCTTCGATCTGAGCCACGGAACGCACCGTGCCGTCTTCGTTCGCTCCGGCCTCGGCGATGGCGGCCTCGGCCTCCTCTTCGCCCTCTCCGTCGAACTCGGGACGGATGCCGCGGGCGTACTCGATCTCATCGTTCGACACGCCTGCCGCGACCATCGGCCACACCATCGCATCCGGTGGGACCGTGAAGTCGAGGACGACCGGTCGGTCATTGATCGACAGCGCCTTCTCGATCGCGGCGTCGACATCCTCGTTGCGGTCCACGCGGATCGCCTCACAGCCGTAGGCTTCGGCCAGTTTGGCGAAGTCGGGAATGCGGATCGTCTCGTGACCGGTGTTGAGGTCGGTGTTCGAGTAGCGGCCGTCGTAGAACAGGGTCTGCCACTGACGGACCATACCCAGCGACGAGTTGTTGATGATCGCGACCTTGATCGGGATGTTGTTGAGCGCACAGGTGGCCAGCTCCTGATTCGTCATCTGGAAGCAGCCGTCACCGTCGATCGCCCACACCACGCGGTCGGGCTGGCTGACCTTCGCACCCATGGCCGCGGGCACGGAGTAGCCCATGGTGCCGAGACCGCCGGAGTTCAGCCAGGACTTGGGGCGTTCGAATTCGATGAACTGAGCGGCCCACATCTGGTGCTGCCCCACGCCTGCGGCATAGACCGCCTCGGGGCCGGTGAGCGCAGAGATCCGGGAGATGACGTACTGCGGATCGCACAGTTCGCCGTGCGTCTCATAGCCGAGCGGGTAGGTCTGCTTGAGACGGTTGAGGAAGCGCCACCACGGTTCGCGCTGGCGCTCCAGAGCCTTGGGGAACTTGCTGCGCATCTCTGCGAGCATCTCGGCGAGCACTTCGCGGGCATCGCCGACGATGGCGACATCGACCTCTCGGTTCTTGCCGATCTCGGCAGGGTCGATATCGGCGTGGATGACCTGGGCGTTCGGGGCGAACGAGTCCAGCTTTCCGGTCACGCGGTCGTCGAAGCGGGCACCGATGGCGATGAGCAGGTCGGCCTTCTGGAAGGCGGTGACGGCAGGCACGCTGCCGTGCATTCCGGGCATGCCCAAGTGCAGCTGATGCGAGTCGGGGAAGGCTCCGCGCGCCATGAGCGTGGTCACCACGGGGATGTTCGTGGCCTCTGCCAGGCGCAGCAGCTCCTTCTCGGCCTCCGAGCGGATGACTCCACCGCCGATGTAGAACACCGGGCGCTGAGCCTCGGACATCAGGCGTGCGGCCTCGCGGATCTGCTTGGCGTGCGGCTTGAGGATCGGGCGGTAGCCGGGCAGCACCGGCTCTTCCGGCCAAACGAACGGGGCCGTGCCGGTCTGCGCATCCTTGGTGATGTCGACGAGCACGGGGCCGGGACGGCCGGTTGTCGCGATGTGGTGGGCGTTGACGAGCGCCGCCGGAATGTCCTCGGCACGTGTGACGAGGAAGCTGTGCTTGGTCACCGGCATCGTCATGCCGACGATATCGGCTTCCTGGAAGGCGTCGGTGCCGAGCAGCGACGAGGCCTGTTGACCCGTGATCGCGAGCATCGGCACGGAGTCCATGTGCGCATCGGCCAGAGCCGTGATGAGGTTCGTCGCCCCCGGACCCGAGGTGGCGATGCACACGCCGAGCTTGCCCGATGCGGCCGCATAGCCTTCGGCCGCGTGGCCGGCGCCCTGCTCGTGACGGACGAGGATGTGACGGATCTTGTCCGTCTCGAACAGCGGGTCGTAGGTGGGAAGGATGGTGCCGCCGGGAAGCCCGAATACCGTGTCGACCTCGAGCTTCTCGAGGCTGCGGACGATCGCCTGTGCGCCGGTGAGGACCTCCGGCCCGGTGTTGCGGCGAATGCTGGACGGTGTGGCTGTGACCGGTGCGGACGCGGGTTGAGTGCCCGTGTCTTTCGCGGTCGAGGGCTTGGCTGCCATCGATTCCTATCCTTCCTGGGTTTCCTTCTCATCTCCGCATTAAAAAAGCCCCTCCGGATTCGGTAGGGGCGCGCGGAACGTGTCGTCTCGACAGGCTACGGAAGATCCGCGCGCTGGGTAATAACGACGACAAGAAGGTGAGTCATGCCTCAATAGTTCCCCGCAGCACTCGAGGGTGTCAAACCTCGCAAACGTTCGTCCCGACATTCGAGACCGACGATGATTGCCAGGCGAGACTCGCCGAGGCGGCACAGCGTCCCCATTCCCCACCGCCGTTCCGCTCGACCTCAATTTTCAGCGCACAGAGAAACGGGAAGCCTGTTTGCCGGATTCGTGGAATAGATCACAGTCTGCGACTAGGCTGGATTCTCGTGCGCCCCCTCCTCCGTTTCTGGCCTGACCTCCGCTCCCGCATCGGCGTGTACGTCCTCGTGCTCGTCCTCACTCTCCTGGCCAACGGAATCCAGCTCATCGTCCCCGTGATCACCGGCTACATCGTCGACGGACCCATCGCCCACCGCGATCTGTCGGGCCTGTGGCTGCCGGTCCTCGGGGTCCTGTTCATCGGCATCGCCGAGGCTGTCGGGATGTGGGCACGGCGCATGGTCGTCGCTCCCGTCGTCTCCCATTGGGAGGTGACGTGGCGTTCGCGCCTGTTCGATCGTCTGCAGTACACCTCGGTGGCGATCCACGACTCCTGGGAGTCCGGCCAGCTCCTCTCGCGCGCGGTGAATGATCTGTCTCAGCTGCGTCGCTTCTTCGCGTTCGGGCTCCCGTTCCTCCTCTCCACACCGATCGTGCTCGCCGTCGGCACGGTGATGCTCGTGATCATGCAGCCCGTCTTCGGTCTGATCATGATCATCATGGCAGTGCCGGCGATCATCGCGGTCGCCGTCTTCGAGAAGCACTATCGGGAGACCTCCCGTCGGTCGCAGGACACTATGGGCGAACTGACCACCGACGTCGAGGAGTCCATCCAGGGCATCCGCATCCTCAAGTCGTTCGGACGCTCCCCCTGGGCCGCCGAGCGCTTCTCCGAGATCTCCACCCGGCTGAAATCTTTGGAGATCCGCAAAGCGAAGCTCGACTCCTGGTTGTGGAGCGTGCTCCTGCTGCTGCCGACCCTGGCTCAGGCCGCGATCGTCGCCGTCGGCACGTGGGGTGTCATCGAGGGCTGGACGACGATCGGCACGGTCGTGGCGGCCGTGACGATCTCGATGGTGCTGCGGATGCCCATCGAGATGCTCGGCTTCCTGCTCGCCGATGCGCTCATGGCGCTGACCGCCGCAGGACGGTACTGGGAAGTCATCGACATCCGCCATGACATCACCGATACCGACGGCGGTGTCGACGATGCTCCCGAAGTCGGCCACTACCGCGGGAAGCTGCGCTTCGACGACGTCGATTTCCATTTCTCTGATACCGAGCGACTGACCCTGCGCGGTCTCGATCTCACCATCGAGCCCGGTCAGACTCTCGCTCTCGTCGGGGCAACCGGCTCGGGGAAGACGACTCTGGCGTCTCTGGTGCCCAGGCTTCAGGACGTCTCCGCCGGCACGGTGAGCATCGACGACGTCGATATCCGAGACATGCCGGTGAACGAGCTGCGTCACCTCGTGTCCGTATCCTTCGAGGACCCGATCATGTTCTCGACTTCCGTGGCCGAGAACGTCGAGATGGGTTCCCCGGGCGCGGGCGAGGAAGAGATCTGGGAGGCCCTCGAGATCGCGGCGGCGAAGGATTTCGTCTCCCGACTGCCCGATGGTCTGGATACGCAGGTCGGCGAACAGGGACTGTCGCTTTCCGGCGGTCAGCGTCAGCGCCTCGCTCTGGCTCGTGCGGTCATCGGGCGTCCGCGCATCCTCGTTCTCGACGACCCGCTCTCGGCCGTCGACGTCGACACCGAGGATCGGGTGCAGCGGGCCCTGCGGGAGATCCTGCCGGATTCGACGACTCTCATCATCGCCCACCGCCCATCCACAGCGGCATTGGCCGATGTGGTGGCGGTGCTCGACGAGGGCCGGATCGCAGCGCTCGGCACCCACGAACAGCTGCTCGAGTCCTCGAAGCTCTACCGCGAACTCATGGGGGCGAGCGCGAAAGCCGATGCACACACGTATCCGGGTGCGGCCGCCTCGGCGAAGGAAGGAGGGACACCATGAGCATGCCACGTCTCGACAGCGACGACGAGATCGAGTCGCTGCCGCCGGACATTGCGAAGAAGGCCCGCACCCTGCTGATGTCGCTGGTCAGGCCGCACCTGGCGATGGCCGTCTTCCTCGCCGTCATCGTCGTGCTCACGGCTGCGCTGATGGTCATCGGGCCGGTGTTCATCGCTGATGCCCTCGATCGAGGTGTGCCCGCAGCCATCGACGGCGATATGGATCCCCTGATCCGGGCGGTCACGCTCTTCGTGGTCTCAGCAATCGCCTCGGCGATCTTGGCGTTCACGTCGACCAGGCTCGTCGGGATCACCGCTCAGCGGATCCTCTTCACCCTGCGCGAGCGGGTCTTCACCCATGTACAGCGTCTTGACCTGGGTTATCACGAGAAGTCGACCTCGGGTCGGCTCGTGTCCCGGCAGACCTCGGACATGGAATCGGTGCAGCAGTTCCTGTCGTATTCGCTCTTCGACACGGCGCTGGCGGTGCTGCAGATGCTCTTCATCGCCGTCACCCTCGTCGTCCTCGATGTGCCGCTGGCGATCGTCGTCTTCGCTGGATTCGTGCCGCTGTTCTTCATCACGAAGGCGGCGCATTCGACTCAGCGCAGCGCCTACCGGCGCACGCGGACGTCGATCGCGAAGGTCATCGTCCACTTCGTCGAGACGATGGGCGGCATCCGCGCCGTGCAGGCGTACCGGCGTCAGCCCGAGCGGCGCGGGACCTTGAGCGATCAGGATGCCCGGTATCGGGATGCGAACACGGATGCCCTGCGCGGGGTGGCCTGGTTCGCCGGGTGGACGCGGCTGATCGGCAACGTCACGCAGACGGTCATCATCGTCATCGGTGCGTGGCTCGTCATCGAGGGGTGGACGCAGATCGGCGTGCTCGCCGCCTTCATCCTCTACCTGCGTCGTTTCTACGGTCCTCTCGATGAACTCGTTCAGGCTTTCAATCTCTACCAGTCCGCCTCGGCGGCGCTGGAGAAGATCGCGGCGGTGCTCGACACCGACCCCGAGGTGGTCGAACCGACCCAGCCGCAGGCTCTGCCTGCGCACGCAACCAGTGACGCGGCTGCCAGCGGTCGTGCCCTCGATCTCGACGACGTCCGCTTCGCCTACTCCGACGGCCCCGACGTCCTCCCCCGCTTCGATCTCCACATCCCGGCGGGACAGATCGTCGCGCTCGTCGGCGCCACCGGCGCGGGCAAGTCGACCCTGGTCAAGCTCGTCACCCGCTTCTACGATCCAAGCGTTGGAAGGATCACCCTCGACGAGGTGGATCTGCGTGACCTCGACGATGCACAGCTGCGATCGTCGGTCGTCATGGTGACGCAGGAGTCGTTCCTCTTCGCCGGCACCATTGCCGACAACATCCGCATCGGCAATCCGGGCGCCGGAGATGACGATGTCGTGGCGGCTGCGACCGCGGTCGGCTTGGATGCGTACATCCGCCGGCTGCCCGAGGGCTATGCCACGGATGTGAAGAAGCGCGGCGGCCGGTTGAGTTCTGGCCAGCGTCAGCTCGTGTCCTTCGCCAGGGTGTTCCTCGCCGATCCGGATGTCGTCGTCCTCGACGAGGCGACCGCGCACCTCGACATCCCGTCCGAGCGGCTGGTGCAGAACGCTCTGGCCACGGTGCTCGAGGGCCGGACAGCGATCATCATCGCCCACCGCCTGTCCACTGTCGAGATCGCCGACCGCGTGCTGGTCATGGAATCCGGTCGGATCATCGAGGACGGCACACCCGACGAACTCATCTCCGGCACCGGGAAGTTCGCACAGCTGCACCAGGCCTGGCGCGACTCCCTCGTGTGAGGTCCTTCCGTCCTCCTGCCGCTCGTCATCACCAGCTTGGTCGACTCAGCAGTTCCGGCAAAGTATGTTGCTGTGTAAAAGACGAATCGAATCGACGAGGAGGACACCCGTGAACTCCGAGGCACAGAACGAGACCGAAGCAGCGGCCGACATCGACGATGTGGTCGAGATCGACAGCGATGCCGAGATGAGCAGCCGAACGGAAGAGCGTCGGATCATCGGCGACGCCATTGCCCGTGGCGGTCAGGCGACGAGGTGGACCGCAGCGATCATCGCCCTCCTGTTCGTTGCCTCGGGACTGTGGTGGGCGGGAGGGCTTGTGATAGTCGCAACGACATTCGATCTGCCACGCCATGCGACCCAGCGCTACGCGCGCAAGCGTGGAATCGAGCTGGACGTTCCTTCCATTGATGAGACCGAGAAGACGTCCTGGTTCGGGTTGATCATCGGAGTGGTCTTCTTCCCCGCACTCTGTGGACTCATCGTGGCCGAGGCGAAACTCGGCCACCCCCTGCTGCCGTGGTCGTGGAGGACTCCCCTCTACGACTCGGAGGACTTGTACATGGTTATGCCGATGGCCCTTGCCGGCTTGGCCATCACTGTTTCCTGGTTCATTCGCCGACGACGAGCGGCACGAACCGATACCGGCCGTGACGAGTGATCGTCAGCTCGTCGGAGCCAGGACCGTCTCGAACGACGCGGAGCATCTCCCCTGTGACGGGAATGACCATGGTGGCGCCGACGGTCAGCTGATCGACGAGCTGGTCGGGCAGTGATTCTGCCCCGGCGGAGACGAGGATCCGGTCGAACGGTGCCTCAGCCGGGAGGCCGAGGGCACCTGTAACGGCTTCGTGGAGGACCACCTCGGCGAGGGTCTCTCGGCCAGCGGAATCGGCGGTGACAGCTTCGATGGCCGCCCGCGAGGATTCGACGAGCTCGGGATGCCGTTCGACCCCGAGCACCCGCCCGGTCGGCCCGACGAGGACGGCGAGCAGCATCGAGGTCCATCCGGAGCCAGATCCGAGGTCGAGGACGGTGTCCCCCAGCTGCGGATCAAGCAGCCGGAGCATGTCCGCGACGGTGCTCGGCTGCGAATTCGTCTGCCGGTGCCCGATCGGCAGGGGCACATTGTCTGAGGCGTTCTGACGTTCCGCCATCGGCAGGAACGGTTCGCGCGGAACCCGGGCGAATGCCTCGGCGATTCGATCGTGCGTCTCATCCGTTGTCATGGTTCCTCCGATCCCCAGCGACCCCCCGGCACCTCCCATTGTGCCGATCCGCGCTGAGGGCACAATGGCGTCACCGAGTATCGTTGTGCCGTGACTCAATCTGATCTCGGCCGCGCCCAGAGCCTCATCACCTCAATTCCTGACTATCCCGAACCGGGAGTTGTCTTCCGCGACATCTCCCCGCTGCTCGCCGATGGTCCGGCGATGCGGGCCGTCACCGAGGCGCTCATCGAGCCTTTCGCAGGTCAGTTCGATATCGTCGGCGGGCTCGAGGCCCGTGGCTTCCTCTTCGCGGGTACCATCTCCGCGATGACGGGAGTCGGAATCCTGCCGATCCGCAAGGCTGGAAAGCTCCCCCGCCCAGCGGCTGCTGTGTCGTACACGCTCGAATACGGCACTGCCACGATCGAAGGTCCCGATGTTCTGAAGGAGGGCGAGCGCGTGCTGCTCATCGATGACATCCTCGCCACCGGCGGAACGCTCACAGCGGCCCAGTCCCTGGTCGCCGATCTCGGCGCCGAGGTCATCGGCTCAGCCGTCGTCCTTGAGCTCACCGCGCTCGGCGGACGCGAGCACACGGGCGAGGTTCATACCCTCTTCGCGGAGTGAGACGCCTCAGCTGACTCGGACGTCCTCAGCCGATTCGGATGAGGACGTCGCCGGCAGAGATCGGCCCCGCCTCGGCGAGAGACAGGTCTTCGGCGTCGGCTTCGAGGACGACGACCGGAACGACCACGGACTTCTCCGCCTCCCGGGCGGCGGCCAAGTCCCAGACGACGATCTCTTCGCCGGCCTCGACCTGCTGCCCGGCCTCGGCACGGAGCGTGAAACCCCCTCCCTTCAGGTGAACGGTGTCGATGCCCAGGTGAACGAGCACACCCTGATCGGGCCGGTGAGAGATGACGAACGCGTGGGGTTTGAGGCTCGTCAGCTTTCCTGAGACAGGAGCCGTGACCGTCAGGGTCGCGGCCTCGCCGGGGTCGACGGCCGCACCGGGGCCGACGAGCGCCTTTGCGAAGACGGGGTCGGGAACCTCCGTCAATGGGATCACCGTGCCGGTGATGGGTGCAGCGATCGTGACTGCCATAGTCAGCAGGCCGCCTTTCTCCAAAATCAGTTGTACTTCGCCTAGACTGACCTCAGACTACAGACAAGGATCACTGTCGACCAGCAGATGCTCACCGGCGAGCAGAGGAGACGAAGACGTGACTCAGCCCATGAGGTCTTCGATGTCATCGACGAGGTTGTCGGCCTCCGGACCGACGACGACCTGGACCGCGCTCCCCTGCACCACCACGCCGAAGGCACCGGCTGCCGTGAGCGCCTGTTCGTTGACGAGAGAGTCATCGTCGACCTCGACGCGCAGGCGAGTGATGCACGCTTCGATGTCGTCGATGTTGTCGGCACCGCCCAGTCCGGCGAGGATCTGCGCTGCTTTGTCCATGTCTGTCACCTTCATCTCCGGCGTCCACGCGCCGGCGTCGATTTCACGTTCTGCGATCTGCGTCACAAGTCTACGGCGACTCGTGACCGACTGCCCCATTTCCGAGGAGGAATCCGATGACCACCGCATCCGCTGAGGCACCGAAGAAGCGCAGGAAGGCGATACCAGGATTCGCCCAGCTCCAACGCGTCGGGCGCTCCCTCATGCTCCCGATCGCCGTGCTGCCGGCCGCGGCCCTGCTCATGCGCTTCGGCCAGCCGGACATGCTCGGCGCCGACGGACTCGGCCAGTTCGCGGACTGGCTGCTGCCGGTGGCGACGGTCTTCGCGGCCGCCGGTTCGGCTCTGTTCGACAACCTGCCGCTGATCTTCGCCGTCGGTGTGGCCATCGGCTTCGCGAAGAAGGCCGACGGCTCCACGGCACTGGCTGCCGTCGTCGGCTATATGGTCCTCACCGGAGTCTTCACCGCCATGGCTCCGAGCTTCGGCTCGGACAACGGTGAAGGCGAGAACGTCATCAACTTCGGAGTGCTCGGCGGAATCGTCGTCGGCATCATCACCGCCCTGCTCTATCAGCGCTATCACCGGATCAAGCTGCCGACCTACCTCGGCTTCTTCGGCGGTCGCCGTTTCGTCCCGATCGTGACTGCGGTCGCGTCGATGGTCATCGCCGTGATCATGGCGCTCATCTACCCTGTCTTCGACGCCCTCATCAACAAGGGCGTGGGCGGCTTCCTCATGGAGCACGGAGCCAACCCGGGCACAGGCTTCGTCTTCGGCACCATCAACCGTCTCCTCATCCCCTTCGGACTGCACCATCTGCTGAACAATCTGCCCTGGTTCCAACTGGGTTCGTGCACCACCTCCTCGGGGGACACCGCACACGGCGACATCACCTGCTTCTTCTCCGGTGTGGACGGCACGGCCGACTGGACGGGGTCATTCATGACCGGCTTCTTCCCGATCATGATGTTCGCGCTGCCGGCCGCGGCCCTGGCGATCTATCGCACCGCCCATCCCAAGCGCCGCAAGGTCGTCGGCGGCATCATGCTCTCGGTGGCGCTGACCGCCTTCATCACCGGAATCACGGAGCCGCTCGAATACGCCTTCGCCTATGTCGCATTCCCGCTCTACGCGGTCCACGCCGTACTCACCGGCACATCTCTGGCATTGGTGAATGCGCTCGGCATCAAATCCGGGTTCGGCTTCTCGGCCGGTGCGCTGGACTATCTGCTCAACCTCGGACGAGCGTCGGAACTGTCCGGCGGCATCGGACCGGTCCTGCTTCTGCTGGTCATCGGCCTGGCCTATGCCGTCATCTACTACTTCCTGTTCCGGTGGGCGATCATCAAGTTCAATCTGCACACCCCGGGCCGCGAGGACGAGACCGACACCGGCACCGGTGCTCCTTCGGTCTTCGACGAAGCCCAGATCGCCGCCGAAGAGTCCACGGGCAAGAAGCGCGCACAGGACGAGGGCAGAAGCTGACCGTCCATGGAATGCTCCGGGGCCCGGTGACGTTATACGCTCGGTTCGGTGCCCTCACCGGGTGCCGAACCGGCGGACCCGATCAGTCTCGGATCCGTCCTGACCAGTGCATACGTGACGAAAGGCGGCACCATGACGGTTCCCACACTCACTCTCAACGACGGCAAGACGATCCCGCAACTGGGATTCGGCGTCTTCAAGGTCGACCCCGACGAGACCGAACGCATCGTCACCGACGCCCTCGAAGTCGGCTACCGCCACATCGACACCGCTGCCGTCTACGGCAATGAGGAAGGCGTAGGCCGGGCCATCGCGAAGTCCGGGATCTCCCGCGACGAACTCTTCGTGACGACCAAGCTGTGGAATGACCGCCACGGTGCGGAGGAATCCAAGCGGGCCCTCGGAGAATCCCTGGAGAAGCTCGGCCTCGACCATGTCGACCTCTACCTCATCCATTGGCCGACCCCGGTGAACAAGAACTCCGTCGAGACCTGGGAGGCCTTCCCCGGCTACCGCGACCAGGGCCTGACCACCTCGATCGGCGTCTCGAACTTCGACCACCGCTTCCTGCCGGAGATCCTCGACACGGGCATCATCCCGGCCGTCGACCAGATCGAGGTCCACCCGCAGTTCCAGCAGGTCGAGACCCGTCCGCTGCTCGCCGAGCACGACATCAACATCGAAGCCTGGGGTCCGCTGGGCCAGGGCAAGGTCGACTACGCGAACACCGTCATCGGTGAGATCGCCGCCGCCCATGAGAAGTCCTGGGCTCAGGCGATCATCCGCTGGCACCTGCAGAAGGGTCACGTCGTCTTCCCGAAGTCGAACAACCGCGACCGCATGGAGCAGAACTTCGACGTCTTCGACTTCGAACTCACCGACGCCGAGGTGGCAGCCATCGACGCGCTCGAAAACGGCGGCCGCGTCTCGGCCGATCCCGCCGAGGTGAACTGACCCGTTCAGGTTCGACCAAAACCTCGCCGAGGCGGCCCACCCCGACCAACGATCGTGACCGACGTGGCCGGTTGGGCAGTCAGGTCGACCAATGACGAAGCCGCCGGAGAGTTCCGACTCTCCGGCGGCTTCGTCGTTCTGTCACGCCACCGTCCGCCCGTCGACGCCGAGGACGACGGCGTCGATGAGCACCGGTCCGTCGGCCTGCAGCGCTTCACGGTAGGCCGCGTCGAACTCCTCGCGAGTCGTGGTCCGGCTGGCCGGGACACCGTAGCCCTGCGCCAACGACACGAAGTCGATCGTGCCCAGAGTCAGCCCCGGGGTGTCAGGGACGCCCATCCGCTCGGCGAATCCGGAGAGCGCACCGTATCCGGAGTTGTTGACGATGACGAAGATCGTCTTCGTGCCCAACTGGGCGGCTGTGTACAGAGCTGTGAGCCCGTAGTTCGCCGACCCGTCACCGACGGTGGCGACAATGGTCTTCTCCGGGTCGCCGATCGCCAAACCCAGCGCGACCGGCAGCCCGAAGCCGAGCCCTCCCGAGGCCGGGAAGTGGTACATGCCCGGCCTGTCGATGACGATCCGCTCGAGGTAGTCGAGGTCGAGGGTGGTCGTCTCATTGACGTACACGACGCTGTCGTCGACATGATCGTTGAGCACGGCGAGCACCTCGGTGCCGGTCATTCCCTGCTCTGACCGCGGCGGGGAGGTGACGATTCGAGACCCACGGTCGCCTCGGCGAGTTCCTCGATCCGTCGTCGCTGCAGCGAGGTCGGCGAGCGCGGTCGCGACGTCCGCGACGACGGCGCGGCCGAACGGTGCCCGTGTCGCCTCACGCGGGTCCTGGGTGATCTGGATGACCTCGGTGCCCGGCTCCAGATAGTTCGCCGGCTCCCAGCGGTGGTACCGGAACGTGGCGGCTCCCATAACGAGCACGACGTCGTGGCCGGACAATCGGTCGCGCACCGATCGGATGCCCGGAACCAGGACGCCTTCGAAGTTCGGATGGGTCGTCGGGAACGGGCACCGCGTCGGTGAGGGTGCGACGTAGACGGAGGCGTTCAGGCGTTCGGCCAGCACCATTGCGTCCTCATAGACCGTCGGATCAGCCACGGCTGCGGCATCGACCTGCGGGCCGAGGACGAGGGCAGGGTTCTGTGCCCCGTCGAGGACGTCCGTGAGTTCGCGGCGCAGCGACTCCGGCATGGTTCCTGCCGTCGTCACCGAACGCTTCGCCAAAAGTGCGTCATCGGGGAGGGCCGGTTCGTCCCAGTCATCGAGCGGAACGGACACATAGACGGGACCACTCGGCTGGGTGGTTGCCTCGAGTGCCGCCTGCGACAGCGTGCGCGGCACGTCGGTGGCCGACAGCGGCTCGTGCGAGTACTTCACCAGCGGGGCGGGCAGCATCGAGGCATCGACGCTGGCGAGCATCGTCTCCTGACCGACGGTGCGGCGCACCTGCTGACCTGCGAGGACGACCAGCGGAACGTGGCCGTAGTGGGCGTTCGTCAACGCCCCCATGCCGTTGCCCGACCCCGAGGCGGCGTGCAGATTCACCAACGCCGGCCCTCCCGTGGCCCGTGCGAATCCTTCGGCCATACCAACGACGACCTGCTCGTGCAGACCGAGGACGAACCGGAAGTCGTCGCCCAGTCCTGCGAGGAACGGCAGTTCGTTCGATCCCGGATTTCCGAAGATCGTCGTCATCCCGTGGGCACGGAAGACCTCCAGACTCGCGTCGAGGACTGTCTTCTCTCCGTCGTCTCTGTCGGATTGGTCGACCATTGTGCCTCTGCTTTCGTTCATAGTTCTCGCACGGAGGAGCCGAGTTGCGTGGCGCCTCTCCCACCTCACCATATCCGTTGGCGCATCAGCCCAGCACGCGGATCGGCTCTCCTGTGACCCAGGCTGCGATGTCCTCGACCGCCTGAGTGAAGAAGATCCGATAGGTGTCTTCGGTGACGTATCCCAGGTGCGGGGTGAGCACAGTGCGCGGTGTGCTGCGGAGGCGATGGTCCACCGGCAGCGGCTCTTCGTCGTGCACGTCGAGTCCGGCCCCACGGATCCCACCTGCTTCCAGCACGGTGATGAGCGCGTCGGTGTCGACGAGTCCGGCGCGCGAGGTGTTGACGAGGATGCTGTCGGGCTTCATCGTCTCAAGTTCGGCGGCTCCCACGAGTCCTCGGCTGCGGTCGCTGAGTTTGTAGTGGATCGTCACCACGTCCGCGGTGGAGAACAGTTCGTCCTTGCTCACCGCGCGCACGCCCAGGGCGTCCGCCCGTTCCGCGTCGAGGTTCTGGCTCCACGCCACGACGTCCATTCCGAAGGCCGCACCGACCCGCGCGACCTTCGTTCCCAGACGTCCCAGACCGACCACGCCGAGGCGGTGCCCATCGAGGTCTCCCCCGACGGTCGACTGCCAGCCGCCGCCTCGGACAGCGGCGTCCTCGGCCGGGATGCTGCGCAGAACGGATAGGATGAGTCCCCAGGTCAGCTCCGGTGTCGCCGAGGTGGTCGACTCGGTTCCGCAGACCACGATCCCCTGCGAACGCGCCGCCTCCACGTCGATGGAGGCGTTGACCCGTCCCGTGGTCACGAGCAGACGGAGGTCCGGCAGCCGTTCCAGCCGGCCGGCGGTGAAGGCGGTTCGCTCCCGCATCGCCACAGCCACCTCGGCGCCGGAGAGGACCTGCACCAGGTCATCGTCGTCGACGATGTGACGATCGATGAACTCGACCTCGGCGTCGAGACCGCTCCAGTCCGCGAACTTGCCTGCCACCTGCTGATAGTCATCGAGAACGACGATGCGCATTGTGTTCCTCTCCTGAAGTCGTGTGACCTACATCCTAGAGCCGATAGGCTGGGCTGGTGAGTGCACCGATC
Source organism: Brevibacterium sediminis (assembly GCF_024895295.1). Classification (NCBI taxonomy): domain Bacteria; kingdom Bacillati; phylum Actinomycetota; class Actinomycetes; order Micrococcales; family Brevibacteriaceae; genus Brevibacterium; species Brevibacterium sediminis. Next base: position 365,048 of record NZ_JAHQRN010000004.1, on the reverse strand, counting down.
ATCCTGAGACAACGCAGCGGCCCCATCATCACGGTCATCGTGTGGGCGTTCCTCGCTTTCCTCCTCGGCGACGCGCTGCTGCGCGGGGCGTGGGACACCGTCGGCCGTTTCGGTCCAGGACTAGTACTCATCGGCTGGCTCGCGTTCATCGTCCTCTGGCGGCCGGCTCTCGTCGTCGGAACCGACGAGGTGGAGGTCAGGGAGATCCTGCGTACGACGACGGTGCCGTTCACCCGAATCCGTGATATTCGGCTGGGTTCTGTCGTGACGATCGAAACCGCCTCGGCGGAGGGGGTCGAACGCACCATTCGACCGTGGAACGCCCCCGGAATGCCGCGACGGAAGATCGATTCCGGACTGACCGGCGGAACGCGACCGGAGTCTCTGGACAATCACCCCGCGTTCGAGCTGCTGCGTCGATGGGAGCATGCTCAGGCCCATGCCCCTGGAACGGCTGTGCGAAGAGGTCCGTCCGGCGTTGCCGAGGACGTCAGCACTCGATGGAGCCGGGGCGTCATCGGGGTGACTCTGGTGCTGGTGCTCCTGGTGGCAGTCGGACTCATCTGAACACAGAAGGACCGGCCCCGTGGGGAACGTGATCCCACGGGGCCGGCAGTCTCGGAAGGCTTCAATCGATCAGTGCATCACTTCTTGAAGCCGATCTCGGTCCAGTCGGGTGTTTCGAGCTGGCGCGGCCCGAGGTTGAGGACGTCATTCCTCACGCCCCACACATATGGTGTCGGGTAGAAGGGGATGAGCGGCTTGAGCTTCAGAACCTCGGCATCGCCCTCGTTCGCCAGCTTCTTCGCCTCGGCCGGATCGAGTGTCTTCGTCGCAGCCTTGAACTTCTCGCCGATCGCATCGCTGGAGATCTTCGAGTGGTTCTGCGCGGAATCCGCCGGGTAGAACAGGTTCGATCCCGAGGAGATCGGGAAGGCTGTGCCCTGCCAGGTGAACGTCGCCATCTCGAAGTTGCCGTTGAGCACGTGGTCGGCGAAGTACGCGGCGACCGGAACGGTTTCGATTTCGACCTTGAAGCCGATCTCGTTGAGGTCCTTCATCACCTGTTCGGCACGCTGGGCATTCGAAGCGGTATCGGCGGGTACGACGATCTTGAACTGGAGCTTCTCTCCGTCCTTCTCGCGGACACCCCCATCGCCTTCCTTCCAGCCGGCGTCGTCGAGGATCTTCTTCGCCTTCTCCTGGTCGAAGTCGAGGCTGCCGTCGGTGTTGTCCTGGTAGCCTTCCTGGCCGGGCATGAATGTGACGTTGTTGATGAGAGTCACCGGTGCTTCGACGGGGCCGATCGCAGCCTGGGCGATGGCTTCGCGGTTGATCGCATGACCGATCGCGTCACGGACTTCCTGCTCCTTGAGCGCACCCTTCTTCGCATTCATCGTCAGGTGCGTGTATTCCATGCCCTGCGACTTGTACATCTCTCCGTCTTCGCGCTTGCCGGCGGTCTTGTAGGAGTCGCCATCGGTGCCGACATCGACAAGGTCGATCTCCTTGTTGGCGTAGGCCTGAGCCTGCTGTGCCTGAGAGACGACCTTGAAGATCACCTTGTCGAGCTTGGGTTCCTGTCCCCACCATTTGTCGTTCTTGACCATGGTGATGACGCCGGACTTCGTGTCGACCTTGTCGGCCTTGTAGGGACCGTTCGAAGGCAGGACTTTCTTCGTGTAGTCCTTGTTGAAGGAGTCGGCATCCTCGGTGATCTCATTGGGCAGGAAGGCGCCGATGTAGTTCGGCCAGTCGATGTTCGGGGTCTTGAAGGTGACCTTGACGTCGTGCTTGTCCTTGCCGGATTCGATCTTCTCGATGTCCTCGTAGCCCTTGGTCGAGGCGACCTCGAACTCGTCGTGTTTGCCGTCGCGAGTCTGCCAGAAAGCCTTGTAGTCGTCGACGTCGATCGGTGTGCCGTCCTCCCAGACGGCGTCCTTATTGAGCTTGACGTCGATGACCAGGGGATCCTCGCTGGCGATCTCGACGCTCTCGGCGTAGTTCTTGTCGACTTCCCAGGTGCCGTCATCCTTGATCTTGACCGGTCCGCCCAAGGTGGTGCCGTAGATGTTGTTGTTGTCCACATGGGCGCCGTCGGCGTGGTAGTAGTTGAGGCTCGCGGGGATCTCGGTGATCGGGTAGGTCAGCGTGCCACCGTCCTTGACCTCGTCGTATCCGGCCTTCTGGTAGTCGGTGGTGGGGAGCCCGGAGATCTCCTTGTCCGCCTTGTCGCTGTCGACTCCGCCGGAGTCCTTGTTCGCCTGCTGGCAGCCGGACAGTGCCAGGCCCAGCGCAGCGGTCGCGGCGACGACCATTGTCGCCTTCTTCCTCATTCTCATGAGTTCCTCATTTCTAGTGTGGTGTTCCTCGAGGTGGGCTATGGGTGCGGCTTCAGGTCGCGGTGTCGAGCTCCGTGATCCGCTCCGCATGGTGGCAGGCGACGAGGTCGCCGTCCAGTGGACGCGGACGGGGGTCATCGGTCAGGCACACCTGTCTGTCCCCGTCCGGCAGCAGGTTGAACAGCGGGCACCTGGTGCGGAAGTTGCAGCCGGAGATCTCATCGGTCGGGCTCGGCAGATCTCCGGTGAGCAGCACCCGTTCCCGAGACCGCTCGACTTCTGGGTCGGGAACGGGGATCGCTGACATCAGTGCACGTGTATAGGGGTGCCGCGGCTGCCGATAGAGCGCGTCGGATGCGCCGTACTCGACGATCCGGCCGAGATACATCACGGCGACATAGTCCGATATCTGGCGGACGACTGCGAGGTCGTGAGCGACGAACAGATAGGACAGTCCCAACGTGTCACGCAGGTCTTCGAGCAGATTGATGACACCTGCTTGGACTGAGACGTCGAGAGCCGAGACGGGTTCGTCGAGGACGAGCAGCTTCGGGTTCGTCACGAGGGCCCGCGCGATGCCGATGCGCTGTCGCTGCCCACCGGAGAACTCATGCGGATAACGTTCGGCCATCGACGCGTCGAGGCCGACGAGTTCGAGCATCTCGGCAACCTTGTCGTTGCGCTCCTGAGCCGGCACTTTGTGCACGGTCAGCGGTTCGGCGATCACTTCGCCGACCGGCAGCCGCGGGTCGATTGCGGCCATCGGATCCTGGAAGACGACCTGGACGTCTTTGCGCATGGCCAGACGTTCACGCTTGTTCAGGTCCGCGACATCGATGCCGTTGATGACCAGCCGTCCCTTCTGCGGAGCGACCATCTCCAGGACTTCACCGATCGTCGTCGACTTCCCGCAGCCCGATTCGCCCACCAGTCCGAGGGTCTGGCCGGCCTTGATCTCGAGATCGATTCCGTCGACGGCTTTCACCGTGCCGATCTGTCGCTTGAACACGGCACCTTTGAGCAGAGGGAAGTGCTTCTGCAGACCGGTGACTTCAAGGATGTTCGGGGCTGCGTCGTCTTTCACTCGAGTCGCCACCGGGTCGGGGCGCGGGTAGATGTCCTTGGCTTCCAGATCGCCCCGGGCGATCTCGTCGGCACGATGGCAGGCGGCCTGCACGCCGGCGATTCCGTGTTCGACGAGTTCGGGCTCGACCTCGCGACATCTGTCGACCGCGATCGGACAACGCGGTGCGAATGGGCACCCCGGCGCAAGATTCGACAGCGACGGCGGTTTGCCCTCGAGCGGAACGAGTCTCTGGGTTCCCGCTGTGGCAAGGTTCGGCACCGAACGCAGCAGTCCTGTCGTATAGGGCATCTGCGGGCTGTGGAAGACCTGCTCCACTCCCCCGGTCTCGACGAGGCGGCCGGCGTACATGACAGCGATTCGGTCGGCGTTTCCGGCCACTACACCGAGGTCGTGGGTGATCAGTACGATCGCGGCACCGGTGATCTCGCGTGCCTTCTGCAGCACGTCGAGGATCTGAGCCTGAATCGTCACGTCCAATGCCGTCGTCGGCTCGTCGGCGATGATGAGATCCGGATCGTTGGCGATCGCAATGGCGATCATGGCTCGCTGCCGCATGCCTCCGGAGAACTCGTGGGGGTATGACTTCACCCGCCGTTCCGCCCCTGGGATGCCGACGATTCTGAGCAGTTCGATCGCCCGGTCGTTCGCCGCCTCTTTCGACAGGCTCGGGTCATGGATGATCAGACCCTCAGAGATCTGTTCTCCGATCGTATAGACGGGAGTCAGTGCCGACAGCGGATCTTGGAAGACCATGGCGATCTCGCGGCCACGCAGCTTCGACATCTGGTGGTCGTTCATGTCGAGAAGAGACTGCCCGCGGTACCGGATGGAGCCGGCGATCTGAGCGGTGGAGGGAAGCAGACCCATCACAGCCATCGAGGACACGGATTTGCCTGACCCGGATTCGCCGACGATGCCGAGGAATTCGCCCGGTCTGACCTCGTAGTTGACCCCGCGCACTGCTTGAACGTCGCCCTTGGGGTTGGGGAAGGTCACCGTCAGGTCTCTGACCTCAAGGATGGGTTCTGCCGCGGTGACGGGGGCGAGGTCGATGTCAAGGGTTTCAGTCACGGTTGACTCCTGAGGTCGGATCGATCGCATCCCGCAGGGCATCGGCCATGAGACTGATCGCGAAGAGCATGAGCACGAGCACCCCTGCGGGGAAGACGAACAGCCAGGGACGTGTGGCCGCCGCTCCGGAGCCTTCGGCCAGCAGTGTGCCGATCGACACGTCGGGTTTCTGAATGCCCAGATTGAAGTAGCTCAGGGAGGTCTCGGCAAGGATCGCGGAGACGACGCCGAGCGTCGCATCGACGATGAGGATCGAGGCCACGTTGGGGATGATGTGACGGCTGAGGATCTTCGGAGTCGAAACCCCCATATAGCGGGCGGCTCGGACGAAGTCGCGGTCCTTGATCGCCTTGGTCTGGTTGCGCACGACTTGAGCCATGATCATCCAACCGAAGAGCACGAGGAAGACGACGATGGCCGTCCACGACAGCTGCCTCAGCAGAGGCGCCATGAGCACAAGGATGAAGAAGGACGGCAGTACGAGCAGAAGGTTGATGAACCAGACGATGATCGTCTCGACGCGACCACCGAAATAGCCTGCCGTCGATCCGATGATGGCGGCCAGAATGCTCGCACACGGCCCGGCGATGATGCCGATGAGCAGGGATTTCTGAAGTCCCACGACGGTCTGAGCGTAGATGTCCTGGCCGATCGTGTTCGTCCCGAACCAGTGCTGGGCGCTCGGGCCCTCATTGAGTGCGAAGACATCCTGGTCGGTCGGCGAGTAGATGTTGATGGTGTTGCCGAACAGAGCGAAGAGAACGAAGAATGCGAGTAGGATCCCGCCGACCCAGAAACGTGGGGTCGAGCGCAGGCGGCGCCAGATGAGCATCGCCCGAGAGGTCGGCTTCGAACGCTTCGTCACCACCTCGGTGTCGGGCTCTGTGGAGATCGGAATATCTGTTGCCATGTCAGATCCTCACTCTCGGGTCGAGTGCGGCATAGAGCACCTCGGACAGGGTCGAAGCCAGGAGCGTGAGCACTGCGACGAAGAGAACGGAGCCTGCGGCCGCGTTGATATCGGACTGCAGGATCGAATTGATGGTGAACTGGCCCATGCCGTTCCATGAGAAGACGACCTCGAGCATCGAGGAGCCGGCGACCAGGGTGCCGAACGCGTAGGCGAAGTACGTCGACATCGGGATGAGTGCGACGCGCACGCCGTGCTTGACCAACGCGGTTCTGCGGGTGCGCCCTTTGGACCTGGCGGTGCGGATGAAGTCCGATGCAAGCACGTCGAGCATGACCGAACGCTGGTAGCGCGAGTACGTCGCGGCGCCCATGAGCACGAGCGCCAGGGTCGGCAGCAGCATATGTGACACCTGGTCGGTGAACCACGGGATGAAGCCAGGGTCGATATTCGCCGAGTAGTCACCCGAGAAGCGGATGAGGGTCGTGCCGAGTGCATTGTTGAATCCGGTGGCGATGATCATGAGGATCACGCCGATGACGAATGTCGGAGTGGCGATGATGAGGTAGGACGCGTAGGTCACGACCTGGTCGGATGCCTTGTACTGCTTGACGGCTCCCCAGACGCCGAGGATCACACCGAGGATAGCTCCGATGATCGATCCGATGAGCAGGAGCTTGAGGCTGACACCTGCCCGAACGAGGATCTCCTGCAGCACAGGCGAGTTGTGGACCGTCGTGCCGAAATCACCATGGAGGAAGATGTTCGTCAGCCAGTGCCAGGTCCTCTCGAGGATCGGGACTTCGGGGTTCGTGCCGTGGCCGTTGAGGATGGACCGAATCGAATCTTCTGACAGCGGCGGATTCTGGCCACGGTACCGGGAGGCCGGATCCATGAATGAGCTGGAGGTGATGTAGGCGGTGACCGTCGCTATGAACGCGAGGATGAAGTAGTTGATGAACCGCCGCAGGACGTACTTTCCCATGGCGCCGACTACGACACAGGGATCAGCCGAGCCTCACTGGACGTCGAGGAATGGTGCATGGGACCCGGCAGCTGGGAGTAGATCTCACGGCGAATCGGGTAAGCGGTGCGAATCATCAACGATCAAGGTTCCTTTGCGCGAATTTTCCTCTGATCAGCCACTATGAGTGAATCATCAATGGTTCATCACAGAAGACTGAACGTAATTCGCACTGTATCTCCATGTGACCTGTTGCACAAACTTCCCTTGCAGTATTGATTGCGACAAGGCTCCGTGTCCCCCGGAATTCCGCGCGACACGCCGAAGTAACTTTTCGGTAACTGTAGTCGCGTGTCGCCGGGTCGGAACGGTCCGTGCTGCATTCAGAAACGTTGCCCACCGAAATCGCCGAGGCGGTGCAGATGTGACGTCTGCACCGCCTCGGCGATGGTGGAACCGTTCCGTATCGCTGAGCGTCTCCCGAAGGCAAGCGGAATCAGCAACGGACCTTGAACTGGATCAGAAGCACACCGCGCCCTTCGATGCCGACTGCACGAGCTTCGCGTACTTGCCGAGCACACCGGTGAGGCGGTGGTTCTCGGGCAGCGTCCAGGTCTTGCGACGCTCGGCCAGCACCTCCTCGTCGACGTGGAGCTCGATCGAGCGGGCCGCGATATCGACGGTGATCTTGTCACCGTCCTCGACGAGCGCGATCGGACCGCCGTCGACTGCCTCGGGGGCGATGTGGCCGATGCACAGGCCGGTCGAACCGCCGGAGAAGCGACCGTCGGTGAGCAGCAGGACGTCCTTGCCGATGCCCGCGCCCTTGATGGCGCCGGTGATCGCGAGCATCTCGCGCATTCCGGGTCCGCCCTTGGGCCCTTCATAGCGGATGACGACGACGTCGCCCTTCTTCAGTTCTCCGTTGAGCACGGCGTCCATGGCCGGCTGCTCCTGGTCGAAGACGCGAGCGGTGCCTTCGAAGACGTCGGCGTCGAAGCCCGCGGACTTCACGACCGCACCTTCAGGAGCCAGAGACCCCTGCAGCACGGTGAGGCCGCCGGTGGCGTGGATCGGGTTGTTGAGCGCGCGCAGGATCTTCCCGTCCGGGTCCGGCGGATTGATCGACTCAAGGTTCTCGGCCACGGTCTTGCCGGTCACGGTCAGGCAGTCGCCGTTGAGCAGACCGGCGTCGAGGAGGGCCTTCATGATCACGGGCACGCCGCCGATCTTGAAGACGTCGTTCATCACGTAATGGCCGAAGGGCTTGACGTTGCCCAGGTGCGGAACCTTGTCGCCGATGCGGTTGAAGTCATCGAGTTCGAGCTCCACTCCGGCTTCGTGCGCGATGGCCAGCAGGTGGAGGACCGCGTTCGTCGAACCGCCGAAGGCCATGACCACGGCGATCGCGTTGTGCAGCGATTCGCGGGTGATGATGTCCTTCGTGGTGATGCCCTGGCGCAGCATGTTGACAACAGCCTCACCGGACTTGCGAGCGAACATCGTGCGGTTGCGGTGGATGGCCGGCGGAGCAGCCGAGCCCGGCAGGGACATGCCCATGGCCTCGGCGGCCGAGGCCATCGTGTTCGCGGTGTACATTCCGCCGCAGGCACCCTCACCGGGGCAGACGGCGCGCTCGATGGCGTCGACGTCCTTCTGGGACATGGTGCCCGCACGGCAGGCGCCGACGGCTTCGAAGGCGTCGATGAGGGTGACTTCCCTCTCCGAGCCGTCCTCCATCTTCGCGGTTCCGGGCATGATCGAACCGTTGTAGAGGAAGACGCTCGAGAGCCCGAGGCGGGCGGAGGCCATGAGCATTCCGGGGATCGACTTGTCGCAGCCGGCCATGAGCACGGAGCCGTCGAGTCGTTCGGCGCTCATCACGGTTTCCACGGAGTCGGTGATGACCTCGCGGGAGACCAGCGAGTAGTGCATTCCCTCGTGGCCCATCGAGATTCCGTCCGAGACGGAGATGGTGCCGAATTCCAGCGGGAAGCCACCGGCCTCGTGGACGCCTTCCTTGGCGGCCGAACCGAGACGCTGCAGCGACATGTTGCAGGGGGTGATCTCATTCCACGAGGTCGCGATCGCGACCTGCGGCTTCACCCAGTCGTCGTCGCCCATGCCGACGGCGCGCAGCATGCCGCGTGCGGCGGTGGCCTCGAGGCCGTCCGTGACATCGCGAGAACGGGGTTTGATGTCGGGAGTGGTGTTGTCTGTATCGATGCTCATGCAGGCATGCTACGCCCGATTTCAGCATCCGCATGCCGGACTCTCGCATGGTGGAACCTCTCGTGGGAACCATGCGAGAGTCCGACCCCGGGGACATGTTCCGGCCCTGCTTAGGTCAGATTCGCGTGACCTATTGCCGGCGATGCAGGCCCGCGTTTCGCTGCGCCTCGGGCCCCAGCTCACGGCATCTCAGGCCTTGATGAGATTGACCGGCTGCTCGCCGTCGTTGATCCGCCTGACCTGCTCGGCGAGGATCTTCACGACCCGTGGTTCGAACGCCGAGGTGTCGCCTCCGACATGGGGTGTGATGAGGGTGTTCGGGGTGCCCCACAGCGCGTGGTTGCGCGGCAGCGGCTCCGGATCGGTGACGTCGAGGGCGGCATGGAGCCGGCCCGCGGCGAGTTCCGCCACAAGCGCCTCCGTGTCGACGACCTTGCCGCGGGCGACGTTGACGATGAGCGCATTGTCGGGAAGCAGGCTGAGGAACTTCTCATCGACGAGGTGGTGGGTGCCCTCGTTGAGCGGGGTGATGAGCACGACCACCTCGGTGTGGGGCAGTAGTTCCGGCAGCTCGTCGACGCCGTGGATCTTCCCGCGGTCGTCCTCACGTGCGGTCGAGGCGACTCGGGTGAGCTGGACTTCGAAGGGGTCGAACCGGTCGGCGATGGCCGAGCCGATCTCGCCGACGCCGATGATCATCACCCGCCGGTCCTGCAGCGAGCGGTGGCGCTGGTGTTCCCATACCCGCGAGACCTGCGAGCGCACGGCGTCATCGATTCCGCGCAGGCTGGCCAGGGTCAGCGCCAGGGCGAGCTCGGCGGTGCCCCCGGTGTGCACGCCCGAGGCGGTCGCCACCTGGATTCCGCGTTCGGGCAGGTGGGCGACGGGATCGAATCCGGTCGTCTGCGTGATGACCATGCGCAGGTTGGGCAGCTCGTCGAGCAGCTCGATCGTCGGCCCGGAATCCATGTACGGCAGGATGACGACGTCAACATCGTCACGACTGAGCTTGGCCGACCGTTCGGCATCGGAGAAGACGACGAGGTCGACGTTCGCGCGCTGGTGAGCGGGGATCCGAGCGATCACACGATTGCGGAGCTCGGAGTTCGGGAAGGCGATTGTGGTGATGGACATGCCCTCATTGTGGCACGCGGCCAGGCCCGGTGCCGAGGGATTCGTCACTCTGAGATGACGGGCCTCGTCACTCGGGCAGCGCTCTTCCGATCCGAGTGAAGACGGCCTCGATCACCTCGAGTTCGGCATCGCTGACATGATCGAAGAAGATCTCGTCAACATAGCTCTTGTGCTGGGACCCGGCGGACAGGAATGCCCGCGCCCCCGCCTCGGTGAGAGCGACATTGTGGGCACGCCCGTCATCGAGACACTGGGTCTTCGTCACCAGTCCCGCGTCGACGAGGACCTTGATCCGATAGTTCAGCCGCGACGGCGAGAAGACGAGCTTCTTCGCCAGGGCACTCATCGTCAGCGTCCGCTCCGGCGCCTCCCACAGCAGGAGCAGAGTGTTGTAGTCGCTGACGTCGAGCCCTGCATCGTCCTTGAGCTGGACCTCGAGGGCCTGACGGAGGCGCTGCGAGGTCTCGAAATAGGTCCGCCACGCGTTCTGCGCCAGCGCCTCCCTTCCGAGCCCGAATCTGATCTCCGTCATCTCAGCCCTCGAGCAGCTGCGCGAACGGGGTAACGTTCGCGGGGTCGAATTCGTCGACGATTCCGCGATCCGCCGAGGAGGTGCCCCGGGTCGCGCCCGCCCCTGCACCTGCGTGCGAATCGGGGTCGGCCACCTCGGCGAGGTCGTCGTTTCCGGCGCCGATGATCGCTGCGGTCAGGGACACGAGTTCCTCCCCCGCCTGACGGATCCGGGCGGTCAGCGCACGGCCGCCTTCGACGGTTCCCCAGTCGTCGGTCGCGGCGAACACCGTGGTGGGCACGACGATGCCCTTGAGGTAGGACAGCATCGGCCGCAGCACCGCGTCCCCGGCCAGCGAATGGCGGGCAGTGCCGCCGGTGGAGGCGATGAGCACGGGCTTGCGGCTCAGCGCCCTGTCGTCGACGAGCTGCCAGAACAGGGTGTGCAGGCCGACGGGGGCTGCCTTGTACACCGGTGCGACGGTGACGATCGCATCGGCGGCGGCGATGGTCGCGAAGGCCTGCTCCAACGCTTCGGAGCGGAACCCGGTCAGGGTCATATCCGTGAGCGCGGTGGCGAGGTTGCGGACGTTGATGACGTCCGTGGTCACGTCGATGCCCACCGATTCCCCCGCCGAGGCGGTCTGACCGAGGATCCGGTTCGTGAGCTTGAGCGTGGTCGAGTCCTCGCTCAGGGAGGTGGTCACGGCCACGATGTTCATCGTGTTCGTGCTCATGAGCGGTCGGCTCCTTCCTGTGTCGGATTCTGGGCCGCTTCGGCGGCGCGTGCCTGACGGTCCTCGAAGGCGCGGGAACCTTCTCCGCCGCCGGGGATCGGGTCCCGGCCTTCGCGGTGGCGGATGACGAGGGATTCGTGGGTGGGAGCGTCGGGGACGTCGGCCGGGCGGCCCTTCGCGAACTCCTCGCGGAGGACGGGGATGACCTCTTCGCCGAGGAGGTCGAGCTGTTCGAGCACCGTCTTCTGCGGCAGTCCCGCATGATCGATGAGGAAGAGCTGGCGCTGGTAGTCCCCGGCCCAGTCGCGGAAGCTCAGGGTCCGCTCGATGACCTGCTGCGGCGAACCGACGGTCAGCGGAGTCTGCGTCGAGAAGTCCTCGAGGCTGGGTCCGTGGCCGTAGACCGGGGCATTGTCGAAGTAGGGACGGAACTCGCGGACGGCGTCCTGGGAGTTCTTGCGCATGAATACCTGACCGCCGAGGCCGACGATCGCCTGGCTGGCCGTGCCGTGGCCGTAGTACTCATAGCGCTGACGGTAGAGCTGAACCATCCGCGCGGTGTGCGAGGTCGGCCAGAAGATGTTGTTGTGGAAGAACCCGTCGCCGTAGTACGCGGCCTGTTCGGCGATCTCGGGGCTGCGGATCGATCCGTGCCAGACGAAGGGCGGCACTTCGTCCAGCGGGGTCGGGGTGACGGTGAAGCCGTTGAGCGGTGTGCGGAACTTGCCTTCCCAGTCGAGGTTCTTCTCCCGCCACAGACGGTAGAGCAGGTTGTAGTTCTCGACCGCCAGCGGGATGCCGGCACGGATGTCCTTGCCGAACCACGGGTAGACGGGGCCGGTGTTGCCGCGGCCCATGATCAGGCTGATGCGACCGTCGGAGAGGTGCTGCGCGTACGAGTAGTCCTCGGCGATGCGCACGGGATCGGTCGTGGTGATGAGCGTGGTCGCCGTCGAGAGTTCGAGCTTCTCCGTCTGTGCGGCGATGTTGGCCAGCAGGACCGGCGGGTTCGCCGGGGCCACGAAGGGCGGGTTGTGGTGCTGCCCGGTGGCGAAGACGTCGAGTCCGACCTCCTCGGCCTTCTTGGCGATCTCGACGGTGTTCTTGATCCGCTGGTGTTCGCTGACGGTGGTGCCGTCGGTGGGGTCGGTGGTGACATCGCCGATGGTGAAGATTCCGAATTCCATGACGCCTCCTGCATCTGGGCTGCTGCGGTTCTCGCAGCCGCCCAACTGATTGGACTAACTTCAATTTTGAAGTAACTAGTTGAAATCTTAACAGAGATGGTCGCGAAAGTATTCCCGGCCCCAGAGCGGTCACCTGGGTGGGACGCGAGGCCATGATCGCAAACGGTCGATTGCTGGGTCGATCCACGGTGTTTCCAGCCCGATTTTCACCGTGGATCGCCCCAACAATGCACGAAAAGCGGCTCCCGCCCGTAGGCAGGAACCGCTTTTCGTGTCTGTTCGCCGAGACCGGTTCGCTGAGCACAGCAGCGAACCGGAGCATGGCCGCGGCGGTGGACTCAGATCCAGAGGGCCGGATCCTCGAGGACGAAATCCGGGTGCGTCGTCGACGACTCGGCTCCCGCCTTCGCCGAAGCGGCGCCGTCCTTCTTCTTCGAGCGCACGGTCGCGGGGATGCCGACAGCGCTCGAGTCGGCCGGCACGTCCTTGACGACGACGGCGTTGGCTCCGACCGCGGAGTTGTCGCCGACGACGACGGGGCCGAGGATCTTCGCCCCGGCTCCGACGAGCACGTGGTTGCCGATCGTCGGGTGGCGCTTCGTCTGTGCCATCGACGTACCGCCGAGGGTGACCTGATGGTAGAGCATGACATCGTCGCCGACTTCCGAGGTCTCCCCGATGACGACTCCGTTGGCGTGGTCGATGAAGAAGCGACGCCCGATCCTGGCCCCTGGGTGGATCTCCACCCCGGTCAGCGTCCGCACGAGCTGGGACATCAGTCGCGCCGGAACCTTTCCGGCATCGTGCTGCCACAGCCGGTGGAGTCCGCGGTGCGCCCAGATGGCATGCATCCCGGGGTAGGAGACCAGGGAGACGAAATCATTGCGCGCCGCCGGATCGCGTCGCTTCACCGTCTCGAGGTCTTCTCTCAGCGTCTCGCGCACACCGGGTCGGCTCAGCCCAAAGGCGGCCGCCCCCGCAGCTGCCGCGGCCGCTGCCCACAGTGCCTTCATTATTGACTCCCTTGCTCAGTCGTCTCGGTCTATCTCGTGCAAGTCGGATCCGGTCGGAAGAATTCCCGCGACCCTCCGACAGGGAACGTCTCAGACAGCGAGGGCGCCAAACCGAAGTCTGACGCCCTCACGCTGTTCACTCGCGCTCAGTCGAGGTATTCCGAGAACAGCGGTGTCGACAGGTAGCGCTCGCCGAAGTCGGGGAGGACGACGACGATGCGCTTGCCGGCGTTCTCGGGACGCGAAGCGACCTGCTCAGCCGCAGCAAGGGCAGCACCCGAAGAGATTCCGACGAGCAGACCCTCTTCCTTGGCGACCTCGCGGGCCCGCTCGATGGCGACCTCGTTGTCGATGTCGACGACCTCGTCGTAGATCTCAGTGTTGAGGATGCCCGGCACGAAGTTCGCACCCAGACCCTGGATGGCATGCGGTCCGGCAGTGCCCTCGGTCAGCAGCGGCGAGGCAGAGGGTTCGACGGCGACGATCTTGACCTCAGGCAGCGCCTCACGCAGAGCGGCGCCTGCGCCGGAGATGGTGCCGCCGGTGCCGATGCCGGCAACGAAGATGTCGACCTTGCTATCGGTGTCGGCGAGGATCTCGGGGCCGGTCGTGGCCTTATGGATCTCAGCATTGGCTTTGTTCTCGAACTGACGGACGAGCACGGCACCCTCGGCAGCGACCTCTTCCGCCTTCGCCACGGCACCCTTCATACCCGCAGCCTTGTCGGTGAGGACGAGCTCGGCTCCGAAGGCGCGCAGCAGAGCACGGCGCTCCTTCGACATCGATTCGGGCATCGTGAGGACGACCTTGTAGCCGCGGGAGGTGCCGACCATGGCCAGCGCAATGCCGGTATTGCCCGAAGTCGCCTCAACGATGGTTCCGCCGGGCTTGAGTTCGCCGGACTTCTCGGCGGCGTCGATCATCGCCACGCCGATGCGGTCCTTGACGGAGTTGCCGGGGTTCGAGGATTCGAGCTTCGCCACGATCTCGGCGCCCGACCGGTCACTGGCCTTGTTGATGCGCACCAGCGGCGTGCGGCCGACGAGTTCGGAGACGTTGTTGAAGATGGTCAAAGTAAGTCCTTTCACGATTCTTTGTGCACCGCCGTCGGCGGCCACTCGCCGTTCGGCGGACGTGCACCTGAACGGGTGGAGCGACAGCTTGCATCTCGTGGTCCGAGACGGCTTGCCCTCATCATAACCACGACGACCTTGAACGTGTTCCCAGATATGTTGCTCAACAATCTGTGTTCGCTGGGGGCGAAACTTTATGACGGCCCCTATCACATACCCGAGATGGCCGCATATCCATCCACCCGATCGAGCGCGGGATACGATCAACCGCTGAGCAATCGGTGGACACGGTCACCGAGGCGGCCCTCCCCCGAGAACGCGCCCGAGCGCTGCGATCGGGCGGAGTCTGAGACGGTCTCAGGTGACCGATACGATTGTCCTCATGGCTATTCATCCCATCGTCGTCTACGGCGAGCCCGTTCTGCATCGTCGTGCCGAGAAGATCACCGAGTTCGACGAGGACCTTGCCGAACTCGTCGCAGACATGCACGAGACGCTCGACGCCAGCAACGGTGTCGGACTGGCCGCACCGCAGATCGGTGTCGGCAAGTCCATCTTCGTGTTCGACGCCGACGATGACTATGGTGTGCGTCGTCGCGGCACCTTCGTCAATCCCGTGCTCATTGCCTCGAAGGTTCCCGATACCCGTCCTGATCCCGACGATGAGACCGAAGGATGCCTGTCGGTGCCGAGTCTCGATTTCCCCCTCAAACGTGCCGACAGGGTCACCGTCAACGGCTTCGATGAGAAAGGCGAACCGGTGACCCTGAGCGCTGACGGGTGGTTCGCGCGCATCATGCAGCACGAATACGACCACCTGCAGGGAACCCTCTACGTCGACCGTCTCGACAAGCGGTGGTCGAAGAAGTGGAAGAAAGCCCAGGAGGCTCACGGCTATAACCAGCCGGGCCAGTCATGGATGCCGGGAGTCGACCCCGACCCTTTCGGTCACTGAGCCGGGGGCGAGCTCAGGCTTCGAGTTCGTCCACGGACTTCTGAGCCGCGGCGAGCCGGGTGTCGAAGTCGTCGAAATCATCGGCAGTCTGGTCGAGTTCGGCGACGAGTCCGGAGATGATCGACGACTGCGAATCCGCATCGATGCGCAGCTCCCTGAACTGCCAATCGGCGGAATCATCGGCTGCGGTGCGAGACAGCACATCGAGCACTCGATCGCCGAGCTCGCGGGAGCGTTCGGAGTTGTGCAGCAGCATCAGCTGCTGATCGAGTTCGAGCAGCCGCTCGTAGTATTCGTGCATCGACTCCACCCGGCGGGCCATCGACGAGAATGCGACGGCCAGCTTCGACAGATAGGTCTCCACCGACTTCGCGGTTCCCGCATCGCGGATGCCTTCGATCTCCTCGCGCAGGCTGACGAGTTCCTGCAGCCGCACTCCGATGGAGGCCACGGCATGGTCGAGGTCGACGCGGGACACATGGTCTTTGAGTATCGGGTGGGTCCAGGCACGGGTGCGCACGATCTTGCGAGCGATCGTGACCGCGAGATGGAACAGACGCTGTTCGTCGGTGTCCCGACCTTCCTTGCGCCCCGGCAGATAGCCGAGACTGGCCGGAGTCACCCACTGGGCGCCGGCGACCTTGCGCCGGTTCTTCCGACTCAGTCGCTTCGGGTCACGCAGGTACTTGGGCCCGGTGACGGCGGCGAAGATTCCGGTGCCCAGGGCGGTAGCCGCACCCATTCCGCCGAAGGTCAGTGCGGCATCGGCGAATCCCGAGACCAGAGCGAGTCCCCCGGGAGCCGCGAATCCCGCGGTCACGGCGGTGCCGGCGGCAGTGCCGCCCTTGAACAGGACGCTGGAGCGGAAGAAGTTCCGGCTCATCCCACCGGTGAGCATGATCGCGCTCGGGGCTCCGGCCGTGTAGCGGTATCCGCGGGCACTCCAGGCTCGCAGCACCGCCTCGTTGACGCTGTCGGGCACGAGCACCCGATAGATCGGCGCGGACTTCCCGCATTCGCTCTTCCACAGCGATTTCCACTCAGACACCGCTTCACCTCCACGCGTGTGGGTCACGCACTCGGCCCTGTCCCTGCGGGCCATCGGTTGCGGGGAATGCGAACAGCCACACCCTCCGCTGTGCTCGGGAAACCGGTCGGTTCCCTTGGACGCACAGTCTAGAGGGTGTGGCTGGATCAATCCTGAGTCCTGCTCGGCACTGTCAAGCGCCGCCGTCGACCAGGATCGGAGTCGGACCTGTACTCAGACGCCCAACTTGGCGAGGATGAGGTCCTTGGCCTTTCCGGCATCGGCCTGTCCGCGGGTGGCCTTCATGATCGGGCCCATGAGCGCGCCGATGGCCTGCATCTTCCCGCCCTTGATCTTCTCGACCACATCGGGGTTGGCCGCGATGGCCTCCTCGACGGCGGCTTCGAGTGCACCGGTGTCCTCGACGATTTCGAGGTCGCGGGCCTTCATCACCTCGGCGGGCTCGCCTTCGCCGGCGATGACTCCGGTGAGCACATCCTTGGCCAGCTTGTCGTTGAGCTTGCCCTCGTTGATGAGATCGACGAGTCCTGCCACCTGGGCGGGTGTGACGATCTCGGTGGGGTGTTTGTCCTCCTGGTTGGCCAGGCGGGCGACCTCACCGGTCCACCACTTGCGTGCCGCTGCGGGCTTCGCACCAGCGGTGACGGTGTCCTCGATGGCTTCGAGGAGTCCGGCGTTGACGATGTCGCGCATCTCCAGGTCGGAGAACTTCCATTCCCCGAGGAGGCGACGCCGCTTCTGCGCCGGAAGCTCGGGCAGGCTCGCCCGCAGCTCCTCGACCCATTCGCGGGACGGCTGCAGCGGGACGAGGTCGGGCTCGGGGAAGTAGCGGTAGTCGTCGGCGTCGGACTTCGGACGCCCCGAGGAGGTCTCTCCGGTCTCCTCGTGGAAGTGACGGGTCTCCTGGACGACCTTCTCCCCCGCCTCGAGGAGGGTCGCCTGGCGGGCGATCTCGAAGCGCACGGCGCGTTCGATCGAGCGGAAGGAGTTGACGTTCTTCGTCTCCGTGCGGGTGCCCAGCGGTGCCTCGGGGCTCTCCCGCAGGGACACATTGACGTCGGCGCGGACGTTGCCCTGTTCCATGCGAGCTTCGGAGACGTCGAGGGCGCGGAAGATGTCCCGCAGGGTCCGCACATAGGCGGCGGCCACCTCGGCGGCCCGTTCCCCTGTCCCGGTGATCGGGTGGGTGACGATCTCCACGAGCGGCACACCGGCGCGGTTGTAGTCGACGAGGGAATGGTCGGCGCCCTGGATGCGACCGGTGGCCCCACCCACGTGGGTGTTCTTGCCGGCGTCTTCCTCCATGTGGGCGCGCTCGACGGGGACGGTCACGATGGTGCCGTCCTCGAGCTCGACCTCGACCTGGCCTTCGGCCGCGATCGGCTCATCGGACTGGCTGGTCTGGAAGTCCTTGGGCACGTCCGGGTAGAAGTAGTTCTTGCGGGCGAACCGGCAGGTTTCGGCGATCTCGCAGCCGAGCGCCAGACCGATCTTGATCGCGTACTCCACACCCTTCTCGTTGACCACGGGCAGGGACCCGGGCAGCCCGAGGGAGGTGGGGGTCACGTTGGTGTTCGGTCCCCCGCCGAAGGTGTTGGGGGCGGCGTCGAACATCTTGGTCGCGGTGCCGAGTTCGACGTGGACCTCGATGCCGATGACCGGATCGTATTTCTTGATCGCGTCTTCGTATTTCACTTGGCGTTCAGTCCTTCCGCGAGAGTGTCGAGCACGCGTCCGCCGGCGGATTCGAGTGCGGCTTCCAGGGGTCCGGCCACCTCGTAGAGCTTGATGTCCTCACGGGCCGGAGCCAGGATCTGGAAGCCGACCGGCAGACCATCGGCCAGGCCCGCGGGCAGGGACAGTCCGGGGATGCCGGCGAGGTTCGCCGGGATCGTCGCCACGTCGCCGAGGTAGAGGGCCATCGGGTCAGCCGCCTTCTCCGCACCGAACTTCAGTGCGGTCGTCGGGGTCGTCGGGGACACGAGGACGTCGCAGACTGCGAAGGCCTTCGCGAAGTCGTTCTGGACCAGGGTGCGGATCTTCTGCGCCGAACCGTAGTAGGCATCGTAGTAGCCGGCCGACAGAGCGTAGGTGCCGAGGATGATGCGGCGCTTGACTTCATCGCCGAAACCTGCGGCACGAGTGGCCGACATGACGGTCTCGGCGGTGACGGGACCGGATTCCGGTTCGACGCGCAGGCCGTAGCGCATGCCGTCATAGCGAGCGAGGTTCGAAGACACCTCGGAGGGCATGATGAGGTAGTAGGCGTCGAGGGCGTAGGAGATCGACGGGCAGTCGACTTCGACGATCTCGGCTCCGGCAGCGGCAGCGGTTTCCAGCGCTGCCGTGAACGCGGTGCGGACTCCGTCCTGGTATCCTTCACCGGCCAGCTGCTTGATGACGCCGAGCTTCTTGCCCTTGAGCTCGCTGGTCTGGGCGGCGCTCAGGAATCCGCCGACCTCATCGGGCAGCGAGGTCGAGTCGAGCGGATCATGTCCGGCCAGCAGTTCGTGCAGGGCGGCGGCGTCGGCGACGTTGCGGCCCATCGGTCCGACCTGGTCGAGGCTCGAGGCCATGGCGATGATGCCGAAGCGCGAGATCGACCCGTAGGTCGGCTTGACGCCGACGGTGCCGGTGAACGCGGCGGGCTGGCGGACGGATCCGCCGGTATCGGTGCCCACGGAGAGTGGGGCCTGGAAACCGGCGAGGGCTGCGGCCGCACCGCCGGAGGAACCTCCGGGCACGTGGTCGAGGTTCCAGGGGTTGCGGGTGTTGCCGAAGGCCGAGTGCTCGGTCGTCGATCCCATGGCGAATTCGTCGAGGTTGGTCTTGCCGAGCACCGGCAGACCGGCGGCCTTGACCTTGTTGTGGACGGTCGATTCGTAGGGCGGAACCCAGTTCTCGAGCATCTTCGACCCTGCGGTCGTACGCGTGCCTTCGGTGACGACGAGGTCTTTCAGTGCCACCGGAACACCGGCGAGGGCGTGGAGGTCCTCACCGGCTGAGCGCTTGGCGTCGACGGTCTTCGCGGTCTCCAGAGCGAGCTCGTCGGTGACGGTGATGAAGGAGTTGAAGTCATCCTCAGTGGAGGCGATGCGGTCGAGGTGCGCCTGTGTGACGTCGGCGGAGGAGAACTCGCCGGATTTCAGACCTGCGGCGAGTTCGAGGGCGCTCTTGTTCGTCAGTTCGGTCATCTCACTCCTCCCCGAGGATCTGCGGGACGAGGAACTTGTCGTCCTCGGCGGCCGGGGCCGAGGCCAGTGCCTGTTCGCTGGAGAGCGTCTCACCCACGACGTCGGGGCGCATGACGTTCGTCAGCGGGATGGGGTGACTGGTTGCGGGCACATCGTCGCCGGCCACTTCGTTGACCCTGGCGACGTTTCCCAGAATTGTGCTCAGATCACCGGCGAGCGATTTCAGCTCATCTTCGCTCATGGCGATCCGAGACAGTGAAGCCAGATGCTCCACCTGTTCGGGGGTGATTGCGGAAGACTCCGTCATTCCCTGCCTTTCATCGTCGTTTTCACTCGCCACCAGTCTAGTCTCTTCAGCCGACCCGCCCCCGCCGTTGCGCTGTGACCTTCCCCCAGAACTACCTGACGGCGGCCCAGCAACCTCGCGCGAGGTTGCTGGGCCGCCGTCAGGTAGTAATTATTAGGCGGGGAGGCGTTCGGGCCAGGTGCGGGTGCCGTGGATGTATCCGGCCATGTCGGCCACGACGCGGTCGGCGTCGGCCTGGGTGAATTCTCCGGCAGAGACTCCGGCCTGGAGGTCGGCGGCGAGATCGGCGATGCGGGTCCGGGCGTCGGCCGCGGTGGCGGCGACGAGGTCCGTGCCGGCTGAGAATGCGCCGACCGCAGAATCGTCGACGATGGTGCCTTCGATGACCTCGTGCGCGTCCGTCGAGATGCCGTCGAACGCAATCGTCGACTCCTCGGTCCGCGCGGTGACAGGAGCGGCCGGGGTGCGCATCGAGGTCAGTGCCGGCTGAGCATTGCGTTTGGTGCTGTTCGGTCCCGGCCCCAGCACCAGGTCCGCCAGGCCTGCCGTCACCGGCACCGCGGTCAGTGCCGCGGCGACGACCACGCAGGTTCCGGCGAGGATTTTGGGGATCCATCTCATGTCCCACACTCTTCCACTCGAAGCTGTCTCTGAGCTTGGCTGAGTCTGAACCCCGACTTCGAGTTCGGTCACGAACGAATCACAGCCGCACCATGGAACCTCCCGGAACCGGGATGTATTCCCTCCTGCAGCGAGGCACCAGGGACCAGGCACGAGGCCAGGCACACCTCAGTCGAGGCTGCCGGTCTCCAACAGAACCCTGAACTGGTCCTCGTCGAGGACGGGCACGCCCAGCGACTCCGCCTTCTCCAACTTCGACCCGGCATTCTCACCGGCGACGACATAATCGGTCTTCTTCGAGACCGATCCCGCCGCCTTGCCGCCGGCACCGAGGATCGCCTCCTTGATGCCATCGCGGGTGAACGAACTCAGCGAACCGGTCGCCACGATCGTCAGCCCCTCAAGGGTCTGCGCGGCGGCCTCGACCTCGTCGTCTTCCATCCGCACCCCGGCGGCCGCCCAGGTCTCGACGATCTCGACGTGCCAGTCGATCTCGAACCAATCGCGGATGCTCTGGGCGATCGTCGGACCGATGCTCTCGACGGCCGACAGCTCCTCGAGGCTTGCCTCACGGATGGCCTCAAGGGTCCGGAACTTCGCGGCCAGGGTCCGTGCCGCGGTCGGTCCGACGTGGCGGATCGACAAGGCGACGAGCACCCGCCACAGATCCTGATCCTTCGCCTTCTCCAGCTCGTCGAAGAGCTTCTTCGTGTTCGCGCTCGGGGCGCTCGGCTTCTTCGCGGTTCCCCGGGTGTAGAAATACGGGACAAGCTCTCGCTCACCGGTCTCCACTCCCTTGGACTTCTTGTTCCGCCAGATCTTGACATCGCCCAGATCCTCCGGGGTGAGGTCGAAGAGGAAGGCCTCCGACGTCAGCGGGGGCGTGTCCGGTTCGGCCGGCGCCGTCAGCGCCAGTGCAGCCTCCTCGCCGAGAGCTTCGATGTCGAAGGCCGCGCGGGAGGCCAAGTAGAAGATGCGGTTGGCCAGCTGCGCCGGGCACGATCGAGAATTCGGGCACCGCAGGTCCTTGTCGCCCTCCTTCTGCTCACCGAGCTCGGTCCCGCAGGACGGGCAGTGGGTGGGCATGACGAATTCGTGCTCGGATCCGTCCCGCAGCGCCGCGACCGGGCCGAGCACCTCGGGGATGACGTCTCCGGCCTTGCGCAGGGTGACGGTGTCGCCGATGAGCACGCCCTTGCGTTTGACCTCGTACCCGTTGTGCAGGGTCGCCCGCTCGACGGTCGATCCGGCCACGGTGACCGGTTCCATCACGGCGAATGGGGTCACGCGCCCGGTCCGACCCACCTGCACCTGGATATCGATGAGCTTCGTCGTGACTTCCTCTGGCGGGTATTTGAAGGCCGTCGCCCACCTCGGTGCGCGAGACGTGTAGCCCATCGTCTCCTGCACGGCGATATCGTCGATCTTGATGACGATTCCGTCGATCTCGTGGGTGACATCATGACGGTGTTCGCCGTAATAGGAGATGAAGTCTTCGATCTCGTCGACGGTGTCGAGGACCTTGAAGTAGTCGCTGATCGGCAGACCCCACGACCGGAACTGCTCGTAGACCTCGGACTGGTGAGCAGGCTCCGGATGCGAATCATCGGCCGGTGTCCACACGGCGATTCCGTGGACGAGCATGTGCAGGGGCCGGCGTGCGGTGACGGCCGGGTCCTTCTGCCGCAGCGAACCGGCCGCGGAGTTCCGCGGGTTCGCGAACGGGGCCTTGCCCTCGGCGACGAGGGAGGCGTTGAGTTCGGCGAAGTCCTCGACGGGGAAGAACACCTCACCGCGGATCTCGACCTCGGCCGGCGGGTGCTCGGTGTCGAGACGGTGCGGGATATCGGAGATCGTGCGCACGTTCGCGGTGATGTCCTCACCGATGCGTCCGTCGCCGCGGGTCGCCGCCCGCACGAGTTCACCGTTCCGGTAGAGCAGATTGACGGCGAGGCCGTCGATCTTGAGCTCGCACAGGAACTTCGACTTCACCGAGGTGGCCGACCGCACCCGTTCGTACCAGGCACGCAGTTCGTCGTAGTCGAAGACGTTGTCGAGGCTGTACATCGGACCGATGTGTTCGACCGGGTCGAAGGTCGAGGTGTCGACGACGCCGCCGACGGTCTGCGTCGGCGAGGAGTCGGTGACGAGTTCGGGGAACTGCGCTTCAAGGTCTTCGAGGCGATGGACGAGTTCGTCGTATTCCGCATCGGAGACGAGCAGGGAGTCCTGATAGTAGGCGGCCCGCAGCTCCTCGATCCTCTCGGTCAGCTGAGCATGGGCCTGAGCGCGAGCGGTCGCGTCGGTGAGGTCGACGCCCTGCAGGTCGGGTGTGGTCGAATCCGAGGTCTGATGCTCGGGCGTCGACGAGTCGGCGTTCTCCGGTGTCGTGGTCATTCGATCTCCTCAAGAGCCCGCCGCAGACCGGCGGCGATGGTCATGGTTCCCCGATTGTGCTCGGGTCCGATCCCCGGCTGGTCTTCCAGCAGCGGCGGGTAGGTCAGCGGCAGTTCGGGTCCGGCAATGATCCCGAATTCGCGCAGACTCGCGACCCCCATGCCGATGCGCGACCACGGGGTGCGGATCCGTTCGCACCAGTGGTTGACCGCGTCCGATCGCGCACCGGCCGCTGCCGGCAGGTGGATCCAGGTGCCGAGCCCTGCCTCGGCGAGGATCGCCAGCTGCTCCCAGCTGTGTGGTCTCAGGCTAGCCAACGGCACTGACACGGATCGGGCGCCGGTGCGGCGGACCGCCTCGGCGGCGGGAATCTCCTTGCCCTGCAGGTTCAAAGAATCGAGGTCCGGCAGGGCGAGCACGGTGGGCGGGAGGTGGCGCAGCGTGGATTCGAGCGCCGCCCACACCTGGGTTTCGCTGATGGCGGGCAGGCTCGCCCACCCGGACACCGTCGGCCAGGTGCCGGTGAGGACCGGGTTCAGGCGGGATTCGACGAGGCGGACGGTCGGCTGCATACCCAGGCTCGCGATGCGGTCGGTGAAGGCGGCGATGCCGAAGGCGTAGGCCTGGACGACGTCGCGGCGTGCCCCATAATCGCCGAGCACACGAGCGCCGGAGCTCAGGCTCAACGCGGTCACGAGCGACCACGGTCCCGGCAGGCTGATCTGGACCTGCCCGGGCCGGGACCCACCGTATTCGGCGATCGCGTCGAAGGCTTCGATCAATGCCGAGTCCTCGAGCCGTTCGTCTTTGCCCGCCGAGGCGGTCAGGCGCCATCCGTAGGATGTGCGGTCGACGTGGAGTTCGGTGAGCAGGCCGACGGCGCGACCGATGGCGTCGGCGCCCCATCGGCCCTCGGATTGGTGAGCGGTCAGGGGCACCGGCGGAAGCTGGTCGGCGAGGATGTCGAAACCGGAGGCCGCAGCCTCCCGGACCGGACTTGTAGCGATATAGCCGCGGTGCGGATCGCGGGCTCCGGGCAGCCAGATTCCCGTGGTCGTGGCGGCGGGCAGAACGGACGTCGGGATATCGGGGGCGGCCGCCTCGGTGAGGGTGGAGTCCGGCCGGTCGCGGTCGGACCTTTCGCGGTCGGAAGATCGGGGTTCAGCCATGCTGGTGGGCGCGGGGGATTCCGAAGACGTCGACATAGAATCCGAACTCGCTTTCCAGGGAATCGATGATGGTTTCGGCGCGGACGAAGCCGTGGGATTCGCCCTTGTACAGACGGTAAATGTACTCCACTCCGGCCAGTTCGAGTGTATCGACGAATTCCTGGGCCTGTGAGGGTGGGACGATCGGGTCGCGGTCGCCTTGCATGACGGCCACGGGCACCGTGATATCGCTGGTCCGGCGGATCGGCGACCGAGTGATGTATTCGTCCTGGGCTGCGGGCCAGGGTCCGACGAGGCCGTCGATGTAGTGGGATTCGAAGTCGTGGGTGTCGACGACGAAGCGCATGAGGTCAGTCACCCCGAAATACGAGGTGCCGCAGGCGAACACGTTCGTCGAGGCCAGGGCGGAGAGCACCGTCCACCCGCCCGAGGAGGCTCCGGAGATGGCGATGCGATTCGGATCGGCGAGTTCGGCTGCGATGAGTCCGTTGACGGCGGCGACGGTGTCCTCGACGTCGACGACTCCCCACCCGCCGCGCAGCCGGTCACGCCAGGCGCGACCGAATCCGGTCGACCCGCCGTAGTTGACCTCGAGGACGCCGATGCCCTGGGAGGTGAAGAAGCTCGTGCGGGCCGTCATCTCCGGAGTCGCCTGTCCCGTCGGTCCGCCGTGGATCGAGACCACGAAGGGCGGGAGTTCGTCGACGGGAGCTGCGAAGCGCGGGTTGTGGGGCGGGTGGATGACAACGGGCACTCCCCCGAGCTCGCCGACCTGCGGGCGGGAGTAATAGCCCTGGTGGGTGTCGAGGCGTTCGCTTGCGATCTCGGTGAACAGTCCGGTCACCCGGTCGACGGCATAGAGGACTCCGGGGCGCCTCGTCGATTTCGCCGTCAGCAGCAGGTGTGTGCGTCCGAGGTCGAGGAGTTCGATCGTGCCGAAGGTCTCCCCCGTCGTGTCGATGGTCTCCCAGGTCGGGGAGGAAGGGCTCAGCGTTGTGTCGGAAAGGCTGAGCCGGCAGCGCACGAGCGTCGCGGTGGCCGCCTGAGAATGCGCCCACACCTCCTCCCCGTCGTTGAGGTGCCACCGCGTGCCCAGCTGCCAGAGGGCACCACCGATCTCCTCGCCGGTGTCGATGACCGGTCGCAGCCGGTCGAATCCGATTCTTTCGGGCGCCGGCGTCTGACGGTCGTCGGTGACCAGGGGACGCGAGCCGACGGGGTCGATGTCGAGCCCGAATAACGACCAGTGCCCGTGATGGTCGGAGATGACGTGGAGGGAGGAATCGGAGGTGAACTCCGGCTGGAGCAGGGAGATGCCCGGATCGGTCGGGCTCGGCATGCCCGGATCGGATCTGCGTGGCCGTTCGACGCCGTCGCCGCTGAGCACGGCGACCGCAGGTGTGGCCGGCGTGCGCACATCGACCAGCCACAGGGTGGTTCCGTCCCAGGGCATGTTCGGGTGCTCCCAGCCGATGAATGCCAAGCTGCTGCCATCGGGTGAGAGTCTGGGCCAGGCCATGAAATGAGAGTGGGTCGAGAGCACATTCGTCGTCCCGTGCTTGGTCAGCAGCACAATCGCCCGTTCACGACGGCTGGACCGGCAGTCCTCGCGCACGCACAGCAGTCCCCACGGACTCATGTGCAGATCTCCGTAGCGGATCCGCCCCGAGGTGTCCGGGGTCAGGGCATGCGGGGCTCGCCCGGGAATGATCTGCCAGACGCGCTGATCTGCGGCGTTGACGAAGTAGATGACCTCGCTGTTCTGGTCGAGAGCCCACGAGGCGCCCCCGTATTCGTGGACGGCGGAGCGGATGTTGAACCCGGTCGGAATGACCTGTTCACGCTCTCCCGGACGCGACAGTGAGGTGCGGACGAGCCCGGTGCGGGCTTTCTCGGCGGGGATCTTCGTCGAATAGAAGATCTCGTCTCCCCTGAAGGCGGCGTCGAAGATCGGAGCGGCACCGGCGGCCACCTCGGCGGCACCCAGAGGTGAGGACCAGGTTCCATAAGGTGCCGTGACGACATCTTGGGGACTTTCCTTCATGCCCCCAGAGTATCGCCAGTGACCGACATCGGTCCCGGGGCCGTCGCTTCAGTGAGGTGAAGCGGCTCAGGCGCCGGCGAATTCGGGTGCCGGGGTGATGCGGTCCTTGGCCGTGGAGTCGATGGTGGCCTGGCCGAGGACACGGGTGCCACGGTAGATGACCATGGTCTGGCCCGGGGCCACTCCGGACAGCTCCTCATCGACGTCGACGTGCATGAGCTGCCCGGCCGGACGTGCGGCAGGCACCTCGACCTCGTCGACGATGGGATTGACTTCGTGTTCGGGCGCCTCGGCGACGAATTCGCCGAGCCACGCACGGGCCGGCACCGGATCGGCGTGGGCACGGATCTGCACTTCGCAGTCGATCCCGGTCTCCGGAGTCGAACCCATGTCCGAGGGGGCCGCTCCGGCCCAGGAGGTGCGGATTCCGGTCAGATGCGAGACCGCGAGGTCGGCGCGCGACCCGACGGTGACGGTGTTCGTGGCCGGGTCGAGGCCGGTGACGAAGCGCGGCTTGCCGTCCGCGGCAGGCTTCTCGATGCCGAGTCCCTTGCGCTGACCGATCGTATACGTCATCGCTCCGTCGTGACGCCCAAGCACTTCGCCTTCGGAGTCCTTGATGAGTCCGGGTCGCATCGGGATCTTATCGGCCAGCCAGGCCTTCGTGTCCCCATCGGGGATGAAGCAGATGTCGTAGGAGTCGGGCTTGTTCGCTACGGAGAATCCGCGCTCGGCCGCCTCGGCGCGCACTTCGGCCTTCGACGCCGTCGCACCGATCGGGAAGTAGCAGTGCTCGAGCTGGTCGGAGGTGAGCACACCGAGGACGTAGGACTGGTCCTTGGCCAGATCCTCACCGCGGTGGAGTTCGGGCCGGCCCTCGTCGTCACGCAGCACCTCGGCGTAGTGGCCGGTGGCGATGGCGTCGAAGCCGAGCGCCAGGGCCCGGTCGAGGAGGGCGGCGAACTTGATGCGTTCATTGCAGCGCATGCACGGGTTCGGGGTGCGTCCGGCGGCGTATTCGGCGATGAAGTCATCGACGATGTCTTCCTTGAACCTCTCGGAGAAGTCCCAGACGTAGAAGGGGATGTCGAGCATTCCCGCCACCCGGTGGGCGTCGCGGGAGTCTTCGATCGTGCAGCAGCCGCGCGATCCGGTGCGCAGGGTCCCGGGCATCCGGGACAGGGCGAGGTGAACGCCGACGACTTCGTGTCCGGCGTCGACGGCACGGGCGGCTGCGACGGAGGAATCGACTCCGCCGGACATGGCGACGAGTACTCTCATGATGCTCCTTGCATCCATCGGGGTGTTGCCGAAACCATCCCGGCTCGGCGTGCCTGGTCGACGACCTCGGGAAGGGCCGTGAGCAGGGCATCGACATCGGATTCGGTCGTGTCGTGACCGAGCGTGAAGCGCTGGGTGGTGCGGGCGCTGTCCTCATCCATCCCGCAGGCCAGGAGCACATGGGAGGGACGGGAGACACCGGCAGAGCAGGCCGATCCCGTCGAGGTGGCCAATCCCCTGGCATCGAGACCGAACAGCAGCGAGTCCCCTTCGCAGCCCGGGAACGTGAAGTGGGCGTTGGCCGGCAGGCGGTCCGCTCCGCGCGGACCGGAGAGCACGGCACCGTCGATGCTCGATTCGATTCCCGCGATGAGGCGGTCCCGAAGCCCCGACAGTCGGGCCGACCGGGACTCGAGGTCGGCGGTGACGAGGTCGACGGCGGCGGCGAAAGCCACGGCACCGGCGACATCGAGGGTGCCCGAACGCACGCTGCGCTCCTGTCCCCCGCCGTGGAGGATGGGCGTCGGGCTCGCTGCGCGGTCGAGCAGGAGTGCGCCGATGCCGACGGGGCCGCCGATCTTGTGCGCGGTGATCGTCATGGCCGTCGCCTTGAGTGCCGCGAAGTCGAGCGGGATCTGTCCGAGCGCCTGCACGGCGTCGATGTGAAAGGGAATGCCGAGTTCGGCGGCGATCTCACCGATCTCGGCGATCGGCTGCAGAGTGCCGATCTCGTTGTTCGCGGCCATCACGCTGATGAGCGCGGTGCGTTCGGGTTCGCGGCGCAGTTCGGCGGTCGCCGCGTCCAGATCGAGACGCCCTGCCGAGTCGACGTCCAGGTAGACGGCTTCGGCGCCGAGGCGCTCCAGCCACTCCACGGTCTCGAGGATCGCAGGATGTTCGATCGTCGTCGTCAGCACCCGCGGGCGCGCAGGCTCCGTGAACGTTCCGTTGTTGCGGGCGAGGTAGAGGCCCTTGAGAGCGAAATTGTCCGCCTCGGTGCCTCCGGAGGTGAAGATCACCTCCGACGAGGTGGCCGCACCGACCGCGCGGGCGATTCCTTCGCGTGCTTCTTCGATGCGCATCCGTGCCGCCTGTCCGACCGCGTGCAGGGCCGAGGGGTTGGCCCGGCGGGCCAGCTCCTTCGTGTACACCTCGAGCACCTCGGCGGGCATCGGCGAGGTGGCTGCGTGATCGAGATAGATGGGCACCCTGCAATTTTAGGGCGTGAGCCAGGCTACGGCCAGGACCCGTGCGGCATCTCACCTGCGCAGCGGCACATCCGGACGAGTTGCCCCCCGGTGTGGCCGACTAAACTGGTCTCCGTGTTCACCGTTTTCACCATCGTCCTCTATGCCGCCACCGGCATCCTGACCCTGTGGTCGATCGTCGAGACCATCCGCAACCGTCCGGCCGGCAAGGCCCTGCTCGGCGGTGCCGCTCTGCTTCTGCTGCTGCTCATCGTGCAGCTGATCATCTCGATTGCGACCTTCGGCTCCACGCATGATGTCGACCCGCTGCTCTACTTCGGCTACATCATCACGGCGATTATGGTCATGGCGCTGGCCGGGTTCTGGGCGTTTGCGGAACTGAGCCGCTGGGGGCCGGGTGTGCTGGCCGCGGCAGGACTGACGGTGATCGTGATGATCGAGAGATTGGACCAGATTTGGCAGTGACCAGGCGCAATCGGTTCGGCGGGGACTCCGCCGACGATGCGAACTCAGCAGGCAGCGCGAATAAGGCAGGCAATGCGAAGTCAGCGGGCGACGCGGACTCCACGGCCGCCTCGGCGAGGGGAAAGACGGGTCGGTCGCCGTTCTCGGCGATGCATACCGGACCGGGACGGGCGCTGACGGCGGTGTACGGGGTCTTCGCGCTCTCGGCCACGGCCCGGGCGGGCTACCAGCTCATCCGCGAATTCGATGTCGCGCCGATCGCGTACTCGCTCTCGGCCTTCGCTGCGGTGATCTACATCCTCGCCACGGTCTGCCTGGTCATCGGCAACCGCGTCTCACACCGGATCGCCGTCGCCGCCTGCGCGATCGAGTTCCTCGGCGTCATCGTCGTCGGCATCCTCAGCCACACCCACCCCGAGGACTTCGCGAAGCCGTCGGTGTGGTCGAACTTCGGCAGCGGATACGGCTATATTCCGCTGCTCCTGCCGCTCATCGGCCTGTGGTGGCTGCTGCGAGTCGGCCGCCGCGCCAGCCGCGGCTGACAAATCGCGCGAACCGCGGCCCAGCGCGAGTCATTCCACCTTGGAGGACAGGACGTTCCAGTCGGTGGCGACGGCGGTGAGTTCGTCACCGGTCTTCATCAGCACATAGGGGTGCGCGGTGTCGACCTTGATGGTGTCGCCCTCTTTGTCGTTCGTCTTCACGGCTTCGACGGTGTCGCCGAGGTCGAGTGCGTAGTCCGACGGAGCCTTGATCGTCAGGGTGCACCGCACCTCGCCCATTCCGATCGCACCGTTCTCGGTGCTCAAGGTCATGTCCTCGAACTTGAGGTCCTCATAGGGCTTGCAGTCGACGTCGACCTTGTCGAAGCCGGAGTCCTTGTCCCGCAGGTCACCCAGGTAGTCGCGGAATCCCTTGAATCCGCCTTCCTTGAGCCCCTCGGGACCCCCGGACTTCGCCTTGCCGTCAACGAGGAACGACGAGACATCACCGGACGCGGTCGTCAGATCCTCGGAGAAGTCCTCCGGCCCCTTCTCCACGGCGCCGCTGTCATCGGCCATGAGGGTGGGCATCTGGTCGGTGGGGATATAGGACGCCGAACGCACGAGCGGATCGGTCGACGCCGATTCCCGCGTCACCAGCATCACCTGGGTCAGCTGCTTGTCCCCGTCCGTGGACTTCTTGTCCGCGGTGCCGAAGGCGTAGAACCACATCGGATATTCGGTGAAGTTCGGGCTGCCGGCGACGACCTCGGTGAAGTTCGGTGCGCGCAGCTTCTGCTTCGCCTTGTCCGCGATCTGAATCTGCGCGCGGGTGTGGTCGATGAGCGGTGCCGCCTGGATCTTGTCGAGGTCGGAGCCCTTGTCGCCGAGGGTCTTGTCCAGTGATTCCGTGTAGTTCGTCATGAACTTCCCGGCTTCACCCGGGCGCACCGCAGTGCGCTCGTACGGGGTGGTGTCCGGGCTGCTGGGTTTGGCGATCGGCATATTCGCACAGCCGCTGAGCACGAGTCCGGTGCCCAAGACGGAGGCCGTCACCGCGCGGAAGGACCGCCGGTTCCGCAGATCCCGTCGCCGAGGCGGCGCGTGGCCGGCCGTGTCCGGCTGCACTGTCGAGATCGGCTGGGTCGCCGGTCCCGGCTCGCCCTTGGCTGTGCGGTCGGCGGCCGTTCCCCGGCCGTCACGGCCGGAGCTGCTGCCGGCTCCGGGCCCGGTTCCGCTGTCGTTGCTGTCGGGTTCGCTGCCGTTCGGGGGTCCGACGTCCTTCTTCGGCGGGCGGATGCGCGAGGCCCACCAGCGCATGAAGAAGAACACCGAGAATCCGGCGAGGATGATCGTGCCGGCAATGCCGAGCAGGCTGAGTGCGAACACGCCCTTGACGCGCATCTGGAGACTCACCGTCGTGCCGTCGAGACTGTCATCGGAGTTCGCAGGAGCGATGACGAGCACCTGCGGTTCGGCATCGAGGTCGAAGGTCTTCGCGACCGTCTTTCCCGTGTCCGAGCTGATCCACCAGTCGCGGTCGGCGATATCGGCCTCAGGCTTCGCATCACCGGGAGTGAACCGGTGGGAGGCGGAGTTCGGGAACGACACATCACTGATCTGCTCCTGCGCCACCCCGTCGAGGTAGCTGTCGGCGTCGACCCCGCTGGCGGTGCCGACGAACAGCTCCGTGCCCTTCGAGTTCTTCGCCGTCACGGTCACGCTCGAACCCGAATAGGGCACGATCGCCTCGTCGAGGACGACAGCGTAAGCCCCCTCCTTGACCTTGAAGGCCGGCGTCTCGGTGATCTCGTCGGTCCCGACGACCGAGAGCGCAGAGATGACCAGTCCGGCGAGCGTGAGTGCCGCTACGCCGAAGAGGATGGCGGTGATGAGTCGGATTCGCTGGATCAGAACAGTGCCCTCATGAGTGCGGTCCGTGCCTTGGTCACGGCTGGGTCGTCGGCGC
The DNA here is from genome assembly GCF_024895295.1 of Brevibacterium sediminis. Taxonomy (NCBI): domain Bacteria; kingdom Bacillati; phylum Actinomycetota; class Actinomycetes; order Micrococcales; family Brevibacteriaceae; genus Brevibacterium; species Brevibacterium sediminis. The sequence goes on along the minus strand of NZ_JAHQRN010000004.1, from coordinate 333,648 downwards.
CGAGGACTTCGAAGAGATCGAGGACCCGCAGGCGCAGGGATTCCTTCTCATCGCCGGCGGTGGTGCGGATGAGAGAGATGAGTCGGTTGAAGGCGCTGCCGGCATTGCCGCTGACCACTTCGGCGTCGGCTGCGGCCTTCGCCGCCTCGACGTCTTTGGGGTCCGCATCGGCGGCGGCGATGAGATCGGCCGGTTCCTGGTCGATGAGGCGGCGGCCGAGGCCTGCCCGGGCGAGGCCGAACTTCGCCTCCTCATCGGCGGGAGAGTTCGCCAGCGCGGCCTTGAACAGGTTCTCGGCAGTGTCGAAGTCGCCCTTGGCGAGTGCCTCTTCGGCCTCCGGATGGGCAGGGCCGGCCGGTTCGGGCTCGGCTCCCCCGACGGCCGCATGCCCGGTCACACCGTTCTCACCGGCGAGCTTGAGCAGCTCGTCGAAGTACGCCTGGACCTGAGGTTCGGGCAGAGCGCTCTGGAACAGCGGCACGGGCTGACCCTTGATGAGGGCGACGACCGTCGGGATCGACTGAACGCCGAAGGCCTGCTGCAGACGCGGGTTCGCATCGACGTCGACCTTGGCCAGCACCAGACGTCCCCCATACGCGGTGACGACGCGTTCGAGGATCGGCGAGAGCTGTTTGCAGGGTTCGCACCATTCGGCCCACAGGTCGATGACGACGGGCACGCGGTCGGAGATCGCCACCAGGTTGGTGAACGTCGATTCGTCGACGTCGAAGACCAGTCCCGGAACGGCGACCGCATTCGGATCCCCACCTGCCGGGCCGCCGGCAGCACCGTCAGCACCGGCTCCCGCACCGGCGGCGTGACCGGTCTGACCGGCCTGACCGGCCTGACCGGCCTGTTCGGCGGGCATGTTCTTGCTGCGCACCGCCGACAGGTCGAGTCCCTGATTGGGCTGCGTGCTCTCCTGCGAGGGATCCATTGACACGTGGTCTCCTTTGTGACGCGGTCGGTGGGCTCGGCGCAAACCGTGACGCACCTGGTCCTTGCTTATCCAACAGAACGTATCAACACCGGTGCGCCCTCGGCTATTTCCTCAGCCGTCAGGGAAGGAACACCACGGTGCCGACCCTTCCGCCTCAGCCTGCTTCGGCTCCGGCGAGAGTCTCGAGACCGCCGATGAGCTTGACCTTGCCGTCCTTGGGGACGAGGAAGGTGAGCACCTGGGTGGTCTTCGTCGTCACCGGCTCCTTGGTCGTCGCGGAACCGACGAGTTCCTTCTGCGGCGACGACAGCGACAGGGTGCCGGTGCGACCCTCTTTCGACTCGGGGCTGATCGTCGATTCGGCGTCGATGACTCCGGTGACGATGGCGGCGTCCCCGGCGGTGCCCTGGGCGACGAGCTGCTTGCCCGGAGTGTACTTGTACTTCACCTCGGCCTTGCCTTCTTCGGCACTGGCCTTCTGGTCTTTCTGGTTCTTCCAGATGGACTTCGAGAAGTCATCGGACTCGAACTTCTTCGCCTCCTTCGAGTCCGCCCCGCTGCCGAGGGCCTTAGCGTAGTCGGCGACGGCTTTCTCCGGAGTGGTGACGAAGTCCTTGGATCCGGGTTCGAGCATCTTCGCCCCCTGACGCGAGTCGGGCAGCTCGGGCAGCTTCGTGCCGGCCGTCAGCTGGGTCTGCGACCACAGCTTGTAGTTGCTGCGCGGATCCTCCTGGGTCAGCACGAGCAGCTGCGAATTCCCACCGGCGGAGGTGATCAGGCTGGTCACGCGCGGCCAGGCATCGGTGGCCGAGGTGTAGTTGGCGACGATCTCTTCGCTGGCCACCTCCGGCGCCATCTTCTGGTCTTCGACGTCGTCTTTCACCTTGTACAGGTCTTCACGCTGCTTGAGCGCAGGACCGGCGGCACGTTCGGCCAGTGCCTTCTTATCGGTCTTCTTGTCCGCGGCCTTGACGTCGGCGGCCACGGAGTCGAGGATCCGCTTGGCCTGGTCATCGGTGACTCCCGCGGCCGCGGAGCTCGGAGCCTCGGAGGGTTCGGGCTTCGGCAGCTCTTCGGGCCCGCAGGCGCTCAGGGCGAGCACGGGGACGACAGCGAAGGCGGTGCCGTATTCGGCGAGCTTGCGGCGGCGCTCCTGGCGCGCCTTGCGGCGGTTCGCTTCCTTCTTCGAATTGTTCGCACCGAGGAAGAGGAGGACGACGCCGACGACGAAGAGGACACCGCCGATGATCATCAGCGGGAGCGCCCAGGGAGTCTCGGCGTGGTTGGGCCAGGTGAGGGTCACGGATTTGACGGCTCCGGCTTCGCCGTCGCCGGCAATGAGGAATCCGGTGCGGTTGGCCTCGTCGTTCCATTCCAGCTCCACCGAATCGGTGCCGGTGACTTCCGACTGCCACAGATCGGCCCCGGCGGGATTGGGAACCTTGCCCTCACCATCGGTCGCCTTGGTCGTGAGCTTGCCGCCTTCGGCGAGTCCGGTGACGCGGTCATAGGCGGACTGTCCCGCCCAGGCTTCGACGTTCTCGATCGGAGCTTGGGCGATCGTGAGGTCACCGCTGCCCTTGACCGTGAGTGTGGTCGGGGTTTCGTAGAGGTTGAGCATTCCGGGGTCGACGATGACTGCCGGTTTGTCGGCGTCGATCTGTGCGATGGCAGTGATCGTATCCTCCGGCGCCCACAGGGTCTTCTGCAGGATGCCGAGGCCACCGACGACGACACCCACCACCATGAGAATCACAGCGAATGTGTAACGCACGTGCGAACCTTCCCTCAGCCGAGCAAAAATGGCACCCCAGTTCGGGGACTCTTCAAGTTTAAGTCACATCCCGGACATCGCCTTTGTGCGCACGCTCAGTGTGTGTCGACGTTCACACGCCCACGCCGCCCGGCGGCGCCGATTCCACCCTGGAATGTCCCGTTCCCTGCTGTCTGCCCTAAGCTGGGCGAGTGAGCAACAACAGAATTGTGTGGATCGACTGCGAAATGACCGGCCTCGACGAGGTGCGGGACGAACTCATCGAGGTGGCTGCGATCGTCACCGACTTCGAGCTCAACCCCCTCGACGACGGAATCGACATCGTCATCAAGCCCTCGGCGGAGGCACGGGCGAGCATGAACGAATTCGTCACGAACATGCACACCACCTCGGGCCTGATCACCGAACTCGACGCGGGCACCACCGTCGCCGAGGCGCAGACCCGAGTCCTCGAATACGTGAAGAAGCATGTCCCCGAGGCCGGCAAGGCACCGCTGGGAGGGAACTCGGTCGGCACCGACAAGGTGTTCCTCACCAAACAGATGCCCGAACTCGTCGAGCACCTGCACTACCGGATCATCGATGTCTCCTCGATCAAGGAACTGTCCAAGCAGTGGTTCCCACGCGCCTACTTCCAGGCACCGGCCAAGCACGGTGGCCACCGTGCACTCGGAGACATCATCGACTCGATCATCGAGCTCCAGTACTACCGGAAGGCCGTGTTCTCCGCCGAGGGGCCGAGTTCCGATGAGGCGAAATCGATTGCCGCCGAGGTGGCCGAGGCCTACCCGAAGGCGACCGACGAGGACTGACCGCCGCCTTCCGAGGCGATCGTGAGCACAGCCCGGTTCCGCAGCTGCGGAACCGGGCTGTTCATTCTCTGAGACCAGCCGGATCTGAACCCGAGCGTTCGATATGATGGTTTCATCATGCCATTGAATCAGCTTCAGCGACCCCTGTACGAAGTCAAGGCGAACCTCTTCAAGGGCCTCGCCCACCCCTTCCGCATCCGCATCCTCGAGCTCCTCTCCGGCAACGACGAGGTCAGCGTGGCCGATCTGCAGGCCGAGACCGCGCTCGAGGCCTCGCACCTCTCGCAGCATCTCGCAGTGCTGCGGCGCCACCGTCTCGTCGAATCCGAACGTCGGGCCAGCCATGTCTACTACCGCCTCGCCGACCGGCGCACCGCAGAGCTGCTCGCGGTGGCCAGGAGCCTGCTGCTGACGATGCTCGAAGACGATGAGCAGCGACTCGCCGAAGCCCGTTCGCTGCCGAAGATCCCGGGCGCTGATACGGCATGAGCCCGACATCTCCGCTGCGCCGCACCCGGTCTCTGCTGCCGTCGGTCGCCGACTACCGTGAGACCCGCCGCTCCTGGCCGAAGGACCTCCTCGCCGGCGCCACTGTCGGCATCGTCGCCCTGCCCCTGGCTCTGGGCTTCGGAGTCAGCTCCGGGCTCACTGCCGAACAGGGACTCATCACCGCAATCGTCGCAGGCTTCCTCGCCGCGGTCTTCGGCGGATCCCACCTGCAGATCTCCGGTCCCACCGGTGCCATGGCCGTCGTCCTCGTGCCGATCGTCGCCAGCCACGGCGCCGAGGCCGTCATCGCCGTCACCCTCATCGCCGGACTCATCGTCGTCGTGGCCGGACTGCTGCGGCTCGGCCGGACGGTGTCCTTCATCCCCTGGCCGGTGATCGAAGGCTTCACCGTCGGCATCGCTGCGATCATCTTCCTCCAACAGGTGCCGTTCGTGACGACCCCCGATGATCTGGTTCCGGGCGAGGTGAGCACGAATGCCTTCGCCGCCGCCGTGCAGCTCGTTTCGTCGGCGGACTGGTCGTATCTGTCCTACTCCCTGGGTGCGGTCTCGATCGTCGCCGTCTGCATGCTGCTGGCTCCGAAGTTCCATGAGTCGATCCCCGGATCATTGGTCGGCATCATCGTCGTCACCGTGCTCGCCGGAATCGTGCCCAATCCCCTGGCCACGATCGAAGAGATCCCCCAGTCGCTGCCGACCCCCAGCCTGCCGGTCGTCGACCCGGCCTCCCTGCCGTCACTGCTGCCGGCGGCGGGCACGATCGCCGCGCTCGCGGCCATTGAGTCGCTGCTGTCGGCCAGGGTCGCCTCGTCGATGTCCGACGCCGGCGCCTACCAGCCTGACCGTGAGCTCGTCGGCCAGGGCGTCGCCTCGATCGGATCGTCGCTGTTCGGCGGCATCCCTGCCACCGGTGCCATCGCCCGCACCTCCGTGAACATCCGTGCCGGCGGTCGCACGCGCCTGGCCTCGATCGTCCACGCGGCCGTGCTGCTGCTCATCGTGCTGGTGGCTGCGGGACCGGTGAGTCGGATTCCGCTGGCGGCCCTCGGCGGAGTCCTCTTCGTCACGGCGGTCCGGATGGTCGATCTCAAGACGATGCGGTCGATTCTGCGATCGACGAAGTCCGATGCCTTCGGGTTCGTCATCACTGCGCTCATCACCATCTCATTCGACCTCATCGTCGCCGTGGGCATCGGCGTCGTCGTTGCCGCGGTCTTCGCTCTGCGGAAGCTGTCGTCGATCACCTCGGTGCGCATCGAACGACTCTCGGAATCAGAGTCCGAGTATCCGGGTGATGAGAGGATCGCCATCGTCCATTTCCACGGACCGCTGTTCTTCGCCTCCGCCGATCGCATCTCGGATGAGGTCCTGGGGCTGCGGGGAGTCGAGGTCGTCGTGCTGCGGATGTCCCAGCTCGAACTCGTCGACGCCACCGGAGCCCACATCCTCACCGATATGGTCACAGCCTTCGAACGCCGCGGGATCACGGTGCTCATCAAGGGCGTCAGAGACAGCCAGGCCGGACTGTTCGAACAGGTCGGGGTGCTCGCCGCACTGCGTCACCACAAGCACCTCTTCGATGAGCTTCCGGCTGCCCTCGCCCATGCCCGCTCGCATGTGGAGCGGGCGCGGCAGAGCTGATCGTGTCTCAGCCGGCCTTCTTCTCGGGACGGGCGAAGATGTTCGACGGGAAGGCACCTGACTTCGCAATGACGCGCAGCAGGTCACGGCTCGGCGAAAGCAGAGATTCGATCGTCTGATCGTCAAGCACCGACCACGCGGCTGCAACGGTGCCGTCGGTGAGGGCTTCGACCTGCTCCTTCAGGTCACGTCCCGCCTCGGTGATGGTGGGGAGGTCGTGCCCGCGTTCATCCTTGTCCACGGTGATCAGCCCCGCCTCGGCGAGCCTGGACTGCGCGGTCTGCCATTCCTCATCCGTGTAGCCGCGGGTCTTCTGTGCCGCTCGCGGACGGAACCCGGCACCGGTCGCGACGTCGAGCATGAGGGCGTCGATTCCGGGCACACCGGCGGTGACGAGGGAGGCGACATGGCCGTCGCCGCGGAACTCGCGGGCCACGGTCGCCACGTCCCACATCTTCTCGAATGCGGTAGCCGCCTGGTGGCCGCCGATGACGTCGGCGGTGGCTGCGGCCAGGGTGCGGCCGGAGAAGTCCATGGCGGCGAGCACGGGTGCCAGCGTCTCCGTCACCTGGGTGGCCGCCTCGGTGAGCAGGGCGATGTCATCACGGTCACCGAAGAGTTCGGCCATGTACGCGCCCACTGCGTCGAAGCGGGCCTGGACCATCTGCTCCGGGCTCACCGTCTCCCACAGGCGCGGCAGCATTCCGGCGACGAAATTCGGGGAATAGTTGTAGTACGCGGCGGACACGACTCCGGGATTCACCCGTCCCAACGGAGCCGAACGGGCGGCCATATTGCCTTCGACACCGGGTTCGAGTCCGTACTTGGCGTACTCGGCGCCGACCGTCTGCGAGAAGTAGATCGACGAGTGGAAGGAGTTGATGCGGGCCGAGACCGTTCTGATGTTCTGTGTGCGCTGGGAATCCATATCGTCATCCTATGGGCGGTCTCCTCCCAGGTAAATGGGTCTGCGCGTGCGTCGCTGCCCGCACCGACCGGCGCAGGTCAATAGCGCAGTCTCATAGGTCCTAAATCGCTTTCCCCTCCCCCGAGGCGGCCGGACTCCCGCGTCGATCCTCGCACCGGCGCGCCCGTCCGGTCGCGCACATTTGCCGCGTCAGGACCCGGTGCTACGGTCTGAGCATGGAGTGACACGGACCGTTTGCGACCACGGCATCGTCCCGGTCGGAAGCCGATCCCGCCAACCGCATCAGCACAGCGTCCGGCTTGGAGGTCAGATGAGGATCGCACTGTTCGCCACCTGCATCGTCGACGCGATGTATCCCGAGGTTGCGCAGGCAACCGTGAGAATTCTGCGCCGACTCGGCCATGAGGTGATCTTCCCCGAAGGCCAGTCGTGCTGTGGGCAGATGCACATCAACTCCGGCAAGTTCGCGCAGGCCGAACCGGTCATCGCCAATCACGTCCGCGCCTTCACGAGCACCGAATGGGATGTCGCCGTCGCCCCGTCCGCTTCCTGCGTGGCCTCGCTCGGCCACCAGCAGCCGATGGTCGCCACCCGGGTGGGCAATGATGCCCTGGCTTCCGAGGCCGCCGAGGTGGCCGGCCGCACCTATGAGCTCACCCAGTTCCTCACCGACGTCCAAGGCGTCACGGATGCCGCGGCCGATCTCGGTTCCTATTTCCCGCACCGTGTGACGTATCACCCGTCGTGCCACGGAATGCGGCTGCTGCGCCTCGGCGATCGACAGTCCTCCCTCGTCCGGTCCGTCGAGGGCATCGACTTCGTCGAACTGCCTCTGGCCGATTCCTGCTGCGGGTTCGGCGGCACTTTCTCCGTGAAGAACCCGGAGGTGTCCTCGGCGATGCTCGCCGACAAGGTGCGCACGATCCAGGCGACCGAAGCCGATGTCTGCACCGGCGGCGATGCCTCCTGTCTGCTGCACATCGGCGGGGGAATGTCGCGGTTCGAACGCACCGGAAGTTTCGACGGCGCCCCGGACGTCACCGCCGTCCACGTCAAGGAGACGAGTTCGACCGATGCGCGGGGGCACACGACCGAGACGCTGACGACGGTCGTCGGTGCCGACGATGACGACCACCTCACCCCAGGCCATCGGGGCACCTCTCCGGCCGAGCCGAGCCGCACCCAGTCCGGGTTCCGCGTCGGTCAGGCCGCGGTCCATCTGGCCCGGATCCTCGCGTCGACGAAGGAGGACCCGCTGCGGGTGCCGAACGAAGGAGCAGAAGTGAGCGGAGGGAGCCTGCGATGACCTTTCTGGGAATGCCGCTGCTGCCGTCGAAGCGACGCAGCGATCTGCCCGGCGGGCGGGGCAACATCATCGAAGCCGAGGCCTTTCCAGACGTCTCGCACGAACATCTGAGCAACCAGCAGCTGCGCAACAACATCGGCCACGCCACCTCGACGATTCGGTCCAAGCGCGCCGAGGTCGTCTCCGAGCTCGACGACTGGGAAGCCCTGCGCGACGCCGGTGAGACCACGAAGAACGAAGTGATGGCGAACCTGCCGGAATACCTCGCGCAGTTCGAAGAGGCATTCACCGCTGCCGGCGGCATCATCCACTGGGCCCGCGACGCCGATGAGGCCAATGCCATCGTCACCGGACTCGTCGAGGACAATGCGCCGATGCTCGAGACCGGTCGTCGCGAGGTCATCAAGGTCAAGTCGATGGCCACCCAGGAGATCGGACTCAACGAGCACCTCGAGGCCGAAGGCATCGATGCGTTCGAGACGGATCTGGCCGAGCTCATCGTCCAGCTCGGCGAGGACAAACCCAGCCACATCCTCGTTCCCGCCATCCACCGCAACAGGGATGAGATCCGTGAGATCTTCATGGACAAGATGCCCGACGCCGGGGAGCTGACGAACGAACCGGCCGTCCTCGCCGAGGCGGCCCGCCGACACCTGCGCCACAAATTCCTCACCACGAAGGTCGCGATCTCCGGAGCGAACTTCGGCATCGCGGAGACCGGCACCCTCGGAGTGGTCGAGTCCGAAGGCAACGGGCGCATGTGCCTGACCCTGCCGGAGACGCTCATCACCGTCATGGGCATCGAGAAGCTGCTGCCCCGCTTCGCCGATCTCGAGGTGTTCCTGCAGCTGCTGCCACGCTCGTCCACGGGTGAGCGGATGAACCCGTACACCTCGTTCTGGACGGGGAAGTCCGAGGGGGATGGTCCGCAGAACGTCCATCTCGTTCTCCTCGACAACGGACGCACCCGGGCCCTGGCCGATGAGCACGGGCGTACGGCGCTCAACTGCATCCGCTGCTCGGCATGCATGAACGTCTGCCCGGTCTACGAACGCACCGGCGGCCACGCCTACGGCTCGACCTATCCGGGGCCGATCGGAGCGATCCTATCCCCGCTGCTCACAGGAGTCGAAGAGCAGGGCAACGGTTCGCTGCCGTACGCCTCGAGCCTGTGCGGCGCCTGCTACGACGTGTGCCCCGTGAAGATCAACATCCCGGAGATCCTCGTCCATCTGCGGGGAGAAGATGTCAAAGCCAACCACTCCCCTGTGTCCTCCCAACTCGACGCCGCCCTCACCGGCGCGTCATGGATGATGGGAGACGGGAAGCGGATGGCCGCGGCGGAGAAGGGACTGCCTCTGGCGCACAAGGTCACCGGCGGTGAGCAGATCAACGCTCTGCCCGGAATCGCCGGCGCCTGGACATCGAGCCGGGACATCCCGGCCCTGCCCGAGAAGAGCTTCCGACAGCTGTGGGCCGAAGAGGAAGCGAACGACCGCGACGAGGAGGGACAGCGATGACCGATACCGCCCGCGAGGAGATCCTCGCCCGCATCAGCGAATCACTCGGTCGCCGCGGCGGCGGGGAATACGTGTCGTCGTCTCCGCGGACGGCGGTACCGGGCAACGGCGGCACGGCACATGCCGAATCCGGTGGGGTCGCCTCGGCGAACACTGCCGCCACGGCCGCCGACGCCGGATACCACCATGAGGGCACACACACGGGTGAGGCCCTCGTCGAGCTGCTCATCGACCGCCTCGTCGACTACAAAGCCAACGTCCACCGCGCCGACGGCGACCCGAGCACGACGATCGCCGAACTCATCGGCGACCATTCCTCGGTCGTCGTCCCCCGCGGCCTCGACTCGTCCTGGCTGGCGGGGTATTCCGGTGGGGTGCGGGTCGATGCTCCGGGTGAGGAACTCAGCGTCGACGAACTCGACGCTCAGGGGGCGGTGGTGACCGCCTCGGCGGTGGCGATCGCGCAGACGGGCACCATCGTCCTCGACGGATCGGACGAGTGCGGACGGAGGGCGATCACGCTCGTGCCCGACCATCACGTGTGCATCGTCCGGACGGACGACATCGTCGACATCGTCTCCGAGGGAATCTCCCGGCTCGACGCGCACGCACCGCTGACGTTCATCTCCGGGCCCTCGGCCACGAGCGACATCGAGCTCAGCCGGGTCGAAGGAGTCCACGGACCGCGCACCCTCGACGTCATCATCCTCAGCAGTTGAGCTCAGCGAGGACCTTCGACTCGGCCGAGCCGGCGAGCGCACTCGGACCGGCGAATGCGAACGGACCGGCGAGTGCGGAACAATGGAGCCCATGACCACGGCGCAGACCCTTCAGTACCCGCGGCCGGATGACCGACCTCGACGTCGCAGTCGGCGGACGACGTTCATCGTCTCCGCGGTCGTCATCGTCCTCACCCTCATCATCGGCAGTGTCGCGGCCGACCGCATCGTCGACTACACCACGGAGCAGCGCATCGCCGACGGACTTGCCGACTACGGTGAAGCCGAGGTCTCCGTCGAAGGCTTCCCCATCCTCACGCAGCTGGCTTCCAGAGAACTGAACACGGTGCATGTCACCGCCGATGAGGCCACCTATGAGGGTGTCGACTTCACCGATGTCGATGCGAAGCTCTATGACGTTCCCACCGGCGGGTCGAAGCCGATCGGCACCGTCGACGGCACTGCGGTGCTCCCCCACTCGACCCTGGACGAGCTCGCCGCCGAACATGCGAACCTGCCCGAGGGGATGTCGTTCACGACCGTCGACGGCGAACTCTTCCTCAAGGGGTCCATGCTCGGTCAGGATCTGCTTGTGGGCATCGACCCGAAGGCCGACGGCAGGCGGGCCGTCGTCGACGCGACGACGATCAAGCTGGGTTCGGCGGAGTTCTCCCTCGATCGCCTGACTGGCTTCCTCACCTCGGAGATCTCCGATATCGTCATCGATCTCGACTTCCTGCCCGCCGGACTCGAACTCACCGACATCACCGCCACCGACTCGGGACTGCAAGTCCGCCTCCACGGTTCCGGCGTCAGCCTGCAGTAGACGAACCCAACAGAACCTGCGTGAAGATTCGGGGTCGCGGAAGCTCCGGCACTGACTGATGAGAGGACTCAATGATGAGCATGATCACTCCCGCACGCGAACGCGTCGCCTCCGAACTCACCGAGCTGTCGACATTGACTGACTCCGATCGTCCCGGTTGGACGAGGCGCGCCCTGAGCGAATTCGACGTTTCGGGTCGAGAATTCGCCCGCATACTCATGCGACAGTCCGGGATGGACACCCGCATCGACGGCGCCGGCAATGCCATCGGAGTGCTGCCCGGCCGCCTCGGTGGTCGTCAGATCATGCTCGGATCGCATACCGACACCGTCGACGGAGGCGGACGTTTCGATGGGATCATCGGAGTGCTCGGCGCAATCGAGGTAGTGCGGCTCATCCGGGAGCACGACATCCGCGTCGATCACGATCTTGTGGTCGTGGTGTTCTTCAACGAGGAGCCCAATGACTTCGGCCTCTTCTGCGTCGGCTCCCGCGCGATGACCGGTCAGGTCGACCGTCAGACCCTAGCCATGACGGATCCCACCGGACGTTCTCTGGCAGACGCACTGCCTGATTCCCGTATCGACCCCGACGACTTCCTCTCCGCCGCCTACGATTTCAATCCGGTCACGGCCTTCCTCGAACTCCACATCGAACAGGGCCCAGAGCTCGAACGGGCGGGGCGACAGATCGGCGTCGTCGAGACAATCACTGGTATCAACCACTTCCGGGCCCTCTTCACCGGCCGCCAGGACCATGCGGGTACGACTCCGATGGACGTACGGGCCGATGCCGGCTGCGCGGCGGCTGGAACGGTGCTCGCCGTAGAATCGATCGCCGAGTCCGGATTGAATACTCGAGGCACCAGCGGACAGATCAGCTTCACTCCCGAGGCAGTCAACGTCGTTTCGCAGATCGCAAGCTTCGAAGGAGAGTTCCGAGGCCCCGAAGGCTCCTGGCTCAACGAAGCTCAGCGCCGCCTCACTGCGGCGGCGGGGAACGAGGCCGAGAAGCGCGGAGTCGAGGTCGAAATCGAATGGACCACCGATGATGCGCCGGTCCCCCTGCATGAGCCGATCACTTCCACAATCACTGAAGTGGCCGACGATTTCGGTCTCACGCGCGCAACCATGTTCTCGGGTGCCGGTCATGATGCTGGAATCATCGCTGCAAAGACCCAGGTGGGAATGATCTTCGTTCCGTCTGTCGACGGCCGCAGCCATTGTCCCGAAGAGTTCACCGACTTTGCCGACATCATGCCCGGCATCTCTGTCCTTCTCGAAACCATTCTGCGCATCGACCGCCGCAGTCGCGGCTGACCGCGGGGGCGGGTAATGTTCCGGTCGTGACGACTCCCATTCCCGCCGAAACCGCCGACGATGCCCGCCGCTACCGCCCCGATCCGACCGTCCTCACCGCACTGACCTCACCGAGGCTGCTCACCCGTGAGGTCCTGGCCGGACTCGTCGTGGGGCTCGCCCTCATCCCCGAGGCGATCGCGTTCTCGATCATCGCCGGAGTCGATCCGAAGGTCGGGCTGTTCTCCGCATTCATCATGGCCACCTCGATCGCGTTCCTCGGCGGGCCCCCGGCCATGATCTCCGCGGCGACGGGAGCCGTCGCGCTCGTCATCGCCCCCGTCGCCCGCGAGCACGGGATGGACATGTTCATCGCCACCGTCATGCTCGCCGGTGTGTTCCAGATCCTGCTGGCCGTGGCCGGAGTCGCGAAGCTCATCCGGTTCATCCCCCGCAGCGTGATGGTCGGGTTCGTCAACGCCCTGTCGATCCTCGTCTTCGCAGCACAGGTCCCCCACGTCATCGGAGTGCCGTGGATGGTCTACCCGCTGCTGGCCATCGCCATCGTCGTGCTCGTGTTCATGCCGAAGCTGACGAAGATCGTACCGGCACCGCTGATCACGATCGTGATCATCACCGGCATCGTCGTCGTGTTCGCCATCGATGTCCCTACTGTCAGCGACCAGGGCGAGCTGCCGCGCAGCCTGCCCGAACTCTTCATCCCGCATGTGCCGCTGACCTGGCAGACCTTCACGACGATCGCCCCTTACTCGCTGGCCATGGCACTGGTCGGGCTGATGGAGTCGCTCATGACGGCCAAGCTCGTCGACGAGATCACCGACACGCACTCGAACAAGACCCGTGAGTCCTGGGGTCAGGGAGCCGCGAACATGATCTCCGGCCTCTTCGGCGGGATGGGCGGCTGCGCGATGATCGGGCAGACGATGATCAACGTCCGCGCTTCGGGGGCGAGGACTCGGATCTCGACATTCATGGCCGGAGCGTTCCTGCTCATCCTCGTCGTCGTGCTCGGCGATATCGTCGGCATGATCCCGATGGTCGCACTCGCTGCCATCATGATGATGGTCTGCGTCGACACCTTCGACTGGCATTCGATCCGCCCGTCGACGCTGCGGATGCTGCCGAAGTCCGAGACCTTCGTCATGATCGCCACCGTCGCCGTCGTCGTCGCCACGGGCAACCTCGCCATCGGCGTCGTCGTCGGAGTGTTCGTGGCCAGCGTGCTCTTCGTTCGGCGGGTCGCCCACTTCGTCACCGTCGAACGCACGGTCGAGACGACCTCCGCCGAGGCGGTCGCCCGCTATGTGGTCCGCGGCGAGCTCTTCTTCGCCTCCTCGAATGACCTGACCACTCAGTTCCGATACACACATGATCCCGATCAGGTCGTCATCGATATGACGGAATCGCATGTCTGGGATGCGTCGACAGTGGCCGCCCTCGATGCGATCGTGACGAAGTACGAGGCGCTGGGCACGAGCGTGGAGATCACCGGAATGAATGCGTATACCAAGACTCTGCATACGCGACTCTCCGGCGGGCTGGGATAACTGCCCGGTGAAGTCGGGCAGGCGCGCGATCCGCTGAGGTAGACTGGCCGCAATGTCACAGTCAGCCCCGGATGCCGCTTTCCGCCCGAAAGTGTGGGTTCTTCCGCACTCGGGCACCAACGGCTACATCACTTCGTGGGGCGAAATGCAGTCGGGCACACAGCCGTTCGGACGCGGAGATCTTCCGCCCCGACCCCTGGTGTGATCTTCCGACAGAGTTCATCGTCCGAGCCGACGACGTCCGCTCGATTCACGTACGTACGCTCAGCGTCGACGAACTGAGCACTGTCTGCACATCCACTCTTCGGGTCGAGCCTTCTTCTCTGCCGACCACGAACAGGATCACTGTGACCACCACTTCTGCAACCGCTTCGCCATCCGCCTCACCGAACCCTCTGGGACAGCGCTTGTTCCAGGCACTCCGCAGCGACACCGTCGGCGGCGCTCTGCTCCTCGTCGCCGCAGCTGCCGCTCTGATCTGGGCGAACTCACCGGCGTCGGCTGGATACTTCGCACTCCGCGATATCGAGTTCGGTTACGAACCGTGGCATCTGCGGCTGAGCATCGGGCAATGGGCCGCCGACGGACTGCTCGCAATCTTCTTCTTCCTCGTCGGCATCGAGCTCAAGGCGGAATTCACCCGCGGTGACCTGCGTCGGCTCCGCACCGCCGTCGTCCCGATCACTGCGGCGACCGGCGGTGTCCTCGTCCCCGCCCTCATCTGTGCGGCGTTTCTGCTCACCCGCCCGGAGCTCCTGCGCGGCTGGGCGATCCCCACCGCGACAGACATCGCCTTCGCCGTCGCCGTCCTTGCGATCGTCGGCTCCCATCTGCCGAAAGCGCTGCGCCTCTTCCTGCTGACCCTGGCCGCAGTCGACGATCTGCTGGCGATCGCGATCATCGCGATCTTCTATACCGAGTCCATCGCGGTTCTCCCCCTTGTCGCGGCGCTCGGAATCGTCATCGTCTACGGGCTCATCGCGAGCCGTTTCCGTCGCTTCTTCGTCGACCGTACCTGGGCCTCGTGGGTCATCCTCCTGCCCCTCGGACTCACCGCCTGGGCGTTCATGCACGCCTCCGGCGTCCACGCGACCATCGCCGGAGTGCTGCTGGGCTTCACGATCCCCGCCGTCGTCGGTCGTGGTTCGAACCGCGCGATCGGCACCGACCACGGTGCCTCCAGCGACCTCGATCCGGATGCCGACAGTAGGTCCGGAATCGACCTCGCCGAGGCGCTCGAACACCGCCTTCGACCGCTGTCGGCCGGTTTCGCCGTCCCGGTCTTCGCATTCTTCGCCGCCGGCGTCGATATCGGCGGAACCCACGGTCTGGCCTCGGCGTTCTCTCACCCGTTGACCTACGGGATCGTGACGGCACTGGTCGTGGGCAAGCCGGTCGGCATCCTCGTCTCCACCTGGTTGGTCACCCGGTTCACCGGTGGGTTGAATCCCAGTCTGCGTTGGGCCGATCTCACCGGCATCGGGCTGCTTGCCGGCATCGGCTTCACCGTCTCGCTCCTCGTCGCCGAGCTCAGCTTCACCGCCGGTTCGGTCGAACACGATGTGGCGAAGGTCGCCGTTCTCAGTGCCTCTCTGTTCTCGGCGGCACTCGCCGCGCTCATCCTCACCGTCCGAAATGCCCAGCACCGTCGCCGGTCTCAGGCGCACCATCGACGGTCGCAGGTGTGAACGAGCTCGGTGACCAGCGAATCCGCACCGGGCGATTGCCAGTTCCGTCACAGACAGCCGCACTAGGCTTCGAATCGTCCGTGTTCATCCCCACGATCAGCATCGACAGTGTATTCGACCAACTGAGAAGGACCGTGCCATGGCATTCGACAAATTCCTCGACAAGGCCAAGAACCTCGCCAACGATCCCAAGATCAAGGACAAGCTCAATTCTGACAAAGCTGAGAAGGTCACCGACTCGGTCCTCGACAAGGCCGCCGGTGTCGCTGACTCCCTGACCGGAGGCAAGCACTCGGACAAGATCAAGAAGGCCCGGGACGCCGCCGACAATGCCATCGGCAATGACCGTGATCAGACCGGTGGAGCGAATCGCAGCGACGATCAGCCCGGCGGTGCGAACCGCGGCGACGACGTTCGTGGGAACGATGTCCGCGGAGATGATCGTGGCGACAACGGTCTCGACGGCGGCAACGGACCTGCCGGAAACCGCTGATCATCTGCGTCACCTGATCGAGCCCCTGCCGACTGCGGCAGGGGCTCGATCTCTGTTCGGCGGTCTTAAGCGGACGCAGCGGTGCGGCTGACGGTGCGGCCAGCAGGGTCAGATATGCGACTGTGCAGACAATCCTGGCTCAGGAATCGATGTCCGGGGCCGGCACACCCTTCGGATCGGCGTCGATCGTGATCCGCACTGCGTCGATGACAGCACGATCGTGCAGGAGATCCTCGGCCGGTACAGTCCACGAGTCCCCCGTCTTCTCTCCGCATGACTCGCCACGGGGAGAGAAGACCTCACAGTCGACGGCAGAGATCGGTGCCGCGGACTCGATGACGAGGTCTCCTCGGTCCAAGGGACGGACATACACGACGACGCCATTGTCCTGATCGCCGTTCATGTCTGCTGCAGGCACCGCTGCCCCCGCCACCTCGTAGTTGAGGACCCCTCGATGAGATCCCGCAGCCAGCCTATCCGTGGAGAATCCGATATCGACGGAATGCAGCTCTGACTCGATGGTCGCCTCGGCGGGAGCCGAATCGATGGTTCCCTGCGGATTCGAATAGTGCGCCCGCAGGTACGGCGGCAGCAGAGACTCGGAATCGGGCAAGCGGAAGCCATCATGGATGTCACCGCCGAATCCCCAAGCCGTCTCCAGCGCCAGGTCGAGTTTCGTATCCATCCGCACCGAGTAGCTGCCATCGGCGGCGATGCTGACCGTGTGCTCAGCAGTCTTGTCTCGCAGCGGGTTCGGCGCTGCATCCACTCCGCCGGGCGCTGCGATCACAGTCGTGATCACCGCAGTCACGGCGAGCGCCGCCATAATGGAGAACGCTCCCCGGGTTCCGAATCCTCTCTTCGTCTCGCTCATCACTGCCTCTCCTCTGCAGGGATCGGGGATACTGTCATTCCCGTGGGAGGAGTGAAGGCGATGATTTCATGACTGTCCGTCAGGGACTCCCGCCAGACCATATGGGTTCCGTCTTCGGCCGCGTCGCCGCTGTTGATCGCGTCGCTGTCATCGACTCGCGAGAATGCCTCAGCGTCACACCCGTCACCAAGATCGAAGTCGACGTTGTCGGCCGGACAGTACACCGGCCCGTCGGTGTCGATGTCCAAAGTGTGCGTCGTCGGTGTGCGCTGACCATTCCCGATCACGGGGACGGGCACGGCGAAGAATTCCTCGCCGGCCACGGTGATGAACACATCGTCAAGGACGTATTCGAGCTCGACGACATGACGGCCTTCGCTCCACGGCACGGCCTTTCCGTCGGAATCCTGCGAGGTGAACTCGAAGAGAACCCCCGGGTGGTCGAAGCCCTCCCGCTTCGTCTCTTCGACGTCGATGTGCAGCTCTCCGCGGGACTTCGGTGAGTCCTGAGTCGAATCGTCGGCTGTGCTCAGCTCGACTGCTCTCAGCGCCGACGGCTTCGGCATCATCGCCAGCCTGTTGCCGGTCCGCGAATCACTGCCCACGCCGACATCACTGATCCACAGACCGACCGGTTTTCCGCCTTCAGGCGGGCTTTCGAAGATCAGCCTTTGGCGGATCTGCACAGTGCCGTCTCTGTGCGGGTCCACCTCGGTGATGGTTTCCTGCGGGGTCAGCGCATGTTCGGGCAGGCTTTTGGTCTCAGGGTGGGGAGCCGAGTACCGCAGCACCAGCGCGATCACGATCACGCCGATGACGGCGACAGTGAACGCGATGCCGATGAGGAGGAGCAGCTTGGGGCGGGTCATGACTTCACACTATGGCCGGGTCCCGTCACAGGAGCTGCACAGTCGGTGCCAGACCTGGAACAATCGCTGGGTGCGGCGCTGAGACTGTGCCGCTGAGTGCGTCATCGAAGTACCTCCGCACCGGCCCCGTTCGGCCGAACCGGTGGCTCTGCTGCCGACGATCGGCAGCCGGCGGAGGAGTGTGTGAGAATGGCAGTCTGCGTCAAGCTACGCTGTGCCCACCGACCACGACTGCAGCAGGAGGTGCCATGCGATCGCCTATCCCGGATTTCCTCGATGAGACGCTCGACCGATTCCGACCGGATCGGTCCGGCGAGAATGCGGACTATATCCCGGACCTCGCCTCAGCGGATCCGGAGAAGCTCGCGATCTGCATCTCCACCCTCGACGGCGTCGAGTACACCTCCGGCGATGCCGACTATGAGTTCTCGATCCAGTCGATGTCGAAGCCCTTCATCTACGGCCTCGCCCTCGAGCAGGAGGGCCTGGCCGGGGTCCTCGAGATGGTCGGCGTCGAACCCAGCGGTGAGAAGTTCAACGAGCTCTCCCTGGACAAGAAGTCGGGTCGGCCGCTCAACCCGATGATCAACGCCGGGGCCATGACTATTCACTCCATCCTCGGCGATCCGGGTGCAAGCTTGGCCGAACGCACGGAGATCGTGCGCGCCGGACTCTCTCGGTTCGCCGGCCGAGAGCTGTCGATCGACGAATCGGTGGCCGACGGCGAATGGCGGGAAGCCTACCGCAACGTCGCCATCGCGAACATGCTCCGGTCCTACGACATCTTCTATGACGACCCCGACGAGGTGGTCCGCGGCTATATCGAACAGTGCGCGATCACCGTCACCGTCAAGGACCTCGCCATCATGGCCTCGACGCTGGCCGGCGGCGGCATCAACCCGCTGACCGGCGAACAGGTGCTCTCCCCCAGGGTCAATCGGCAGGTGCTCGCAGTCATGATGACCTGCGGCATGTACGACGCGGCCGGCGACTGGATGACAGAGATCGGGATCCCCGCCAAGAGCGGAGTCTCCGGCGGTGTCTTCGGTGTCATGCCCGGTCAGGTCGGCATCGCCACGTTCTCTCCGCGGCTGGACAGGCACGGCACGAGCGTCCGCGGAGCGAAGATCTTCCAGGACCTCTCAGATCGGCTGAGCCTGCACATCATGGATGCTCCGGAACCGGCCCGCTCGATCATCCGCCGTGACCGTCGCTTCGTCGACTCGGAGGGCAAGATGGTCCGCATCTGCAGCCTGCAGGGACTCATCCAGTGGAGCGGTTCGGAGAACGTCCTGCGCACGATGGACGAACCCGGTTCCACCACGAACACCTTCGTCCTCGACCTGCGCCGCGTCAACGAGATCAACTCCGTCGCCCGGAGCATGCTCACCGAGGCGCTGTCACGAATGAAGGACGATGGGATCCGCGTGGTCCTGCTCGACCCCGACGACATGATGCAGTGCAAGGGGCCGAACTCCGCGCTTCCGGGCGTGCAGATCCTCGATTCGCTCAAATCGGTCAAAGGACTCAAACGCATCCGCGACGATCGTCGCCGGGAGATGGCCGACCGCTCCAACTGACGGGGGCCTGTGGGCCCGCCCTCTGGGCTCGGGGCCGGTGGGTGGTCGACAGAGATTTGATAAGGTGAGCCTTACTGAACCCCTGCGCCGAGGCGGCTCCACACTTCAAGGCCGACCGTGAGCTTCCAGGGGCACCCCGTTTGAGAAAGGCCGCCTGTGACGACCGCACCCAACACCCCCGAACGCACCGCACGACCCGTCCGCCAGCAGGCTGTTCTCACCGTGCTCGAGACGACCGAAGTCAGCCCGCACCTGGTGCGGATCCGCCTCGGCGGGGACACCTTCGACAACATCGATTCGAACGATGCGACCGACAAGTACGTCAAGCTCCTCTTCGCCGATCCGGCACACGGGCTCGTCCCGCCCTACGACCTGACGAAGCTGCGCGAGCAATCCCCCGAGAAGCTGCCGAGTCGCCGTACCTACACGGTGCGCGAGATCAACCTGGACGAGAAGTGGCTGAGCATCGACTTCGTCATCCACGACGATGACGGAATCGCCGGACCGTGGGCGAAGAGCGCGAAGCCGGGAGACACGCTGGTCCTCTCCGGCGCGGGCGGCAAGTACGCCCCTGCCGCCGAATCCGACTGGCACCTGCTCATCGGCGACCATTCCGCGATCCCCGCGGTGAGTTCGGCCATCGAGGCCATGCCCACCGGAGCCGCCGGGGTCGTCCTGGCCTATGTCGCCGACGACGCCGATCGCGTTCTGCCCGAGGCGCCGGAAGGCGTCGAGGTGAGATGGGTGGACTCGGACGACGAGCTCATAGCCGCAGTTGAGGGGCTCGAGTGGCGTGCGGGCACTCCGCAGGTCTTCGCCCACGGCGAGCGCGAGACGATCAAGGCGATCCGCAAGATCCTCAAGGACCGCGAAGTGCCGCGGGAGTCGCTGTCGATCTCGGCGTATTGGGCCCGCGGCCGTGCCGAGGACCAGTTCCAGGCCGAGAAGCGCGAGCCCATCGGCCAGATCGACTGATTTCCCTGCCTGGTCACAGCGACCGCTCAGGTCGCCGTCGACCGCTCGAGTTGTCGCCGACCGCTCACGCCATAGGGTGAGCGATCGGCTGGGGTTCAGCTGCGGCGGCGGGCGAGGAAGAAGGCCGCAGTGCCGATGGCGATGAGACCGACAGCGATGCCGCCGAGGATGAGGTACTGACCGAGGTCGGCACCGGTGCGCGGCAGCGGGTCACCGTCACCGTCGCTGGATGCTTCGGAACCGTCTGCACTCGAGCCAGCTTCGCTATCCGACTCCGCCCCGTCAGCAACCGCACCGTCAGCGCGCGAATCCGCTTCGCTGCCCGCATCGGCCCGAGCGCTGTCGTTCGCACCCGACTCGGAGTCGGACTCGCTGCCGGCCGCGTCGACCTGATCATCCTCGGTCGCGTTGTCGTCGGCACCCGCGTTGTCGTCTGCGCCGGCGTCCTGATCTGTCCCGGCGTTCTCATCGGCACCAGCATCCTCGTCAGTCCCGGCGTTCTCATCGTCGCCGTCGTCTCCACCGTTCGCGAGATCGGCCACCGAGTAGAGACTTGTCGTTCCCGAGACCTCATTGCCGACGACGAGCGCAGCCTCACCCGTCGGCGACTCATCGGAGCCGAGGAACGTAATGCCCTCCGGTCCGAGGTCTCCGGCGCTCGCGAGCAGCGCAGCAGGATCCGAGGCATCTTCGATCTCGTCCTCGACGGAGACCGAGAAGGCCCGATTGTTGAAGTAGGTCGCGAACTTCGGGGCGCTCGGGTCGCTGAGGTCGAAGGCCGCTATTCCGCCGATGCGTTCGAAGCCGACGAACGCGTAGGTCGTCTCCCCCACCTCGCCGATGGTCAGCGCCTCGGGCTCTGGGCCCTTGTCGTCGCTGCGTCCTTCGAGGTTCGACTCGGAATGGTTGGAGTTGAAGAACTCGGGCACCGCCTCGGCGGTCAGCTTCTCGAACTCGTCCCCGGAATCGGCGACGAGCTTCCCGTCGGTGGTCCACACGGAGAATGAGCGGGCGCCGAAAGCCACGAGCTCCTCATAGCAGTCGCCGGCGTCGTTGAGACCCAGATCGGTGATGATGTTCAGCCGTCCGAGGTCCGCGTCGCCGAGTCTGTCAGCCAGCGGCGAGGTCTCGCACACCGGTGCGAGGCCGTCCTCGCCGAGGTCCTTGACCCTGGCCGCATCGACGAAGTCGCCCCACTCACGGGAGTCGCCCTCGTTCGCGGTCACGAGGTAATCGGTGCCGCCGGCAGAGAGCGTCGAGATCATGTCGGGCATGTACGCGCCCTTGAGCCCCTCGTATTCCGTGATGTTCACGGTCGGAGCATCCTCGGGATCCCGGTCCGACGCATCGAGTCCGTTGCCTGCCTGGCCATGATCTTTGAGGCCCAACGGGAGGATCTCCTCGACCGAAGCCGAGGCGATATCGACGACCGCGATCGCGTTCGCTTCCTGCAGGGTCGCGTAGGCCTTGTCACCGGCGACAGTGATGTACTCGGGTTCGAGATTGCGCGAGATCGGCAGGTCCTCTTCGGGTGTGGGTCCGAAGATCCGCACATCCTCGGGCAGGGTCTTCGCTCCGCCCTCCTCGAACTCGTGGAAGTCCGCAGTGTGCACGTCCGCGTCCGACGGCGCGGCCACCTCGGCGGGGAGATCGATGACGGACACCGACCCTTGCGGATCGGTCGAGAAATCATCGGCCGGTTCGCCCTCGTTCGCAACCAGGGCATGGCTGCCGTCCGGGGCGACGGTGACCATGTCGGGCAGGGACCCGACGGGAACCTCGCCGAGGATGTCCGCCTCGGGGTCGTTCGCGTCGAAGAACATCACGGTTCCCGGTTGTGTCTTGTCCTCGTCCTCGAGGGCGATGACGCCGAGGCCGTCCTCACGGATGGAGATCGAGTTCGCGACCCCGGTGCCGGTGATCTCGGAGACCTTATGCGGGTTGGTCGGGTCGGAGGCGTCGATGACGTCCACGGTGGCCGCCTGGGCGTTGACGGTGAAGACCGTATCGCCGTGGACGGCGGTGATCTCGGCGGCGGACTCGTCGAACTGTCCGGTCTCGTGGGACCCGAGGAAGCCCATCTCGATCTGTGCGTCCGAGGCCGAGGAGCTGATCGGATCGTCCACTTCCGCGGCGTGAGCGGTGCTCGTGCCTGGCACCGTGCCGCCGACGGTGAAACCGGTGGCCAACAGGAGGGCGGCCGCCTGGGCCGTGAGCGTCTTCGCGGACAGTGGGATCGGCATCGGTTCTCCGGGATCGATTGGGCGTCGCGGGCCGACTGAACCCGCAAACACCTATTCATAGGCACCCAGAATGGACCGGCTCCGAACCGCAGATGGACGGATGGTGAACACACTCAGCGACTGCTTCGGTTAACGTCGACCGCTCACGACCATCCTGGCAAATAGGGTATACAGTGAGCGCTCGGCGCTGAGGCGAGCGGTCGGTGAGGTCGCCAGGGAGAGCTCAGCCGAGATCGAGGTTCTCGGCCACCTCGGCGACCTTGCGCTTCGCTGCCGCATCGAGGTCACGCACCGGCAGAGGCAGGGTGTCTGCACCCACGAGTCCGAGATGTTCGGCGATGGCGGCGGTCACGCGCAGGCTTCCGCCGAATTCGGTGAACAGATCCCACAGCGGCTGCAGCTCGGCCGAGAGTTCGCGGGCGAGCTGTGCATTGCCGAGTTCCGCGGCCCGCGTGATCTCGAGCATCGGCTCGGGGATGGTGCCGCCGACTGCCGTGTACCAGGCATCACAGCCGGCGATGAGGCCCTCGGCACCATGGGCATCGCCGGAGATGCCGATCGTCACCTCGTTGCCGATGGCCGCACGGATCTCGCCGATGCGCTCGTCCCATCCGGCGGGCGAGGCAGGTGCTCCGGGGATCTTGATCGAGGCCACACCGTCGAGCCCGGCCAGACGCGAGTAGAGCTCGGTGGTGAACGTGAAGTGCGTGGTGCCGGGGTTGTCGTAGACGACGACGGGCAGGTCGGTGGACTCTGTGACGGTGCGGAAGAGTGCGAACACCTCATCCTCGGTCAGCGGCTGATAGCTCACCGGTGCCAGCAGCAGCCCCTGCGCTCCGGCAGCTTCGGCGGAGGCGACATTGGCCAGAACGTCTCTCGTCCGCAGCGCACCGACTCCGATGAAGACGGGGATGTCCAGGGCGGATTCGACGCTCAGTTGCGCCACCCGGGCGCGTTCGTCGGTGTCGAGGTAAGCATACGAACCGGTCGATCCGAGCGCCGTGATCGAGTCGACTCCGGCAAGCACGAGACGTTCGATGAGCCCGATGAAGGCATCCTCGTCGAGGGAATCGTCCTTCAGCGGGGTCAGCGGAAAGGCACTCAGCCCGGTGAACAGGGACGGGTCGGGGGTGTTCGTCAATGATCCTCCTCGGGTGGACGCGGGCCACCGATGGCGCGAACCTCGGGTGGCCGCGACGAAACGCGGTCGGCAGCAGCGGATGGGCCCGCTTGCGTTCAGTCTGCCAGGTCAGTCGAGAGTAGGCAGGTACATCTCGAACCGATCGAACTCCAATTGTGCTGAGGCGACCTCCACGGCCGCCGCACCGACGGCGTTGGCAGCCCGCAGCGCGCGCTCCGGTTCGAGTCCGCTGGTCAGGCCGATGGTCAGCGCCGCGCAGTAGGCGTCTCCGGCACCGACGGTGCTCACGGGATTTGCGGGGACCGCCTCGGCGAAGGCGATCTGCTCACCTCTCTGCAGCAGTGCCGACCCTTCCGCCCCGTAGGTGACGGCCACGAGCTTCGCGTTCTGCAGCTGCGGCAGCTGGGAGTACTCGTATTCGTTGACGATGATGAGGTCGGCACGGTCGACCACCTCGGCGGGCAGTTGAAGGGCGGGAGCCGCATTGACGGCGAGGAACCCGGGCACATGGTTCGCGAGCTCGACGATGAGATCGAGGGAGATCTCGAGTTGAGTGAGCACGGCCTCGTCGGCCCGGAATTCGATACCGTCGAGGCTGACCTCGGCATTCGCTCCTTCGCAGACTGCGATCTGATTCTCACCGTGGGCGTCGACCATGATGAGTGCGGTCCCGGTCTCGGCGGTCGCCTCGGCGATGTCATCGGTATCCACCCCGGCGGAGCGGAGGGCCTCGAGCATTGCCCTGCCGTCGGAGTCTGGGCCGACCGCACCGATCATGCGGGTCCGCGCACCGAGGCGTGCGGCAGCGGCGGCCTGGTTCGCCCCCTTACCGCCGGGAGAACGGGACAGTCTGCCTCCTCCCACGGTCTCGCCGGCGGCGGGAAGTCGGGAAGTGGTGGCGGTGATATCGGCGTTGATGCTGCCGACGACCGTCAGGGAGCAGTCGATGGGCATGGCCCCATTATCGACGATCCAAAGAGGGCGGATCGACGACGATTGTCGGCGATCGGAATCGGGCGGGTGTTGGCAAAACGTGGGCACACAGCGAACATGAGAGAAGCCCCGCGATCCATCTGCACAGATCACGGGGCTTCCCGATCGGGGTGAGTAACGGGACTTGAACCCGCGACATCCGCGACCACAACGCGGCGCTCTACCAGCTGAGCTATACCCACCACATGCGCTGCGCCTTCAGGCGCAGACAGCAAGATACATCTTAACCGCACCCGCCTGACCCGGGCAAACCAGAACCGCCCCTTCGGCCCGATGAGACGCAGATCTCATTACATGCAACGATTCAGTAGCGATCTATAACGGTTTCGGAAAACTGGTAGGAGCGACCCTCGACATTCATTAGTATTGACTCGGCCCTGTCCTCGATAGCTGTCAAGGAACCCTGTACATGCCTCGTGCGTTGATCTCCGTCTCTGATGACGGGTTCACCTACACCACCCTCAACGGGGCGACGAGTCGCTATTCGGACACCGGACAGGCCATCTCCTACCTCGGCGACTATGCCAAGGAGACCGCGACTCCCCTGACCGTGACGATCGACGACGGTACGAAGACGACCGAGATCGGCATCGATGTGAATGGCCGAGTCGGGGCGGTTCCCAAATACAACACCGGCGCCGAGGAGGTCGCGGACGAATCATCGACCGCTTCGTCCGCGCATGGTTCGGCTGAGACGGCCGGACAACCGGACGACGCCGACCAGAACACAGGCGGCGAGAACACGAACGGCCAGAGCACACACGGCCAGTCCGCCAGCGGGCAGAACGGCTTCGCAGCCTATGACGACTCATCAGGGTCGAACGGCGACAGCTACCCGATGGGCACTCCGTTCTCCGGACCGGCCGCACCGGCCACGCCGACAGTGAAGAAGACACCGGTGCGCAAACGGTCGACACGCAACCGTCCGCAGCGACTGAAGAAGATCACTATCCCAGGACTCGTGCTCATCGGTCTGGCGATCCTTATGATCGGCGCCTTCGTCGTTCCCAATATCGTCCCCGTC
This sequence comes from Brevibacterium sediminis, assembly GCF_024895295.1. Classification (NCBI taxonomy): domain Bacteria; kingdom Bacillati; phylum Actinomycetota; class Actinomycetes; order Micrococcales; family Brevibacteriaceae; genus Brevibacterium; species Brevibacterium sediminis. Next base: position 307,927 of record NZ_JAHQRN010000004.1, on the reverse strand, counting down.
GACTCCCCCGATACCCCGCAGACGATCGGTTCGGAGCAGCAGGTCAACCCCGCCTCCGAACTCTCCGTCGACAATACCCAGGACATTGTTCCCAGCTACGACAACTCCCCCACGTGGGAAGCCGAGGTGCCCAAGCGCGCCTCGGTGACAGCCTCCGATCGCGGCGTGCTCCTCGTCAACGACAACCGCCTCGAAGTCCTCGACGCCGACACCGGCAAGTCCCGGTACAAAGCCAAGATCGATCAGTCCCCGACCTTTGCCGTCGATACCGTCATCGACGGCCGCCCGGCCCTGCTGTGGCAGTCGGGCAATACCGCCGAGGCGCTCTTCGACGGGGAATCGAAGCCGAAGACCTACCAGTTGCCGGAGAAAGCCCGCATCACCTCCGCAGGCAAGAGCGTGCTCATCAAGTCGGGCAACAAGCTCTCGACCTTCGGCGCCGAGGGCCTGGAAGACGTGCCCACCCCGCAGGCCGGCTCGACACCGATGGCCATCGACGATGATGAGATCTTCAGTTCGGACTGGAACGGTCCGGTCACAGCGAAGAACATCAAGTCCGGCGACGAACGCAGCATCAAGCTCGAAAGCCCCGGTGACGAACTGAAGATCATCGACTGGATCTCCGCTGGCCACGGCAAGGCGATCACGTTGTGGGGCGAACAGGGCGCTTCGACTAACTCGGGTCACAGGATCCAGCTCGTCGTCCACTCCCTCGACGACGGGTCGATCCTCTCGACCGTGACCACGACAACTGACATCGTCGGCGAGAAGTCCTGGGTGCGCGGGCAGGCGGGAGAACGCGCCTATATCGGCCCGTATCTCTTCGACCTGGAGACGGGTCTGCTGCTGATGGACGTCTCCAGCCGTGATATCCATCTCTCCGAACCGCGCGGATCCATCGTGCCCTGCACGATGGACACGAGCACCTCGTGCCTGCTCGCCGGCAAACAGGCGTTCAAGACCGATACCGACCTGCTGGCGGTCGTCGACAAGGGCAACGAGGCCCTGGTGCTCGGCGACGACTCGACCGTTCGCGCATATCCGAAGAAGTCAGAGACGCAGGATCGCTGATTCCGCGCCACGGCGAAACACGCCTACGGCTTTAACACATCTGGCCGAGACATTAAGATAGTGCTCGATGTGTCTGAACGTCATGTCCCCTTGACCCAATGAAGTCGGAATCCCCACCGCGAAGGAACGTAGTGCCAGTCTCACACAGGTTCAGCCGCAGAGCCGCCGCAATCGGCGCAGCGCTTGCCCTGGCAGCACTACCTATCTCGGCGACGTTCACTCCTGCATTCGCGCAGCCGAGTCCCACCCCCACGGCAGACGCCAGTTCGAGTGCCGAGGCTGGTGCTTCCGCAGGAGCAGATTCCACGTCCGCGGACGACGCTGATTCGTCGGCAGACGGTGCTGACGGTGCCGACGACGATTCGAGTAGCGCCGACGACAGCAGTGCCGAGGCCGAAGGCGGAGACGGCGGTCCCAATCCAGCTGAAGAGGGTGACAAGGCCTGCGCGGATCCGAAGTGGACCTCGGGCGATCCATGCGCGATCAACGGCGAACTCACAGCCGAGTGGCAGAGGATCGGCAGTCGACTGTCCGTTCCGGCGAACGATCAGGACGACCCTGAAGGCACCTTGCCGAAGAGTTGGGTCGGAAAGCCTTTCAAAGCCCCCAAACAGGCGATGAAGCGCATTCCGGCCCAATCGTCTGACACCCATTCCGGGGACTCGACCACGAACGACTCCGACACCGACGACAGCGGCCAGCCCGTCGCCGAAGCGACCGCACAGGCTTCTATCCCGGACACTGTTCAGTTCAACAAAGACGGCGTGATCGTTGGTGCCGACGGCTCCGGTCCAGTGAAGTTCGAGAACTTCGATGCCGGTAAGGGGCCTGATCCAAAGTGGACTTTCGCGCTCAACAACGGTGGCCAGATCGCCGTCACCGACGGGCAGCCCTACCCTGATGACGAATCCGGCGACGACGCCGAAGCATCCGCCGACCCGGAGGGCGCCGATCAGGACGGCTCGAACTCCGATACCGTCAGTGGGACGGCGGACAGCGATTCCGCCGCAACAGACGATGGCGCGGCCTCGTCCGGCGGTTCCACCACCGACGGCGGCGAAGAGACTGCTGACAAGGATGCGAACAACTCCGACGACGGCTCTGCGAACGACCGCGGGGCCAGCAAGGACGGGTCGTCTGCGGACAGCGACACCTCAAAGGACAGTGACACCTCGACCGATGGCTCCACCTCATCGGATTCGGGATCGAAGGACCGCGCGAACACCTCGGGTGACAAGGACTCCGACGGCCGAGAATCTGACGCCGACACCGGCTCAGGCTCGGACGGCTCACGCGGCAGCGATTCCGACAGGTCGGGCTCCGATTCGGACTCCGGCGACGATGACGAGAAGGAATCGGACAAGGATGGTTCCGGCTCGTCGATCGGAGCCTCTGATGCCGACGGCACCACCCCGGACCCGTCGAATGGCAATGGCTCCCCCGATGATGAGCGCGAGACCATTCCCGGCAATGCTGGTGATGAATGGCTGCCCGGGGATGACGAGGATACCGAAACCCCTGACTACTCGGACCCTGTGCCTCGCAACCCCGACGAGCCTGCGCCCAAAGACGATACGGACCTCATCACGGGTGGCGATCAGCCGTCCCCGCGAGCCAACCAGAATCCGGCGACCTCGTTCGGCGAATCCATCATCTCCACGATCGTCAGCTCCTGGCCCATCTTCGTCCTCGCCGCCTCCGGTATGGCCGCGGTCGGGTTCATCATCTACCTCATGGGACGCCGCGGAAAACAGGAATGAGGCCGCGTGGACCTCTTCGACTCCGAACTGCGAGTCATCGCCGCTGCCGAGCAGCTCGTTAGCGGACTCGGCAGCGATGACAACCACACCGTTGCCGCTGCCGCGATGGACGCCTCCGGTCGCATCCATACCGGCGTCAACGTCTTTCACTTCACCGGCGGGCACTGCGCGGAACTCGTCGTGATCGGTGCCGCCGCGGCAGCGAACGCCGGACCCCTGGTCACGATCGCAGCGGTTGGCGACCGGAACCGCGGTGTGCTGGCCCCGTGCGGACGCTGCCGTCAGGTCATCCTCGACCTCCATCCCGATGCGCTCGTCGTCGTACCCGACGACACCACGGGCCAGACGTCGATTGCCCCGATCCCTGCCCTGCTCCCCCACTCCTATCGGCACCCGGATTCTGATCCCAAACGGCTGCTGAGGTTCCACGCTAGATACTTCGAGGCCGTCGCGGACGGGACGAAGACGCTGACGGTGCGGTGGAACGAAGGCCACTGCACGGGTCCGGCTCTGGCGTACTTCGAGAACACCGCGCATGGCACGCTCCCCGTGGAAGTCGCCTCGGTGATGGTGAAGCGACTCGACGAACTGCGATCTGAGGATCTCGACCTCACCCGCTCGAGTGGATTGGAGCGGTATATCGCCAATCTCCGCGGTCACTACCCGACCATGCCCGCGGACGCGAGCGTCGAGATCGTAAGATTCCGTCGAACCGCGGCCGATATCTGACACTCGCAGTGCCCAGCCGCTAAGCTGGACAGCGAAGCACTGTGGCACAAGGTCACAGACGCAGCAAAGCATTCTCGACCGGGAGGACTCGACCCGATGACTGACAACGTCTACACCTCAGATGTGACCGTCGACCAGGCGACAACCGCGCAGCTCGCGGAGTCGATCCGACTGCGCGAGGAGCGCATCGCCGAGAACATCGACGAGCTCGTCGGCCGCATCCACCCGAAGGTGCTGGCGACGCGGGCAGTCAACAAGGCGAAGTCCGAGGTCGTCGAGGAAGACGGCTCCCCCAAGCCCGAGATCATCGCACTCGGTGCCGGTGCCGTCCTCGGTGTGGCCGCCCTCATCGTCGGACTCTCCGGTCGCAAGCGTGGCTGATGCCGCACTACCGATCCGGATGCTCCATGACCGGATCCTGCTCGAACCCAGCGCGGAAGCCGGGGAACGCAAATCCTCGGCGGGCATCGTCATTCCCGCCACCGCCAGCATGGGCAGACGCCTCGTGTGGGGCAAGGTCGTAGCGGCCGGCCCGCACGTGAGGCAGGCCAACCTCGGCGACACCGTCCTCTACGATCCCGAGGAACTCGCCGAGGTGGAGCTCGAGGGGCGCGCGTATGTGCTGTTGCGCGAACGCGACGTCCACGCGATCTCCGAACCGGCCGAACAGTCGAGTTCCGGAATGTATCTCTGAAGTGCCTCCGGGCATCGAGGACGAAACCGGTGCGGTGGAGGGACTATTGATCAGTGGGTTCCGGGTCGCCGGATTCGCGGGCAAAGGGATTCTGACCAGGGGCTTGCGACCTTCATCACAAAACTGAATATGGGCCGATCTCGGTTTGCATGATCGGTCGACACCTGAGTAATATTAATTCTCGTTGCACAGCATGTGCGGCAAGCACCTCTAGCTCAATTGGCAGAGCAACTGACTCTTAATCAGTGGGTTCCGGGTTCAAGTCCCGGGGGGTGCACACTTCGGCAGAACCGCCGCTTGGATCATCCAGGCGGCGGTTTTCTGCATTCACACCCAGAGTCCACGCTGCGGGAACGCGGAACGCCAGTTCGATGCGTTTCGCGACGGCAACGAGGTCACGAGGCTGGGTGCGACCAGACTCCCATGCTCCCAGCGTCACCTTCTTCACCTGGAGTGCGTTCGCGAACACGTCCTGCGACACGCCAACCTCACGACGAATACGGCGGATGCGGTCGGAAAAATTCCACGCCGGGATCCAGAGACCGTCGTCATTGTGTCCTACCTGCGGGTTTGTACTCATAGATATAAAAATAGCAGACATACCTAAACCTACACAACCCTAAACACCAATCATTTTACCGGTCGTGTCGATTCTTGCATCGCCCATGTAGATATGGTTAAATTCTCGGCATGAGTCAAACGACACATAGATACAGCGCCGACGAGCGTATACCGATCGGCGAAGCAACCCGCATTCTCGGCGTTGCCGCCAACACACTTCGCCGCTGGGAAGCTGAAGGCAAGATCAAGTCCACACGCACTCCGGGGAATCAGCGTCGATACCTCCTGGGCGACGTCGAAGCGCTCGCAGCCGGTGACTCGCCGGTTGCGAATGGACACGACTCCCCCGCATCGAAGCGGGTGGCGTCATGAGCCCGGTCACCCATCCCGACGACGAGCCGAACGACGAAGGCGCTCGCCGCTATGTCGAAAGAATTGCTGCTTACCAGAAGGCAATGCAGGAACTCGGGTACGGCCAGCCGCCTCGATCGGGCGAGCAGGAACTCTGCTCGGAGGGCGAGATAGCCGAGGCGCGCGCCCGAACCGAGCAAAAATTCGCGGAGGTCGGCGACAGGCTCGGCCGCCTCGGCACCCGGTCATCTACGCGAGGACGACTCCCCAAGAGCGATCAACGCCGCATCGACCTGGATCAGCGCCTCGCCGACAGCCTGGAAGAGATCTCTGTAAGCCTCAGCAACGACCTCAAACTTGTCGTCGCTCGTCTCGGCGCCGTCGAAACGGTGCTCGTAAAACTTGATCTTCTCCTCCATCGTCTCGGCGAACTTCATAGAGATGTGCATAGGTTCCATGATTCTTCCCTTGCGGGTCACGGCGCGGACCCTGTATCTGCGCCTACGGCAACGACGGAAGCTGCTACTTCTGTCGTTGGGGACATCGTAAGGGACGGCAGTGACTCTCCTCCCGAGGCTCTCGACACCTCGGTTGAGGATTCCACTGCCACCGGTGCGGCCGCCACGTCTCAGCGGCCGCACCACAATCCATCCACCGAGTCAGGAAGTGATCAACGATGACCACACCCACCCCGGCCACTATCCGCAGGAACACCACGATTAACCAGGCGATCACCGACGCTGAGCGTCTCGCAGCAGTCCTCCGCCAGTACCGCGGCGCACAGCGCGACGGTTTCCCGATGTCGCACCTGGCACGCATCGAAGCCGTCCTAAAGCAGGCCACGAACAGCGTGTTCGACATGGTCGCCGGCGAACGCCGAGACCTCGTCGAGGCTGGCATCGCCGCTGAGGAGGACGAACGCCTCCGCCTGGCCGCAGCGTGGCCCCTCCGCCCGGTTGGATTCCGCCCGGAACCCACCCTGCCGGAATCGGCAGTGCTGCGTTCCGTCTCAGCAGGAGACTGCGACTGATGCCCCGCGCCGAATTCCCCACCGAGCAGGAGCAGTCGCGCCTCGATGCACTGTTCAACATGAAGCTCGCCACGAAGCACCGCGTCGAAGCGCTCGCCAAAGAGGTCATGGCCGCCCCGGTCTCCTACGGCATGGACCCGGACAACATCGATCCCGTCGCCGACACGCTCCTCAACATCTACGACGAAGCAGACGCGAACATAGCGGCGCTCCGCCTGATCACTGAGGACGAGGTCGTGTCGAAGATCCGGCAGAAGCCGACCCCATGAACCGGGTGGGTCCCGGTGGAGGGGGAAGCCCCGGGGCCTGCTCGCAGCCATTGCAAATGAAGAAGCCCCCAGCAGTTGGAGTGCTGAGGGCCAAAGACACCAGGAAGGTGACTAACCAATGTCTACGAACCAGTCTAGCGGACTCGTCAACGTCATCGACGGAGTCCCGTTCACCACTTCGGAGATCGTCGCCGAGAACGCAGGGATCGAACACCGCGCCGCGCTACAACTCCTCGAGACCCACCACGGCGTGATCGAAGAAGCATTCGGAACTATCGCATTTGAAATGCGGAGGTCGGGAGGGCGCCCAACCCGGTTCGCCCGCCTCACCGAGGCACAATCGACAGCTCTACTGACGCTCATGCGGAACACACCGCAGGTTGTCGACTTCAAGGTCAACCTGGTCAAAGCGTTCGCCGAGGCGACGAAGACCTCGGTGCCGACACTCCCCTCACGCGCGGCGCTCGCCCAGATGGTCCTCGACGCCGAGAAGGAGCTCGAAGCCGCGAAGATGCAGGCCGAACTCGACGCCCCGAAGGTTCGCTACCACGAGCGATTCGTCGCCGAGACCGACGACATCATGACGATCGAGTACTTCGCGTCTCACTGGGGAACAACGGAACCACAGGTGCGCAAGATGCTCATCGAGAAGAAGATCGCCGTGCGCCGATGCATCGGCAAGAAGTGGTCCAAGTCGAAAGGGTGCATGGTCGACGAGTTCGAGTGGCGGCCCCGGCAGGGCACCCGGTACGTCGAGTGGTTCAAGGTACTCCCCCAGCACAACGCACCCCGGCACCACAACGGACAGGTGCGACAGACCATGTACCTCTTCTCGTTCCACTCCGAGGACCTGGCCGCGAAGCTCGGCCTCACTCAACCGGTCATGTTCGACGGCGGCGATGCGGCATGAGCGCACAGACGCGCGCCGAGGTGCGCCGGTTCCCGCGTGAGGTGTACTTCCTCCGCCGGCTGCTCAGCATCTATCTGCCGATGATCGTGATCGGCATGGCTGGCTACTTCTACTCCTACTCGATCACCCTCACCGCGAACGGGCTCTCCGCCCTCACCATGCTGTGGGTCATCGGGTGGGTCGGCATCGCCGCCAAGGACGGGAGCCGGTCGTGAGGTACCAGGTGAAGATCCGCCAGGAGCAGCCGAAGTGGACGAGCGCCCCGCATTCGCGTCGGATGTGGGAACTGTACGTCGTGAACCGGCATTCGAAGGTGTACGAGTACTACGTCTCCGTGTGGTCGTTCGAAGAAGCGATCTTGCTGTCCTCGCGAGTCTGGATGAAGTCGAACCACGTCAGCCCTCTCGAATTCCAGGAGGCACCGTGCTGACCCGCGTCGACAAAATTCTCGCATCGGGCCGGTACACGGACCGGCGGGGGCGGGCGTGGACGAAGCGCATTCGCTGGTCCACTTCATCCGGGCTGCGTATGTGGTCCCACCCTTATCGGCTGGAACCACTTCTCGGCGGGCCCGTATATCGACTCATCGACGAAGACCAGATGCGCCTGTTGATCGAACGCGACCATCATCGGGACGTGTGTGTCGGCCTGCACTGGTGCGACTCCCACCCCGTACCGCGAGTGCACTTCAATATCCACACCGGAGCACCGGTCGTGGTCGCCGGAGACGAGTACATATTTCCTGACGGCGGATTCAGCTCGCACTCCGAGGCTATGGACGCTGCTCGTGCATTGGCGGTGGAGCCATGACTGAACTGGACCTGTTCGGAGAAGCCCCGGCCAGGCGCAAGGCGGTCGGCGGTCACGAATCGAACTCCGGCGGAAGCGACGAATGGCTCACCCCTCCGTGGCTTATCAAGTCGCTCGGCGAGTTCGACCTCGACCCGAGTTCGCCTATCAACCGACCATGGCCGACAGCACGACAGCACATGACTCTCGAAGACGATGGGCTGCGCACGCCTTGGCCAGAAGGTGCCCGAGTGTGGTGCAACCCGCCATATGCGCACGTGTGGAAGTGGTTGGCGAAGCTCGCAGATCACGGAAACGGGATCGCTCTCGTCTTCGCTCGCACAGAGACGAAAGGGTTCCGTGAACAGGTGTGGGAGAAGGCCGACGGCATGCTGTTCCTCCACAAGCGGTTGTCGTTCCATCACGTTGACGGCACCGAGGCGAAAGCGAACAGCGGAGCACCATCCGTACTCGTCGCGTATGGCCGGCAGAACGTGAAAGCGCTCATCGATAGCGGGCTATCCGGGGCGGTCGTCAACGGGTGGTGGACATCATGACGAACACACCAGGGCAGATCGACATCTTCGAGATGATCCGCAAACCTGCCGACAACAAGGAACGGAAGGTCATCGACGCAGCATCCGGCCAGACCGACCGGGTGATGTTGAAGTGGCTTGCCGGCCTCTCCGAATGGTACGAGGACCACTCGACTGACTGGTGGTACGGCGAAGAGGAATGCATCGGGTGCCGCCAGGTCGAGGCCCGCAAGGCTCTCACGATCGGCCACGGAGTCCAGTTCGACGAAGACGGCAACCAGTACCTGCCGGGCGGGCCACGCATGGCGGAGCACGGCGTCTGCATGCTCATGTCGTTCGTCGCAATGCGAGCCGACATCGCCCAGAAACTCGCAGACAACGACCCCAGATACGACGCCTGGCGACGCCAATGCCACAAACACGAGCACCCCACCAAGCGGAAGAAGTGCCCACCTTCCCACTTCGCCGCCGAGGCGGAGTATCGCGCTCGCCTCGCTACGAAGGTGTGGGGATCAGAGGCATGGCGGGAAAGGGCATGGGCATGACGATCCCGAAGTCCGAGTCCACCCGCGAGAAGTGGGGCCATTGCCGAAACTGCGGCGGCACCATCGTCGCCTGCAAGGGCCTCACCCGAGACCGCGGCCACGGATGCTGCAAAGACTGCACTCACTCACCGAAGGAGGCTACTGATGCCACTGAGTAAGAACTGCTCCCACCGCTACTGCGACCACCCGGTGTTCCCTTGCCGATCATGCGGCACCACACCACTCGCATGCACCGCCGGGCAAAAGAACGGACGCGGCTGGTGCTGCGAGAACTGCAACCACGTCCGCGTGAAGGAGAGCTCAGCATGAACGCGAAGAAGGATGCTGACGACCACCTCGCCGTCGTCAAGGATTTCATGGACGGCAAGGAGGCCAGAGAGACCCGCCGCATCACCCGCGACCTCTCCGCGCGCATCAACCCCATCCAACTCACCACGGCGCTCGCCGCTGTCCTCCCGCACGTCGCGAAAGACGACGCCTCCGACAATCACCATGTTGGTCTCGTGTTCACCTACGACAACGTGCTCATCCTCGCCTCCTCCGGTCGCACATCGATCGTCACGAAGACACCAGCACGAGACGGGGCCAGAGTCACCGGGGACGTGGTCGCAGACTCGATCATCCTCACCCCGGTCATGGCCAAGCAGCTGATGGGGTTCGCCGGCCTCACCCCGAAGGACGCATGGGACCCCGAGGTCGAACTCACGATCACCGGCACCGGCCCGGACAAGATCCGCATCCGCGCCACCGACCGCACCGGCCTCTTCGAAGGCAAATCCCTCACCCTCCCGGTCCTGGAGCCGACGCAGAATCTCGCGCGCACTGCGAAGATCCTCGAATCCATGGCCGCCCAGAACCCGCGCGCCACCCGCACCTACGCGGCCCCGGCGGAGTGCCTGGAACTATTCGTCACCTCGGCGAAGAAATGGGGCACCGACTTCGAGGTCGACTCCATCACCGACAGCCTCTGGCGAGTCACCGCTGACGGCCTGTTCTACGGCCTCATCGCCTCATCCACCGTCACCGACAGCAACGAACAAGCAGCGCTCGCCGATGACCGGCAGAAGACCCGGTCCCGTTGGTTTGCCGACCTGACTGGTGTTGGCCAGGAGCTCGTGAAGGGATTCCAGTGATGCTCATCCTCCTCGAGAAGTTCCTCGCCGGCCCCGCGCACTTGGTGGCAAAGCTCATCATCATCCGACAGCACTGGAAGGCAAGAAAATGATCAGCCTCATCATCTCCCTCACAGCCCTCGCCCTATCCATCACCGCCACCGTCATCTACGAAAGAACCCGCCGCCGGCAACGGGCGCGGATCAGGCAGCTTGAAAACGAGAAGGCCGCTCGCGATCTGGGCGAGAAGATGCGTCGCGCGTTCATGGCCACCATCGCCGCGCAAGCCGGCACCAACCTCGTCGAACCCGTGCGCGTGGAAGACATCAAGTACGGCGACAAGGTGTGCTGGCACCCGCACGACATGTCCGACCATCAGCATTACGTCGCCGGGTACGACGGCGACCCCGGCCCATCCACTGACGGCGTCCACGCCCGCCCCGTCGTCCCGAAAGGACTCTGACCATGATGCCTATCTGCGATAACTGTGGCCGCGCACGAACCGCCAGAGACGCTTACGACTACAACCCACTGCAGGTACTCACCGGCATGCCCATCGGCTGGTACTCCGGCGACGACGGCGAGATCTGTGGAGACTGCATGGCCGCACTAATCAACAAGGCCAACCGGTAGAAGCACCAGAACAGGAGAATCAGAATGACCATCCACCAGCTCGCACCGAAGCTCTACAACTGGGCATCCATCCTCGAGCATGACACCGAAGCCCAGGCGCTCGCCACATCGCAGATGCCGTTCGTACATCCGCACCTCGCACTCATGCCTGACGCGCACCTCGGCAAGGGCGCCACCGTCGGCTCTGTCATCCCCACGGACAATGCGATCATGCCGGCCGCGGTCGGCGTCGACATCGGCTGCGGCATGATCGCCGTCCGCACCCAATGGACCGAGGACCAGCTGCGCACCGGAGGCGCGAACACCCTCACTGCACTCCGGGAGGACATCGAGTCCCGCGTCCCGCTGTCCGCCGGCCACTACAACACCACGCTCACCTACACCGCAGAAACGCGGATCGGAGAGCTCGAGGACATGTGGGCCGAAATGGATGGCGTCCCCCTGGACGTTGTGACCGGCGGACCGGAACGGTACGCACAGAACTGGGAGTACCAGCTTGGCACTCTCGGATCCGGCAACCACTTCATCGAGATCACCGTCGACGAAGAGCACCGAGTGTGGGCGTTCCTCCACTCAGGATCCCGCGGCATCGGCAACAAGATCGCCCAACACCACATCAAGGTCGCCCAGGATATCGCGAAGAAGTACTGGATCGACCTGACCGACAACGACCTCGCTTACCTCGTCGAAGGCACGCCCGAATTCGACCACTACATCGCCGAACTGAACTGGGCGCAGCACTTCGCGCTCCTCAACCGCGAAGAGATGATGGACCGGGTACTCGAAGCGCTCGCCACCTACATGGGCGCCGAGGTGGTCGAGCATGAGCGCATCAACTGCCACCACAACTTCACACAGAAGGAGCACCACTTCGGCCGCAACTTCTGGATCTCCCGCAAGGGCGCGATCTCTGCACGCGAAGGGCAGCTCGGTCTCATCCCCGGTTCCATGGGCACCGCTTCCTATGTGGTCGAGGGCTTGGGGAACAAGATGAGCTTCAACTCGTCCCCGCACGGTGCCGGCCGCAACTTCTCTCGCTCGAAGGCCCGCAAGACGTTCACCCACGACCAGCTACGTGAAGCGATGCGGGGCATCGAGTACCGCGACACGGACGCGTTCATCGACGAGATCCCCCAGGCGTACAAGGACATCGACCAGGTCATGGACGACGCCTCCGATCTCGTGAAAATCCGGCACACGTTCCACCAGATCGTCAACGTGAAGGGCGACTGACGATGACCGAGGCGGAAGCGCTCACCGAGCTGGCTCGGCAGAAGCGGATCGAGAACATGATTCGCTTCCACGAAGCACTCGACTCTAAGAGCAGAAGAGCACGAAGCCTGCGTGACGACATCAGCAGAGAGCTCGAACAACCGTGATGCAATCCGGGCACGAGGAATGTCCGCACGAGGCGATCACGGAGAAGGTCCTGTGCGAGGCAGAACCGCGTCTTGTGTCGTTCCTCTGCCACCACGAGCACAAGGACCCGATCTTCATCAATGAAGACCTGTCCCCGGAAACGGTCGGCTGGCACTGCCACTGCTGCGGCCGCGTCTGGGTCGACGAAACCTATGTGAAAGGACCACCGCAATGAGCGAGGACACCGAGGTCTTCTGCAATAGCTGCTTCGCCGGGATGGAATCGGACGAGCACCACGAGAAGTGCGTCCGTCGGAGAGAAGAACTGCGGACCAGGATCTCTGACGCGATCAGCGAGGCCGACGATGAGTTTCCCATCCTCGGTGACAACTATGGTGCCGCGCCGAATCTGACCGCGATCGCCGACGCTGTCATCGATGGTCTGGGGCTGATCCTGGAGAGCCGGTTCGTCTCCGACACCGACCTCGCCCGAGACGACGAACCGGTCACCGAGGACATGGCGCAGCGCGTCGTCGGGAAGTGGGAGACGCAATGAACTGGGACGAGCAGCTGATCGAGACGTGCACCGAAACGGACGGCAAAGTCCACCCGCGCACCGACCACGTACTCACCGGGGCGAAATGGATGCGCGACCAACTCCGCACCGACGAGGCAGTCGAAAGAGTGGCCTTGGTTCTGATCGAACAACGTGGCTACTACATAGGCGAAGGATGGCCAACGAACGAAGACCTGTCAGGCGGACCTGCAGGCGATAGAGACGTCGAGTTCAAGAGCGCATGGATGGACAGCGCACGCGAGGTCATCACCGCACTACTCGGGGAGGACTGATGACGCACTCACCAAGCCGACAAATGATAGCTGCGGGTGGCCTGATCGCAGACTCGTTCCGCTACGGCATCGAACGCTACGGTACGAACCGCAACCGCCACCAGTGGGGGATGGCTCACCGGAGGTGGCTGCTCGACAGTGGACAGTACATCCGGACCAGCGAACGCCGACCATCCTGCAACCTGCACTGGCCAGGGTGTAAATGCAACATGGCAGGACGGGCATTCATCGGGGAGTCAGGGCCGGAACTGGTCAACTTTCGGAGTCGCGGCCACGGCTACCAGTCACCGCACTCTCCCGAGTGCCGAGACCGGAACTGCCGCAAGTGCGACGGCCAAGCCTGGGACGACACCACCGATGCGCTCGCCTCATGTGGCTGCACTTGCCACCTCGAACCCACTCACTGACGAACACCACCACAGGAGATAACCCGGATGCCTTGGCTCAGAGGCGGCGACACCGCCGCTAACCACCCCGTCGTCCTCGCCGTCCTCGAAGACGAACGATGCGACGACAGGCTGCTGAACGAGGCATTCGGGTTCGTCTGGCGCTGTGCACTCCAATCCACTGCTCACCTCACCGACTACATCATCAGCCACGGCACCGCTGTGCAAATGGCTGGACAAGCCCGAGCCCAAGAACTCATCGACGTCGCGCTCGCCGCAGGCTACTTCACCGAGGTGGTCTACGAGGATGGGCGACGTAAGGGATACAAGCTCATCAACGACGACACCTTCATCCACATGCGAACGAGAGAGGAGATCGAATGGGAACGCCAACGCAAGCTCGACAACTCGAACCCTGCACTCACGATCCCCGTGCGCCTCCGCGACGGTGACGCGTGCCGCTACTGCGGCCTCGTCGTCAACTTCCAAGGCGACCGGCGCGGCCAGAAGGCAGGAACGTACGACCATCTGGACAGGCAGGTGCAGTCACCAAAAGACATGGTGGTCGCCTGCGGCAGATGCAACGCGGCCTTGCTCGATGCGCCGCGGGCTCATCGTGAGAAGCAGATGATGCCCCCGCCGAAGAAGCCCTACTTCAAACCGAAGACGTTGGAGTGGTTGCGCACCCACGAGTACGTGATCACCCACAACATCGTCCTCCCCGACACGGCAGAAGCCGACGTGAGAGCCGGGCGTGTACCGCCCGGCCGTGACGCCGGCACCGCAGCACAGAAGACACCTGAGAACCCTGCATCCCGGTCCGAGGGACAGCCCGCCACCCAGGCGGAGCGTGACCCCGCGGGAGACGTTCACCGGCCCGAGGGACCGCACGGCAACCCGTCGTGTGATGACCCCGCGGTGGACACAGTCTGGTCCGAGGGACTATCCGCCACCCAGGCGGAGTCAGACCCCGCAGGCACCGGCTCTGGACCGAAGGGACCGCCCGACACCCACCAGTCGGAGTGTGACCCCGCAGAGCCACCAAGCAGGTTCCAGCAGGTTCCAGCAGGTCGTGTGCATCCAGGATCTGGATATGCCGGGTCGGGTCGGGACGGTAAGGGTTCGGTACGTGACGGTACTGGCAGGGCTGGGCCTGGACGGTCGGCGCCACCTGTTGCCCTTGTGAACTCTCCTGCTCAGAAGAAGCGGAAGAGGAGGAAGCGGTGAAGGTACAGGATTACCGGGCTCTCCAAGCTAAGGCCATGTCGGAGAGACAGCTGCAGGATCAGATCATTGCTCTGGCCAAACAGATGGGCTGGCTCAGCTATCACACCTTCGACTCGCGTCGCTCGACACCGGGGTTCCCGGATCTGGTGTTGGTGCATCCGAAGCAGCGTCGTGTGATCTGGCGTGAGTTGAAGTCGAAGACTGGCACGACATCGGCGGAGCAGAAGGTGTGGATCTCCACCTTGTTGCTGGTCGGTGAGGACGTGGACGTGTGGCGGCCCCGCGATTGGGTGAGTGGTCGTGTCGAGAAAGAACTGAGAGGACGTTGACGATGTGGGATGCCCGTGATGTTCGGTCTGCCTCATTACCTGATCTGGTGCGTATGTGTGGTCCGTTGGCTCAGGAGTTGGAGGTGTCAATCCTCAGGCAGGATGCGACGATCCCGGCCAGTGGTGGGCGATCATCGGATGCCACCCCCATCTTGTACCGAGTGGGTGCAGTAGAAGTGCTCGACCGGATCACCGAGGTGCTCAGGTCAATGCTTGCTGCTTGGGTGTCAGAGCAGGAGCGGCCGAGGCATCGGATGTTGAGTGTGCCTGAGTTGGTGGCCAGTCTCGATCCGTTGAGGGATTGGGTGGTCAAGCATGCGCAGGCTGAGGCTTGGCATGATCGTCTGCTCGAGCAGTGTCTGAGTGCATTGGAGCAGATTGATATTCCACCTGAGCGTGTGTTCGTTGGCACCTGCCCGTCGTGTGGTGTGGACCTGTGGCCTGCCATGGGTGAGGACATCATGGTCTGCCCCAACAGTAGGTGCAAGGCACAGATCGATGTGCGTGCTCGCAGGCGTGAGGGACTCAGGCGCATCGAGGGATACGAAGCGCCGTTGCCTCGGATCGTCGACACGCTTCGAGCTGCAGGTGAGAAGATCACCTACGATCAGGCGAGGCAATGGGCGACGAGGAAGGACGTTCGTGGTCGAGTGCTGTTGCGTTCGGTTGGTCAGGATCAACGTGGTTCGCGTCTGTATCGTCTTGGTGATGTTCGATCAGTGATGATGAGGAAGACACGCCGCACGGCACGCGCCTACCGAAATGCTTGACATCTGTCACGTACCATACTCATAGAGTCACCAGAGGTGGCGATGAAGGTCTGACGCGGTTCATCCGGTCAGGCCTTCTGTCATGTTCGGAGGCAGTCGATGAAGAAGGTGTGCAACGGCAAGGGCTGCCCAAACCTCGTGCCCAAGGGCGTGAGGCTGTGCGACGACTGTGCCCGTGAGGCCGAGCGACTGCGTGGATCACCCACAGCCCGAGGCTATGGTCGCCGGCATAAGCGCACCTTCCGTGAGGCAGTCCTCGCACGAGACCCGATCTGCATCCTGTGTCATCGTCGACCATCCACCGAAGCCGATCACTATCCTCGCTCGCGCCGTGAGCTCGAGGACCTCGGACTCAACGCGAACGACCCGAGCTTCGGGCGGGGCCTGTGCAAGCCGTGCCACTCAGCGGAGACAGCAGTCCACCAGCCCGGAGGATTCCGGCAACTCGACTAAGCAAGTCGTCCTGTCAGTATAGACCCCCGGGGGGTGACCCCCTCGGCCCTCAATCCCAGGTACCGCCGGGGAGGGTTAAGTAACCGGCGTCGGGTTCAAAAAATCCCGAAACCCCAGGTCAGGACGGGTGCAATTCTTGGACTTCGCGGGGCGCAATGCCTCGTCGTGATGGTGCCGCAAGGGTGCCGGAAGTGAGGTATCGACCATGGCATCAGGAGGTGCACGCGCACGTAGCGGCCCGCCGGCCGACTTGAACTCTTACCGTCAGCGCCGCAATGAGGACGGGTGGATCAAGCTGCCCGAGCGTGTTGACCGCCGGCGAACCCCGAACTGGCCGCTCAAGCCTGGTCTTACTGATCGTGAGCGCGAGTTGTGGCGGCAGTTCTGGAAGATGGGTCAGTCCATCGTCTGGGAGTCCCAACACCAGCAGGTGACTCTCGCGATCTACGTGCGTCTGCTCGTGTCGATCGAGACCGAGAACTTCGACGTCCCGGCCTCGCGACTCACGCAGATGCGCATCATGGCCGAAGACCTCGGCGTGAACCTCTCCGGCATGGCCCGTCACAAGTGGCGCTACGCCTCCACGGAAGAGCTGCAGAAGAAGTCCGAGGCATCGGCGCCGGCCGCCGAGGCGAAGCCACGCCAGTCGACCGCCCAGCAGATCGCGGAGCTCTTCCCGTCTGAGGGTGACGACGGTGCAGGCTGATCGGAAGGTCCCGCGCCCGAACTACTCGATACCTCACCCCATCAAGACGATGGGGTACTTCCTCGCGGACTGGCTCGCCAATCACGCAGTGGTCCCGGACGGGGACATGTCCGGTGAGATGTTCGAGCCGACGATCGATCACAAGATCTTCCTCGCCAACCACTACATCGTCCGCCCGGACGCGCAGCGCGGCGAGCTCGCCTCAGCGTTCCACTACCGCCGCTCAGCATGGGTGGCCGCGCAGAAGATCGGCAAGTCGCCGGGAATCGCTGGTCACGCGCTGATCGAGTTCGTTGGGCCGTCGCAGTTCGATGGGTTCGCCACCGGGGGTGAGACGTACCGGTGCGCTGAGCATCGGTGCCCGTGCGGGTGGGAGTACGACTTCATGCCTGGTGAGCCGACGGGCCGGCCTCGCGCCACTCCGCGCATTCAGCTCGCCGCAGTCGTTGAGGACCAGGTGGAGAACACGTGGGGCGCGCTCGTCCCGATGATCGACTTCGGGCCTCTGGCCAATGTCATCCCGAAGACGGGTGAGGAGTTCATTCGCCACCCGAACGGCAACCGTGACTCTCTGATCGAGATCGTCACCTCGAAGGCTGATTCGAAGCTCGGTGCTCGCATCTCGGCGGCGTTCCCCGATGAGACGGGCCTGTACACGGACTCGAACAAGATGCGGAAGTTCAATCGCACCCTTCTCCGTGGTCTCGGCGGCATGGGCGGGCGCATGGTCGAGTCCTCGAACCCGCCGGACCCGGCAGAGTCGTCCTGGCTGCAGAAGGACACGATGGAGTCGGGCCTCGACGACGTCTACGTCCACCACTTCCCGCCGCCGAAGCACCTCGACTTCGAGAAACCTGGCGAGCGGATGCAGATCTTCCGCTACAACTACCAGTTCTCGCCCTGGGTCGACCTCCGCGACATTGAGAAGACCGCGAAGGACCTCATGCGCGAGCACCCCGCCGAGGCGGAACGGTTCTACGGCAACCGCATCGTCGCCGGCTCCGCGCATTGGATCAAACAGACCGTGTGGGACCTCCGCGCAGCCGAACCTCGCGTCGAGGTGAAGCCGCGCACGAAGATCTGCCTAGGATTCGACGGTTCGGAGACGAACGACTGGACCGGTTTCCGCGCCGAGACACTCGACTTCCACCAGTTCACCCCGACCTACCACAACGGTGCCCGCAAAACGATCTGGGATCCACGCCGATGGGACGGCCGCATTCCCCGTCTCGAGGTCGATGCGGCGCTCGCCGACATCCTCTCTGAGTACGAAGTTGTCCGAGCCTACTTCGACCCGTTCGGTTACCGCACCGAGCTCGCTGAGTGGTCGGCGAAGTACGGCGACGTGATCGTTGAGTTCGCGACGAACCGTCTCGGCCAGATGTGGGAGGCGCTGGAAGCGTTCAAGATGACCGTCGTCGACCCTGAGTCGGAGTTCTCTCATGACGCCGACGAGACGGTGTCGATCCACATCCGTAACGCTGTCGAGTCCGCTGTCGGCGGCTTCGGGAAGTACTACATCAAGAAGGCTTCTGAGGATCAGAAGATCGACCTCACCATGTCCTCGGTCCTCGCCCACCAGGCCACGCTCGATGCGGTGAAGTCGGGCGCGAAGAACACGAAGAAGTCCACGATCTACACCGGCACATCAACGAAATGGAGGTGACATGCCAACTCTCTCCGTTGAGCAAGCAGAGCAGGTGACAGACCAGCTCTCGCAGGCGTTGCAGCTGCGCCGCGGCGACATTACGAAGCGCATGAACTACCTCACCGGAGAGACCGGCCGTCTCCGATTCGCCTCGGACAAGTTCAAGGAGAGCTTCCAGCAACGCTACAAGGGCTTCACCGACAACTGGTGCGCCCCAGTCGTGGAGGCCGTTGGTGAGCGCATGGTCTATCTCGGTCTCCGGCCGGCCGAGAAGCTGGGCGCCGACACCGGATTGGCACGCGCCTGGGAAGCCACCGGCGCAGACGCGGGAATCCAGGAGGCGCTCGCTGTCCGTTCGGCGGCCGCACGCGCTTTCGCGCTCGTGTCCCCCACGGACCGTGTCGATCGGCCTCGCATCACCTTCGAGCACCCCGAACAGACCATTGTCGACGAGGACCCGGCCACCGGGATACGACGTGCAGCTCTGATCATGTGGGCGGACGACAAATGGGAGTACGCCACCCTCTACACGGCCGACGAGGTCTGGAAGTTCCAGCGCAGCACATCAGAAGACCGTGAGGCGCGCATGGGCCGACCCGTCGACCTCGGCACCGGGTGGGAACCTCGCCACTACAACACCGACAACACTTGGCCGGCACGCAACCCGCTCGGCCAGGTCCCGATCGTGGAGATGAAGAACCGGTCGTTCCTCCGCCCTGACCAGCCGATTTCAGAGATCTCGGGTGTCATGGCAATGCAAGACGCAATCAATCTCACCTGGGCGTACCTCCTCAACGCTCTCGACATGGTGTCCCTGCCTCAGCGGATCATCACCGGCGCCGACGTCCCTGAGGTCCCGATCCTGGGCGAAGACGGGCAGATTGTCGGATACCGACCAGTGGACCTCGACAGCCTCACCGGCGAGAAAGTTCTCTGGGTGCCCGGCCCCGACGCGAAGCCCCATGAGTGGTCGGCCGCGCAGATCGGCCCCTTCCTCGAGGTCACCCAGCAGGCCGTCGAGCATATCGCCGCGCAGACGCGCACCCCGCCGCACTACCTGTCCGGGAAGATGGTCAACACCGCCGCCGAGGCGCTGACGATCTCTGAAGCCGGTCTCGTGTCCAGAGCCCGACAGTCGATCCTCTTCGTCAATCAAGACGTACGCACCATCAACTACCTCACCGCGCTGGCCATGAACCGCTCGGAAAAGGAAGCCGACGCGATCGCCGCCGGCACCCCGATGTGGGCCGACCCTCAATACCGATCGGACGCGCAGCGCGCCGATGCTCTGCTCAAAAAGAAGCAGCTCGGCTACCCCATGAAGTACATCCTCGAGCAGGACGGTCTGCCTCCGCACGAGATCGACCGTGTGATGAAGATGATCAAGGAAGAGCAGGAACAGGATCCGCTCGGGGTCATTCAACGCATGACCACTTCCGGCCTGCCTGAACAGCCTCAGGACGTCGAAGAGCAACTATGAGTACCGCCGACGTCGTCCGCGCAGCGTCCCGCCACAAGCAGACCACCGCTGAGTTGACGAACGCGGCGTACATACGTGCCGCCGGGGCCTGGAAGAAGGTCAACCCCGGGTCGATCGTCTCATCCTGGCAGATCCTGTCCACATCGATCATCGCCGCACTGATGGTCGCCCAGACCCGCACAATCGAGTCAGCAGACGCCTCCCTCGACCTCGCTTTCAACGAACAAAACATCGACCCTCTCGACGCACGCATCCGCAAGGAAGCAATCGTCGGCACCATGCCCGCCACCGGCGCAACACTCGACGCGGCGCTCGCCGGAGTCGCCTACCACGCTCTCGACCACATCGGGCGCGGGTATTCGACGAATGAGGCCATGCAGACGGGTCTGGTGGAGTTGTCGAAGCTCGTACAGTACGGAGTCGCTGACGCGGGCCGTGCCTCTTCGCAGATCCGGATCGGCTCGACGCGACAGAAGGTCGGGTACGTACGCATGGCTTCTCTCGGGTGCTGCGCACGATGCTCAGTGCTCGCTGGCCGCTACTACGCGTGGAACACCGGGTTCCTCCGCCACCCGCACTGCCGGTGCGTTCATATCCCCGCGCAGGAGTCCATGGCCGACACCTTCGCCACAGACCCGTACGAAGCGTTCGACGCACTGACTGCTGCTGAGCAGGACCGCATCTATACGAAGGCCGGCGCCGAGGCGATCCGCAATGGCGCTGACATGAACCAAGTGGTCAACTCCCGCCGAGGTATGACCACCTCAGGCCGGTTCACCGCCGAAGGCGTAGGAAAGCGCGGCTACTACAAGATCACCTCCGAGGCTGGCCGACGCGGGTACAGCCGCTTGTCCGTCGACGAGATACTCCGCCGCTCCGGCTCCGACAAGGAGCGTTTCGTCAGCCTGCTCACCGAGTACGGCTACTTCGTCTGACCCACAGATTCCCCGCCTCCACGGCAAGCGTGGCGGCACCCCACCATGCGCAATGCAGGAGGAGAACACCCATGTCAACGCTCAAACCCGCTGACGAACCGAAACTCACCGAGAACAGTGACGACGAGGAAACCAACCTTGACGAGGACACCTCGACTGAGGACGACTCGATCAACGATCACGACGACGAGGATGACGACGAGGACGGCAGCGATTCGCTCGGCGACAAGGGCAAGCAGGCCCTCGACCGTATGAAGACTGCTCGGAATGAGGCGAAGAAGCTCGCGAAGGAACGCGAGGCCGAGATCGCCGAACTCAAAAGGCAGTTGGCGGCGGAAGACAAGACGCCCGAGGAGAACGAACTCGAGCAGGCCCGCGCCGAAGCCCGAGCCGAGGCGATGACCGCAGCCAACGCCCGCGTGATCCGCTCCGAGGTGAAGTCCGCGGCTGCCGGCAAGCTCCGAAACCCGGCGCTCGCTCTCCGCCTGCTCGACCTTACAGATTTCGATGTTGACGAGAACGGGGACGTCGACACCGAGCAAATCCAGGAGGCCATTTCCGACCTGCTGGAAGAGAACCCCGAACTAGCCGCGCAAGGCGGCAACGCGAGTTTCGACTCCGGGCGTGGCAAACAGCCGCGGAAAAAGAAGCTCACGAAAGACGATCTCAAGGGTATGTCTCCGGACGAGATTACCAAGGCCTACAACGAGGGCCGGATCGAAACCTCATGACTCCCACCAGGGAAGTCACCTAACCAGAAGGGACGATCGCCATGGCGATTACCAATTTCATCCCGGAGATCTGGTCGGCCAAGATGCTCACCGAGTTCCGCCACACCGCGGTGTGGGCAGGACTCACCAACCGTGAGTACGAGGGCGATCTTCGTTCGGGGAACAAGCTCCACATCACCAGCCCGGTGCCGATCGCGATCAAGGACTACAAGGCTGCGAACCGCACCACCAGTGCTGACGCGATCTCGGACACCGGCATCGAGCTCGACGTCGACCAGGAGAAGAACTTCGACTTCTACGTCGACGACATCGACCGCGCCCAGGCCGCCGGCAACCTCAACGAGTACACCAAGTCGGCCGCCGACGGACTCGTCGAAGATGCTGACAAGTTCCTCGCCGCGCTCGCCGTCACCAACGGCACCGCCGTGACTCCCGGCGCTCCGGCAACGGATGCGAAGACCGCGTGGAATGTTCTGCGCGACCTGGTCAAGGCCCTCAACAAGGCTGCCGTGCCGAAGGAGAACCGTGTCTTCGTCGCGAACGCTGAGTTCGAGGCGCTGCTCTTCGAGCATGACTCGAAGATGACCAACGCTGATCAGTCCGGGACCACCGAGGGCCTGCGCAACGCCTCTCTCGGCAAGATCCTGCGACTCGACGGGTACGGCTCGGAGAACCTGCCCGAGACTGACGCCCCGCAGGTCGTGGCCATGCACCGTTCGTCTCTGGCGTTCGTGTCGCAGATCCAGAAGACCGAGGCGATGCGCGCCGAGAACAAGTTCGCTGACCGACTGCGTGGCCTCCACGTCTACGGCGCAAAGGTTGTTCGCCCAAAGGCCATCGCTGTCTACACGGCAGCCTGATCGGGAGGTTCACTCATGACTCTCGTGAAGGGACCCAACGGTCTCGTCTTCGACGTGGCCCCGTCGGTCGCCTCCGGGCTGATCGGCGGCGGCCACGTCGTGGCAGTCGAGGCCAAGGGCAAGAAGAAGTCCAAGAAGGGCAAAGCCGACTCCGAGGAGCAGGAGGCCCAGTCGGACTCCGAGGTGGAAGATTCTGAGGCTAACTCGGACGATTCCTTCCACGAGACCAACTCGGACCCGGCTGACCAGGGCGAACAGTCCGAAGAACAGGTGGAAAATTCCGACGATGATTCGGACGAGTCTTCCACTGAGACGCCTGCCGTCCCGTCCGGCAACGCGTCCCGCGGCGAATGGGAGGCCTACGCGCTCGCCCAGGGGTTCGCAGAGGAACAGCTCGACGGGCTCAAGCGCGACGAGATCCGCGCACTGTTCGACGAATGAGGGGGTGACTGACGATGCTGATCCAACCCACGGCGCTCGCGCTCTACGGCGAGACTTTCGAGGACTCCGAGACCGCAACGGTCAATGAGCTCATCGAATCGGCATCGTCAGCCATAACCTCTGCCGCCGGCACGGGCATACTCGCCGAGACGTCAACTATCGAGGTGCTCGGGCTCAACGAGCGGTTGCTCAACCTGCCTGGTGCCCCGATTCGTCGAGTCGACGAGATCCGTGCTGATGGTGAACTGATCGACCCGAACACCTACCGAGTGGCAAGCAATGGCGTGTACCGAGCGCAAGGCTGGGCATGCGGCGCTGCTCTTCCCACTCTGCGGATCACCTACTTCCATGGCTTCGACGTCACGCCGAAGGACATCCAGACGCTCTGTGCATCCATGGTGATCGCGGGACTCATCGCGTCTCGCGAGGGCGGCTGGGATCTGCAGAACGGTCGCATGTCCTCGATGGGGGTCGACGACTACCGGGAGGCTTACGCCACGTCTGGTGAGGGCATCGAGCAGGTCACTCCGATGGATCTGCCTGAACGCACCCGCAAGGCGTTGCGGAAGCGGTTCGGTGGGTCTGTGGCCGTGGTGAATTCACTATGAGCGCACGGGCACGCGCAGTCACGCTGCGGGGTCGCCGCCGCGCCGAGGCTCTGATGCAAGATCAGTGCCTCATCCGCCGCGTGACCGGAGAGACCACCGACCGGGAGACCGGGAAGGTGGTCCCGGTGTATGCCGACGTCTACACCGGCAAGTGCAAGCTGCAGTCCTACGAGGGCTACGAGCAGGAGAAGAACACCGCCGAGACCGCTCTCACGGTCCAGCGCATGTCCGTCCACCTGCCGGTCGGCGCGTACCGGATCAACGTCGGCGACGTCGTCGAGGTCACCGACTCCCGCATGGATTCGCTGCTGGTGGGCCGGAAGTTCCGCATCACGCAGGAGGCCCCGTTCAAGACGTTCGCCACCGCGTACCGCGTGTTCGTCGACTACATCGCTGACTGAGGAGGAACCATGCCGTTGGACACCTCAGAGACTCAGAACCTCGTCGATGCGCTCGAGAAGTTCGACTCCGATGTTCGTTCAAAAGCGGAAGCCGTGCTGGCCAAGGGTGCCGTGCAGATCAAGAAGAACCTGCAGGAAGATGCCCGAGGGTCGCGGTACTTCAAGCAGTTCGCGAAGAAGATCAGCTACGAAACCACGAAGCGGAAGAACACCACCGAGGTGGAGATCGGCCCGGAGAACGACAAACCAACCGGGAAGAATCCCGGCGGAGGCCCCGGCGCGGCCATCGCCTACTTCGGAGGCGCGAACGGTGGCGGCGGCACTCTCGACTTCGACGAACCAGTCGAAAGGGAGTTCGACTCCATCGACGAGTACATGAAGAAGCTCGGAGACGCACTGTGAGCAGCATCCTCGCCCTCTCAGACGCGATCGAGGCCATGTTCCCCGAAGGGACACTGTTCGAGGCCGTGAAGCCCAACGAGAACGGCCAGTACGTCGAGTCCGCTTTCCCGTGGACCGTCGCCCGCGTCCAGATCCCGAACACACTCTCCCGGTCCATGGCCGGCACCAGGCACGCGCAAAGCGTCCGCATCACCGTCACCATCGCCGGCATCACGTTCACCTCGGTCCGCGTCATCGTCGACAAGCTCGACCCGATCCTCGAAGGCGCTCGCCCTACTGCGGTCGGATGGTCGCTGTCGCCGGTGCGCATGCTCAACGCACGCGACATCGTCGAAGACGAAACGATCACCCTCACGACCGCGAACCGGCACCCGGTGTACACGGTCCTCGAGTACCAACTCACCGCCGCCCGCAACTGACTCGTCCAACCCACCACAGGCCTCGCACCGTCCCGGCGCGGGGCCTTCGTCATGCCCACACCAGGAGGCCCCATGTACGTCCGCGTGAAGGACAAGACCACGAAGCACCAGTTCGACGTGCCGGAGGGCGACCCCCGCATCGGCACCGCCTTCGAACTCCTCGAATCTGCCCGGTATCCGCGTGCACGCTCGCCGCGGCCGCCGAAGCATCACGTCCCTGTGAAGTCGGCTCGGGCCGCGGAGCAGGGTCCGTCCGACACCAGCCCGGCGTCGGACTCGCAGACCGAAGCACCCGCTGAGGCTGCCGAAACACCTGAGTCGAAGCCGGCTCGGGCTAACTCAAGAAAGTGAGGCCATGTCATGGCTGAAATTCCATCGACGCCGGCGGACGGCAACTTCAAGGTCGTGTACGTCCCGGCTATCGCAGACACCAAGGCTCCGAAGCTCAACGAGCTCAATGCCGATGGTGCTCTCGACATCAGCTGCTACCTGACTGGTGACGGCTGGAACCCCACCAAGGAGCAGGCAACGATCTCGGATCCGCGCATGTGCTCGCGGCAGGAGTTCGGTCGCCCGGGTCGCAAGACTCCGGGTCTGTCGATCACCGTCATCGACAACACCAACTCCGACAACGAAGCCGACGCGAACGAGGCTGTCGAGACGATCACCGAGGGCGCCCAGGGCTACTTCGTGGAGCGTGTCGGCGTGCCTTACGAGGAGGAATTCGCGGTCGGCCAGAAGGTCAGCATCTACCCAGCCACCGCCGGTGAGAAGCAGCTCCTGGCACCCGAGGCGAACTCGGTGACCCGGTCCACGATCCCGCAGTTCATCTTCGCGGACGTGCAGACGGACAAGCCGATCGTCGCGGCTGCCTGACCCACCCTTACTCCTGGCCGTGCGTGGCTTTTCTCCTGTCCACGCACGGCCAGGGCATCACCCCACCACCCAAAACAGGAGAGAACAGGAGAAGCACCATGTCGAAGCTCGGCACAACCCGCCCCACCACCATCATCAACGTCGTCACAAACCTCGAACTCCTCGGAGAACACCAGTCGGCGGTCGAAGAACTCAACAAGCTCAACCGGACTCAGTCTTCGGCTGATCGTATGAACAGTCCGTACTCGAAGGAGGCACGCGCGAAGGCGAAGCGTGTGCAGGAACTCGAGACGGAAATGGACGAGTCCACAGTCTGCATCAAGCTCAAGGCGCTGAAGCGAGCTGAGTACGCCGAGGTGATCGCGAAGCATCCGCCACGCGAGGATAACGACGTCGACAATGCGCTTGGGTTCAATACCGACACGTTCGGAGACGACGCGATCGCCCTGTCAATCGTTGGTGCCTGGAAGAAGACCACCGGCGAGAAGATCGACTTCACCGGTGACGACTGGAAAGAAGAGTCGGCGGAGTTCACTGATGGGCAGTACTCCGACTTCACGAACGCTGTGCTCAATCTCAACAGGAGTTCGACGACAGTCCCTTTTTCACCGATCGCCTCCGGCGTGAACCGGAGCTGAGGCGCGAAGTCGAGGCGGCTGAACGCCTCGGCATCAGCGTCAAACGCTTCAACGGCTGGGAGCCGACCACCACCTACGTCTATGACGAGGATGGTCGGCTCCTCTCGTCCCAAGCCGAACCCGAATGGGACGAGACACAACGGAACTGGATGCTCTCACTCACCGAGTACAGGGCCGGTCTCTGCCCGATCTGCGGGTACCCGAAAGACGTCTGCCAGGCACTCGAGAACGCCGGACGTTTCGATGTGCCCCCACCGGCGAGATGCCACGCAACGACCGCGTTGCGGCAGTTCCAGAAGGACCGCGAGTACGACGTGCCCGACGCGCTCGTGTGGTCCGCGATTCTCAAACCCCCAACCGCGACTACTTGAGGAGGTGACCCTTGGCTGATCGTTCTGCAGCGTGGAAGCTCACGCTCGACTCCAGCGGTGTCGTCACAGGTGCCCGCCAGGCAAAGAACGCGATGAGCGACCTTACAACTGGTGGCATCGCGAAGGCATCCGCGCAGTTGAACACGCTCGAGAAGTCAGCCAGGGCGCACCCCCAAGCGTGGACGGCTTTGGGCGCTGCGGCTCTCGGATTCGGCGGATCGGTCGCCGCTGGTTTCGCACTGGCTGGGAAAGCCGCGATGACCTGGGAGTCGGACTGGGCCGGGGTCACGAAGACTGTCGATGGCACACAGAAGCAGATGTCGGCGCTCGAGAGTGGCCTGCGGAGTCTCGCGCGCAATGAACTTCCTGCCAGCACCACCGAAATCGCCGCCGTGGCCGAGGCCGCCGGCCAGCTGGGCATCAAAACCGGAAACATCCTCGCGTTCACCAAGACCATGATCAACATGGGAGAGTCGACGAACCTCTCCGCCGAAGAAGCGGCATCCTCCCTCGCCCGCTTCTCGAACATCATGGGCACCAACCAGAAGGACATCGGCCGTCTCGGTGCCTCGGTGGTGGGTCTCGGCAACAACTTCGCCACCACTGAACGCGAGATCGTCGAAATGGCGATGCGCATCGCCGGTGCTGGCCGCCAAGCCAACATGACCGAGGGTGACGTTCTCGGCCTCGCCACCGCGCTCTCCTCCGTTGGTATCGACGCGGAAGCCGGCGGCACCGCGATCTCCATGGTCATGAAGAAGATCGGCAACTCGGTCGCCGACGGCAGCAAGAACGTCGATTCCTTCGCGAAGACCGCCGGAATGTCCTCCGCCGAATTCTCCGCAGCGTGGCGAGACGACGCAGCGGGAGCGCTCACAGAGTTCGTCGCTGGCCTCGGTAAAGCCCAGGCCAGCGGGGAGAACGTCAACAAGACTCTCGGCGACCTCGGAATCACCGGGATCCGAGAATCCGATGCTCTGCTTCGCCTCTCCGGCGCTTCTGAGGTACTCAAAGACGCGCTCGCAACCGGCAATGAGGAGTACGCGCGCGGAATCGCTCTCATGGAGGAAGCGAACAAGCGATACGACACAGCGGAGTCGCGGGTGCGTATCGCGGGGAACTCGGCCAAAGACGCTGCAATCAGCTTCGGTGACGTATTCCTACCGAGTATCGCCGATGCAGCCGATGGAGTCGCGGACTTCGCCAGGTGGATCGGAGATCTCCCCGCGCCGGTGAAGGAACTCGGTCTCGGAGTTGCTGGCCTCGGCGGGGCGACGACTCTCGCCGCGGGCGGGTTCCTCGTCCTCGCCCCGAAGGTGTTCGACGTCATCGACGGGTTCAAGACCCTTAACACCGAACACCCCGGACTCGCGGGCGGACTCAAAGACGTCGGTAAGGCCGCCGGGATCGCGACTCTCGCAGTGGCTGGAATCCAGGTCGTGTCGAAGATATTCGCCGATGACGCGAAGGAAGCCGCCGCATCGTCAGACGAGCTCACTGCGGCAATGGT
Organism: Brevibacterium sediminis; assembly: GCF_024895295.1. NCBI lineage: Bacteria > Bacillati > Actinomycetota > Actinomycetes > Micrococcales > Brevibacteriaceae > Brevibacterium > Brevibacterium sediminis. The sequence goes on along the minus strand of NZ_JAHQRN010000004.1, from coordinate 279,539 downwards.
GAAGCTCGCCGACGGCGCACGCGTGAACGCGAAAGAGACGATTCTCGACCCCGCTTTGTGGGAGGGGGCAAATACGGCGTGGGCGAAGGCGGTTGATGGAAAGAACTGGGAGAGCATCGACGGATGGGGAGATGCGCTCACTCGCGCGACTTCGGCTGGTTTTAAGTTCAGAGAGTGGATGGACTTCACCAACACCGGCCAACTCTCCGTCATCGATGAGCAGATCCAGAATACCGACAAGTCCCTTACGCAGCTCGCGTCGGGCGGATCACTCGATCTTGCGCAGCAGGGCTTCCGTGCGATCGCCGAGGAAGGCCTCGACGCTGGTGTCTCGCTCGAGGAGACATTCGCTAAGTTCCCCGGGTTCCGAGACCACCTCATCAACGTTGCATCTGCGGCGGGTCAGTCCACCGACGACGCGACTCTGCTCAAAATTGCCATGGAAGAGATCACTCCCGAAATGCTCGCCGCCGGCGGCGCCACGGATGAGAATGCCAAGAAGCTCCAAGAGCTCGGCATCGATGCGAAGACCACCGAAGACAAGATCAAGGACCTCGCCGACGAAATCCGTAACTTCGGACAGACCACTCTCGACGAACGCTCAGCAGCGCGCGAGTTCGAACAGGCCCTCGACGACGCAAACGAGTCGCTGAAGAAGAACGGCAAGACTCTCGACATCACCACCCAGAAGGGCCGTGACAACGAGGAGTCTCTGGACCGGCTCACCTCGTCTGCACGCGACTGGTCAGCAGAGATTGTGGCCTCGTCTGGGTCAGCTGAGGAAGCGCAGAAGAAGATCGATGACAAGTTGCGCCCCGCCGTAGTCGAGATGGCGAAGAAGTTCGGGATGAGCGGCGACAAGGCCGAAACGTACGCCGACTCGATCCTCAACATCCCCGACGACGCGAGCACCAATGTCAAGACGAACGCTTCCGATGCGACGAAGAAGACGAAGGGCACTAAATCTGCCGTGGACGATCTCGACAAGTCGTCTGCTAACCCGAAGATCAACGCCAGTACTGCGGCCGCGAACAAAAAGCTCCGGGAGACCAAGGGCATTCTCGGGTGGTTGAAGCAGAACTCGAGCATCACGCTCAAGGTGTGGTCCACGATCACCGAGACCTTCAAAAAGGACCCCAGAACGAAGAAGGGCAACTCCTACGAGTCAGGGGAAGGCGCAGCAGGTGCCCTGCTCGATCCGTACGGACCGAAATACCACGGTGGCATTGATCTCAAGGGAATGGCCGCCGGCGGTGTTATGGACGTCGCAGAGTTCGTCAAGCCGGGCCAGATCCGCTTCGCCGGCGACCGCAAGGATGTCGACGAAGCGTGGATCCCCCTCGACGGATCCGCGCGGTCGAAGAAAATCCTCTTCGAAGCGATCGAACGTATGCCGAATCTTGCGATCGGTATGGCCAAGGGCGGCATCGCCTCGGCCGAGCGCCGAGTTGACCTCGCCTCTGACGATCTCCGCGACGCCCGTCGCGCGAAGTCCGACGCGAAGTCGAAGTCCGCGAAGGCCACCGCCGCGAAACGGGTCCGCGTGGCAGAGGATGCGCTCGCCTCGGCGAAGAAGAACCTCAAAGCTGTTAAGGCCGAGACCAAGGCGGCCGAGGAAGCAGCGAAACTCGCGAAGGAACGCGCGAAGGAAGAACGCGAACGTCGCGCCCGCGTCGGCGAGCTCCGCACCGACCTGCGCACCGACCTCCGCCGCGGCGACGTCCGCGAACAAGTCACCAGCGGTCTCTCCGGCGCATACTCCGCCGTCGACCGCCTGCAGGGCCTCGCCGACAACACAGACCTCTCCAAGGGCGCTCGCCGTCGTGCCGGCATTCAGGCTCGCCAGTACGAGAAGTCCCTCAAGTCGCTGTACGGCACATTGGACCGGCTCGAGAAGAAGACTGAGAAGGCGCAGGACAAGCTCGACGAGCTCAAGCAGATTCAGTCCTCTGTATCGTCGTCGATCGAAGGTCGGGCGTACGAGCTCGATGTGTCCTCGCAGTGGGCGCAGGACAAGAACGGCACCTGGCAGCAGACCACCGGAGTCTCCGGCGTGCGCACGAACGCGGCCGCCGCCGCAGCCAAGGTGAAGGGCCTGGCCGGGAAGCTCAAGAAGCTCGCCGGCATGGGCTACGGTGGCGCGATCCTGCAGGAAGTCGCCCAGGCCGGATCTATCGACGAGTCGATCACCATGGCCGACGAACTCCTCAAGGGTTCCTCTTCGGACGTGAAGTCGATCAACGCCTCCTACAAGGACATCGCGAAGTACTCAAAGCAGGCAGGCGCCTACGTCACCGAAGGTTTCTACTCCGGTGGAGTCAACGCGGCCGCCGGACTGGTGAAGGGCCTCGAGTCTCAGCAGAAGACCGTCGAGAAGACGATCGAGAAGATCGCCAAGGGCATGGAGAACTCCCTCAAGAAGGCTCTCGGCATCAAGTCCCCCTCCCGGGTCATGTACGCCCGTGGACTCGACACCGCCGCCGGCTACAACAATGCCCTCCTCGACTCCATCCCCACCATCGAGGAATCGGCTGCAGGCATGGGCCGCGCCGCCGTCCCCGAGGTCTCCGCGTTCGGTCCCATCCGCACCGAGTTCGCCACAGAACCCGCATTCGCCTCCACCACTGACTCGTCACTGGCTGGCTCCGCGCTCGCCTCGCCGGCGGCTGAGGGGCCGACTGATCTGGCGGGGTCGCAGTTGGGTGCGGATGTGTCGTGGGAGGACACGGTCGCCACGACTGAGGAAGCGCTCACGTCGATGCAGGCACTCACAGAGGCCGCATACCTCAAGATGACCGCTGACACGGATGCGTCTCTGTTGGCGCGTCAGGACGGCACTCTCGCCGCGATGACGGGGATGCAGGAGACGATGACGACCGGGCTCACGGTGATGGGCACGGATCTGGCGTCGAAGATGTCGACGATGGCCGGCACTCAGTCGACGGCGCTGTCGGGGATGGTTTCGAATCAGGTGAAGAACCTCGAGACCATGGCTTCTGATCAGTCGAAGAACCTCAAGGCGATGGGCAAGACCCAGTCGGATGAGTGGTCGGCGATCAAGAAGGCGACGACCACCACGGCCGGTGACATGCGCAAGGGCGTCGATACGACCATGGGCAACATGGACAAGGACGCTTCGTCGCGCCTGTCCACCCTGGGCAAGACCACGGACGCCGGGTTCGGCGCGATTGAACGTGGCGGCAAGGCGAACTTCTCCGGCATGCGCTCTGGCATCGACAAGACGATGGAGAAGATCCCCGGCGACGTCGGCGGGTCCCTCGACAGCACAGCGGATGTGCTGAACTCGTTCGCGAAGGAGATCAACAAGTCCTTCGGTTCCGTCGGTGTGAAGCTCTCCGGCGTGAAGAAGCCGAAGGGCGGATTCGCTCGAGGCGGCATCCTGCCCGGGTTCACCCCGTACTCGGCCGGTGACGACCAGCTCACCCCGATGCGTTCCGGTGAAGGCGTGTACGTCTCCGAGGCCATGCGTGACCCGTACGAGCGGGAACGCCTCCACAAGGTCAACGCAGCCGCACTGCGCGGTGAACCGTTGCACCAGTTCCGGGAAGGTTATGCCGGTGGCGGCATCATCTCCGCCGGAAAGTGGTGGGAAGCCCGCGGCGCCCGCGTCGGCGAGCACTCGCACTGGGGCCCGGTCGGCACTCACTCCCCGAACTCGCAGCACTACCGCGACAACGCGATCGATGTGAACTACGGTCCCGGCGGGCAGAACGCGATCGAGACTCGGTTCTTCGATGCGAACATCGCCGCGTTCAAGGCCGCATTCCCATGGGCGTTCGTGCTGTGGAAAGCAGCCGGACACTTTGATCACCTCCACGCCGACAACCGAGGTAAGGCCGTCGGTGGCGGTGCCATGGATGCAGGCATTCTCGGCGATATCTCCTACACGGGTGACATCAAGAAGGAGCTCGAGAAGGCCGCGCGTCGCAAGGGCAAGGAACTCATCGCGAAGTACTCCGAGAAGCTCGACGGCAACACGCTGACCGGTCAGCTCGGTGTCGGTGTCATGGAGAAGGTCGTCGCCGGCTCGATCAAACAGGCCAAGGAGTACGCGAAGACTTTCACCGAGGGTGAGGGCGATTCTGGCGGGAACGTGGAGCGGTGGCGGCCGACGGTCATCTCCGCTTTGAACTTCATGAACCAGCCCCTGTCGAACGTGGGCCGCACTCTGCGTCGCATGAACCAGGAGTCCGGTGGTAACCCGAACGCGGTCAACAACTGGGACATCAACGCGAAGCGTGGCTACCCGTCGCAGGGCCTCATGCAGGTCATTCCGCCCACGTTCCGCGCCTACGCCCGCGCACCGTATGACAAGAACATCCTCGACCCGATGTCGAACATCGTCGCGTCCATGTCCTACGCCCTGGCTCGGTACGGGTCACTGGCCAAGGCATACGACCGCCGCGGCGGATACGTCAACGGCACGAAGTCGGCACTCAAGGGCCTGCACAAGGTCGGCGAGGCCGGTTGGGAGTACGTCAACTTCCACGGCGGCGAGCAGGTCATTCCTCACCAGCAGTCCGTGTCGATCGAAAATCAGCTGCTCCGCGGCGGGCCCTCCACCCTCGCTCTCGACCAGGCGTCGGTGAACGCGATCGCGGCAGCGGCCGCTGGCCAGATGAGCGCCTCCGATCTTGCTACCGCGCTCGAGGGTGTGCAGCTGACGGTGCGGGTCGGGGACCAGGACATGGCCGGGTATGTCATCGCCACTGTCGCCAACGGATACGAAGACTCGAAGCGCCGTGTTTCTCGATCCTCGAACCTGATGCGGAGCTGAATCGAATGAACCCACTCATCCACGCCGAGTTCGACCTCGACGGGTACCGGTTCGGCCCCGGCCACCCTGTCTACCTCTCCCGAGTCGACACCCCGGGCATTGCGTGGCGGGACCAGGACATCGTCAACCCGGTCGGGGCGAACGTGTTCTTCGGCCGCGACTACGCCGACCCGAAACCCTGGGGCCTCGACTTCACCATCACCGGCACCACCCCCGCCGAAGCCGCCGAGAACTACTTCGCCCTCGCCAACGCCTGGGCAGCACAGCACATCCGCGACACTCCGGGCGCCGAACTGCCACTGGATTTCAACATGCACGGCACCGCCCGACGCATCTACGGCCGCCCCCGCGAGTTGAAGCTCGATGACGCCACGGACCTGTTCGTCCTCGAAACGATCAAGGCGAAGGCCACGTTCCAGCCCTCATCGGCCGAGATGGTCGACGGTGTCGCCCGGACAAAGACGATGACGATGACTCCCGGCGCTGCCGGCGGTTTCACCTTCCCCGTCGTGTTCCCCTTCACCACCACTCGCGGCGGGACGAGGCAGGGCATCATCACCGACAGCGGCGGACTCACACCCACCCACGATGTGCAGGTCACTATTCATGGACCTGTCGGTAAAGCACTCGCCTCGGGCCCCGGTTGGGAGTTCGGTCTCACGAAGTCACTCGCTCACGACCGATCCATCACCCTCGACGCTCGCCGGCAAACCATCCTCTGGGACACCGGAGCCTCCGCTGCCGGCCTCATCACAGCAGGTACTCGACTCGACGACATCACCATCCCGCCCGGACCCTCCGAGCTCACGTTCAAGGGCGAAGACCAGTCCGGCACATCCACCCTCACCGTCACCTGGCGGCCCACCATCACCACACTGTAAGGAGACCCACCATGCCATTGGATCAAGCCTGGGCCGTCGGCGGCGGAGCAGAGAACTCCGTCGAAGGGGCCCGCATGGCCACCTACGCTGCAACGAACGGTGGCCGCGGAGTCATCCTCCCCAGAGACATGAAGGTCTCTGCCCTGCCCGTCCCCGGTGCCGCCGTCCGCATCGCCTCTGGCGGTTGTGTCTCTCCGAACACGTACCTCGGCGAAGACGGCGCCGGACAGTCCTATGCCGGGCGAGAGAAGAGCAGTACAGATTTTCCCGTTGCACCGACTGGATCCGCGGACGCCCAGGTGAAGTACCTCATTTGGGCGATCCACGACGAACAGTACGAAAACGATGAACCAGCAGACCCGGTCCACGACCCCCGCAACACTTACGAATGGGTCTCCACTCTCAACGGAATCACCTATCCCTGGGCACCCCTGGTGCAGCTCGACCAACCGGCGAACACCGCGGCGATCACCAACGCCATGCTCACCGACATCCGCGAAGTCGCCAACCCCATCGTCACACCCGTCGTCCGCGCTCGCCCCATCAACAGTGACGAAGCGGAAACACTCACGGCGACGGGTGACAACGGTGAGTGGTTCCCCAACCACGGAGCCGATCAGCGAATCTACGTTCCCCTCAATGCCACACGGGCGATCATCGAGGCCGAATGGATCCAAGTCGACGAGCCTGCCGGCAACGCCTACGGCGGCATCTGGGTCGAGTTCGGACCGTACTCGTCTCCCGGGAACCGGCAGTACTCGACGCAGCACGGACGATGGAACACCGGCGCCGGCAACGACTCCGAGCGGAAGAACTGGAAAGTCGTCGACGACATGTACATCCCGAAGGCAATTCGCGGCACCACCCAGGTGTTCGCGATGAAGGGCCGCGTCTCCTACGCCAGCGCAAACTCGGCACGCCCGAAGATCGACCAGCACTCCTTCGTGCAGCTGAAAGTCACGTTCCTCCAAGTCGCTGACCCCTCGAGTTCCTGAGACAGGCGGACACCAATGAGCAGCTGGCGCTACATCGCCACCCGCATGAACGGAGACGGCACCGAGACGTTCCTCAACTTCAACGTGCCCCTCTCCAACGTGGAGGTCAACACCGTCGTCAACGGCCACGGCGGCATCAAGGGAACCATCACCCCTGAAATCGCGTCCCTGAAAACCGACGACGGGAACCACCTCTTCGTACCCTGGTCGACCGCGATCTACGCCGAAGAAGACGGCCACATCCGCGGCGGAGGAATCCTCCAAGACCACGACGACGACACACCGAAACTTCAGCTCGACTGCATCGGCCACACCGGATACCTCGCCGACACCCGATACACCGAGGTGAAGTCCATCGAACGAGACGACCCACTCAAGGTCTCCAAGCACCTGTGGGAACACACCCAAGCCCGCCCCCACTTCAACATCGGCGTCGAATTCGCCGGCGCAACCGAATCCCGGGAAATGTTCATCGGCGACGACTCCATCCTGCCCACCCAGACCCCCACCAAGGTCACCCCCTACGTCCTCGCCTACTACCAAACCCACGACCTCGCCAAAGAGTTCGAGCTCCTCGCATCCCTCGCCCCATTCGAATACACCCTCACCCACGAATGGAACAGCGCCAAGACCGCAATCCGCCACATCCTCCACTACGGCTACCCACGCCTCGGCGCTCGCCGCACGGATCTCCGCTTCGTCGTCGGCGAGAACGTCGTCGCGCAGCCACGATTCGACATCAGTGGGGATTCCTATGCCTCTGATGTGGTCGTCCTCGGCGCTGGCGAGGGGTCGAAGATGATGTGGAAGCCCGCAACGAACCCGTCACCGGGACGACTCGGCCGGGATGCGGTGATTATCGACAAATCAATCACCACCCCATCGGCTGCGCAGAAACGCGCCGACGCCGAACTCAAGCTACTCACCGGCACAGCAGACGTCACAGAAATCCAAGTTCGACAGCACGAACACGCCCCTTTGGGCTCCTACTCCGTCGGCGACGACATACGCCTCGAGACAGCCGACGGCTGGTCCGGTGTGCGCCGTTTGTGGGTGAAGATCCTCGGCATCCAGATCCGCCCGGAAACCAACGTAACGACCCTGCAAGTAATGCGCGCAGAGAAGGTGAGCAAATGACCCTGGACCGCCTCTACCGCGACGTCGAGAACCTCAAGCAACAGTACCGGGGTCTCGCTGGCGGACCGCAGCTTGCTCTCTCTTCCATAGAGAACGGTGCGATCGATTCGATGGACGCCGACGGCAACCTCAAAATGACCATCGGCCAGCAGGACGACGGCGGCAACACCATCAACGTCGTCTCCGGCCCTACCCCACCCACACCAGTCGGGTTCACAGTCGACGTCGATCATGGGAAGTTCGTCGTCCACTGGTCAGGTGACTTCGCCGGGGACAAGCTGGCCCCTTCCGACTGGTCTCGCGCCGAGGTGCATGCCTCCCAGGATCCGTTCTTCGTTCCGTCCAGGGCGACGGCTCGTGGGTCGATTGTTTCGGCTGCAGGTGGTGAGGTGACGATCGGTGTCCTCAAGGGACCGTGGACGATCAAGATGCTCGCCTGGTCGCAGGCTGGAAAAATGTCTGCCCCGTCCGCACCGGTTGATGTTGAGGTGCCGGGGTACGGCGACATTGTGCTCGAGGAGATCGACGCCGCCACGACGCTGATCAAGAACGCCGGCGAAATGCTCCTCGAAGGTCAGCAGACGTTGGCCGACAAGCTCGCGGGTATCGCCGATCTGGACCCGGAGGAGATCTCGGAGGAGATCGCGCAGGCCCGGCAGGAAGCGATCGACGCTGCACTCGCTGAGATTGCGAATGTGGAGGGCACGCTCACCTCGGCGATTGGTGCCAAGTCCTCTACGACGTGGTCGACGTCGAACCCGCCGGCGAACTATGACGGTGCAGTCGGTGACACGTGGGTGAAGCTGACTTCCCTTGGCTCGGGTGGCCGCGAGATCCGTCGGTCCCGCTGGCAGGGCGATGTGTGGGTTGACCACCCTGTCGATGGTGCGGTCTTGTCGAACGTGGACGCGTCGACGATCACGACCGGCTTCCTCGACGTCGTCAACCGCATTCGGACCGGGGCGATCCTCGCCGACAAGCTCCTCATCGGCGGCGGCTCCAACCTCCTCGTCAATCCGACGTTTGCGAACAACGCGGAGGGATGGGGAACCAGTCTCACTCCCGGACCCGGCGGAAAGGACGGGACGACGCTCGTGAAGACTCCCGCATCGACCGCAACGGTCGGCGGCTATCATGGCGCGACCTCCGGCGGCGATAAATATCACGCCCAGGTGAACGGCGCTACCTCCTTCACCGCCTCGGTGTGGGCGCGGAGTGACGTCGATATCCCGGCCGGTAAAGCACTGATCTATATGAGGGCCTTCACGGCGGACAACATCGCGAACACGACGTATACGTGGGCATCGCCGAGCTACGCCGGGAATGCTGAGATCATCCCCGCGAATACGTGGGGACTCATCACTCGACAATTCGATCCTCCACCGGGGACTCTCGAGGTAGCTTTCGGACTTTACTCTCAGTCGGGTTTCTCCGGGGCGATCGAGTTCTGCCAACCCTCATTTAGGCCGATGGTCGACGGAACGCTCATCACTCCGGGCGGGGTCCAGACACCGAATCTCGCGGCCGATGTCCTCGAGGTTGGCAATCTCAAGGCCGGTACCGCTGCGCTTGCCGAAGCTGTCATCAAGAAGCTCTTCGCTGAGGTCGTCGTCGCCCGTATGGCACAGGCTGAGGAGTTCATCGGTGAGAACGCGATCCTCACAGGTGCCGTGACTGCACCGAAGATCACCGCGTCGGAGGAACTCTGGGCGAAGATCGCGCAGTTCGTGCGAATCTACGCCGAACAGCTCGACGCGGATGCGATCAACGGCATGGTCATCACCGCCCCCACGATTCAGTCTGCACGGTCTGGCCGCCGTTGGGTGGCTGGTGTTGATTCGATCCGTGTGATTGATGAGAACGAGGACGTGCGCACCGAACTCTCCCCGGATGGTTCGACGTTCAAGGGGGAGGTTGAGGCCGAAACCCTCGTCGTAAACGAGGGTGCAGAGTTCAAGGCAAACAACACTCTCGCGCAGGGCGCGAAACTCACCTTGGCTGCCGGTGTCACAGACCCGACCGCACCGCCGACTGTGCAACCGTTCTGGGACGGGCTGGAATTCGAGAACCCTGCAGATGTTCCGCTTCTCGGTCTGGCATGGGATGGAACCAACTATTGGACCGTCGGACGAAGCGGCTGGTGGGAAGGTTCGAATCTCAAGACCGTCCTCAAAATCAATGCGACCACCGGCGCTACGGAGTCCTTCTACTTATACCCCACCGGCGGGAGTTACACAGAATTCTTCGGCGTTACTTGCATCGGCAGCGAGCTGTTCTTCCTCTACAGGACTCAGTACACGGGGCGTGTCGTGGTCACTGACTTGAACTGTGTCGAGAAGCGGAAGTTCGATTTCGAGGACATGGGGTACTCGCCGACTAACCCCCTCACCTACAAACCGGGTATTGGCAACGATGGCACGAACGTGGTCATTGCGCATGCCCAGGACAACGGCACACTCAGAGTCCGCACTTTCAACAAGACCACTGGTGTGATCACGAAGAACGTGGCCGAGAACAACACTAACTTCAAGGGCAGTATCACCGGTGTGTATATCGGGTCCGCCGATGACGGGACCGCCCGCATCTACGTCAACAAGGTCGGGCCGGGACGCGTGTACGCCTACAACACGAACGCCGTATCGGACGGCACTGGCTCATTCGACACCGCCACAGCCAGTGCGGTCGGCGTGGCGTGGGCTGACGGGAAGTTCCGCACCCTCGACCCATCCGGGATCATCCATGAATACGCCGACATCAACATGGGTGACGAGACTGGTGACTGGTGGGCCACGTACCGGTGGTCCATCGATGAAAACGATGACGGATACAACGACTACACCTCCCGCATCGGACCCTCCGTACGCTTCACGTGGCCGCGCCGGTCGAAACTGAAATTCATCGGCGCACCCCTGCCTCTAGGCGTTGGGTACATCAGCCCGTCGATTGCGAAGAAGACCACGAAGCCCACACGGGCCGACTTCCGCACACCTAATTGGTCGGTGCGGGAAGGAACCTCGGTGGCGTGGTACAACACGCTGCCCACGGACTGGCAGTCCGGTTCGGCACCGTCTGATACCAACGATTTCCCGAGTGCAGAACCGTCCGTGCTGGAATCGGCCTCGGCTACTTTCCAGGTCAAGGGCGATGGTTCGGGACGGTGGGGCCCTCTGACGATCAGCACGGCAGGCAAGATCACTTCGGGGCTTCTGACACATGCCTCTGGGGAAGTCAGCATCACCCCCACCGGGTCATCGGGAACCAGAACGGGCAACGTGTATGTGACTTTCCCTGCTGGTCGATTTTCTGTCGCTCCCAAGGTGGTCGTGTCCGCACTCACTTCTGTGCCCGGGACCACGGTTGTGGGAGTGGGCGCATCGGGTGTCACGACCAGCGGGTTCACCGCCTATCTGGCGCGAGTCAACAACACCACGACCCCCTTGGCGTGGATCGCAATGGAGGAGGGCTGATGGAGCCAGAACCAATACTCATCACACGGTGGCTCACCTGCCATACCGGAGGGTGTGGAAACGCGGATATCACTCTGGAAGGGGTCATACCAGAAGACGTAGACACCCTCGTTTGTGGGGTGTGTGCACAGCGAATAACCGACGTGGCCACCGAGCCGCCAGAGCCAGTGACGGAGATGCCGACATGGGAGCTATAACAGACGCCACCGACAAGGAGCTCGAGGACTACCGGCAGGCCATTGTGGCCGAGCAGGAACGCCGCCGCACCCTCGCCCAGGCAGGACGGCAAATGGACGATCTCGCCCGCGCCGTCCTGACTGCGCAGGGCATGAACCCCGGCGACCCATGGGTGCAGCCGACCGACGCGACGAACTCCTACCCGAAGGACTGGGAGACCACCCACGTCGGGAAGGAGTGGGTGTCGCTGGTGTCCGGGAACGTGTGGGAGCCGGGAGTCTCCGCCTGGCGGGAAAAGACCACCGACGGCAGTGTCCCCGAGTTCGTGCAACCCACCGGAGCACACGATGCCTACCAGACCGGTGACCATGTGATGTTCGAGGGCTTCGAGTACGTGTCCACGATCGATAACAACACCTGGTCGCCCTCGGCCTACCCGGCCGGGTGGCAGAAAGTCGAGGAGTAACCACGTGTGGACATTCCAACGTTTCTCGCCAACTACGGCGGCCCCGGCGGTGTCGTCGCAGTCCTGGCGTGGCTGTTCCTCTCCGACCGTAAACAGGGCGCCGAGCGACGTGACGAGCTGCGCAAGGACATCGACCGGGAACAAGCCGATAACGACCGGCTGCGCGGTGAACTCGCGACCGCGAACACAAAGATCGCGCAGCTCGAGGCCGAATTGCGACGGTGCCAGCGTGGGGAGGACTGATCATGGGACGACATGACGGCCGCCGCGACCGCGAATTCCCACCCCGCTGGACTCTCCTCGTCGGCATCATTCTCGTCATTTTCTTCCTTGGTTGGACCTACTACGGCACACACCTGACGGAGAAGAAGGCAGCCGATGCTGAGGACCGGGCATCGTCCCTGGCCGATCAGGTCGCCCAGGCCTGTGAAGAGGGAGCCGTGGAAGTCGGCGGTCGCGACATCTGCACCAAAGCTGAGCAGGTGAAGAAGTCCGTCAAGCCTGCAGAACCCGGCCCACAAGGGCCGAGCGGCAAACCTGGCGTCCAGGGTGTTCCCGGTCCGGCCGGAAAACCAGGCAAGAGCGGAGAGAAGGGCGACCCCGGTGAGACCGGCAACCAAGGCCAGCCCGGTACCCAGGGAGATCCTGGTGATGAGGGGGCACCCGGCAGTGCCGGCAGCCCAGGAGAGAACGGGAAACCCGGAGCCCCCGGCACCGAAGGCAAGCCCGGGGCAAAGGGCCAGGACGGGAAGCCCGGGCAAGACGGTGCCCCAGGAGCCAAAGGCGAGAAGGGAGAGGCCGGTTCGACCGGACCGCCTGGCCGCGGCATCCAGACCGTCACCTGCACCAGCGATGGAGACTGGCTGTTCGAGTTCACCGACGGCACCAACGTCACAGTCGCCGGACCATGCCGAGCACAACAAGCCCCACCACCAACCGGCGACCCAACTGAAGCCCCGTAACCACGGGGCTTTCTCTTTGCCCTGAAAGGAGGGCTCATGGCCACTGTCCAGGAAGTAATCTCCCGCGCTGATTCGTGGGTGGGCCACACCGAGAAGTACAACAACCGCACCCGGTTCAACGACAAATTCTATGGACGCGAAGTCAACGGCGCGGCCTACCCCTGGTGCGCGGCTTTCACGTCGGTCATCTGCCAGGAATCGGGGATGCGCCCGAACGTCGACTACCCGCACTCAGCGGGCGTAGCGGTATGCCGAAACTGGGCGATCCAAAACAACCGCTGGGTATCCCCGTCGCAGATCCGCAAGGGAGACCTCGTGGTGTTCACGTTCTCCCACATTGCGTTCGCTCGCGCTGACGCAGCCGGCGGAGCGGTCAAGACCATCGAGGGCAACACCTCGGCTGGAACCGGAGGGTCGCAGCGCGACGGTGGCGGCGTCCACCGGCGCGTCCGTCCCCTGTCTCTCGTTCGCGGCGGCATCCGCCTCAACTTCACCAGCACCGAAACCACTACCAAGCCCACCGAACCAGAAGGGATCCTCGGCATGAGCGTCACCAACGCAGGCTTCAGAAACAAGGACGTCCCACTCCCGAAGGGGAAGTGGAAGTCCATCCCCATCGACGACGCCGGCGGTTACTCGCTCGGCATCCTCGCCAACGGCACCAGCTTCATCGCTGACACGGAACTCACGTTCAAGGGCCTCAAGCCGGGTGCCGCGGTCATCGGCCGCTTCTACCTCGTGTCCTACAAAAAGGGCACCAGGACTCGTCGTTTGAAGAACGGGACTTTCCCGGCGAAGGAGATCGTCGGTACTGCCGGCACCAGCCTCGGCTCGGTGATGCAGATGGCGAAGTCGTCCCGCACAGCCGACAAAGGCCGCAGCATCCGTCTCCGCTTCGAAGTGTTCGCCGGCACCAAGGGCGTCACCGTCACCAAAGCCTCCCACCGATTCGCAAAGGACTGACCCATGAGCCTCAACGACATCATCCCAGCGAAGTACCGCAAACCCGTCTACGTCGCCTATGCCCTCGTCGGCGTCGCACTCGGTGCGACCGCCACCGCCTACGGGCCCGACAACGTCCCCGAATGGCACGCCGTGACCACCAACGTCGTGCTCTACATCGGTGGCGCGTTCGGACTCACCGCGGCCGCGAACACCATCGTCAACCAGCGAGCCAACGGTGACGAGCCGATCATCGAACCCGATGACGACAACGACATCATCGACCCCGACGAAATCGAACCAGACGAGGAGCTCGATGATCTCGAGGTGGTGAAGGCCGACGAGCAGGCCGCGCTCGACGCGCAACTCGCCGCCGAGGTCGACGACACCCCACCACCCGACGACTACCAGCCCCGACACTGAGAGGACACCATGGCCACACCGATCATGCGCTACTTCGCATTCGACCACCTGCGCGCAGGAGCACTGCGAGACACCTCTGAGAAGTTCCACAGACTCGCCTGTGACATCGACGAGTCACTGCCCGATGGGCCGGAGAAGTCGACTAGCCTGAGGAAACTCCTCGAGGCGAAGGACGCAGCTGTCCGGGCTGCGCTCGACGCCTGACCCGGACCCCGACAATATGCCCCCACCGCTATCGCGGTGGGGGCTATTCGTCTGTCTCCTCAACGAGGCCCGAGAAGACTCCCGTCTTACGATAGGACTCGAACCTACGGCTGACCTCGTCTGAGATCTTCGGATGAACCCACCGAAGCATGTAGAACGCGCCAGCCTCAGCATCTGCACGAATGGCGCGTATCGCGGAACGATCTGCGCTCTGCTTTCCCGTAGGCCAGAACTGTTCCGTACGGTTTGCCAGATCACTAAGGAAGTGGGACACGTTCTGCGCAAATACGTCATCATCCTCGTCGAAATCAGGCCTGACCTTCAACGCATATTGCTGAAGACAGAGAAGACTTCTTTCTCGACCCACGGAAGAGCCGAAAATAGCCGAGAACTCCAGGAGGTAGTCCGACAGCTCTTGAAGGAATCGGACTTCTCGTTCCCTGCGACCTTGCTTCAGCATCGCGTTGATTTGCTGTTCATGCCTTTCCTCGGCCTTCTTAGACTCTGCCTTGAGACGAGAGATCTCCCCTTCGTGGCGCTTCCGCTCTTGGGCAGCCAGCGAGTTGGATCGCCGTAGGTTGATGCAGAAGATGACGATCGTGATCAGGGAACTCACGATGACGCCGCCAAAAGTCCCGAGCCAGCTCAGATCAGACATCCCTGCAGCATGGTCGGTCGTCGAACTAGTTAGCACTTCCACGGTGCTCCTCTCAAATGTCACAATAGAACGCATGTACTATAAGCAGTTCTCGCCGGGCCCACCCGAGTATCAAGAGGTTCTCAACGGCCTCGGCGCTCGCCGCCGCCCAGACCGCCAGAAGATTCCCGTCCGCGCTCGCCTCGTGTGGGAGAACGATGGGGAAGAGTGGAAGGACGGCCAAGCGTTGCGGCTTGATGCGGATGGTCCAGCGATCTTCGTTGAGTTCGTGGATCGCCGGTGCAAGTTCACAGGAGTATGGCTTCACCCTGACGACGTAGTCTGGGAGGGCAAGCCAATCTAGTTGGTTTGTTCTTCGTCTTCCCACACTTCCATCTCGGCGAGCTCCGCCCGCTCTTCTGCGCGCGCTTTCCGCATACCTCGGCGCACGCCTTCTTCGATGACGAAGATCGAGACGAAGAGAGCGATGAACACGACGATCGCAACAATGATGATGGGGCCGATAGCTTCCATGGTCAGTCTTCCTCACCGTCTTCGAACGACACGATTTGGCCGCCCATCTTCTTCTGCAACTCGTCGATGTTTCCGCCATTGATGATCCAGTTTTCACCCGTGAGCCAGTCGTCTCCCATTGCACCAAAAATCGAATCCTTGGTCGAGGCGATGCGGTCTTGTACCGCATCGTGTGTCAGGTAGGTGGACAGGACTGTATTCGTGCCACATTCGCCAGACTGAGCAGCACCGAGCACCTTGTCAGTTTGCTTCCATTCTTCACACTCACCGCCCGCCTTCACGAAGGCGTCACGGAGCGCTTCTACGTCGTTGTAGCTTCCTCCCGACGGGTCAGGGCCGCACCCTGCAAGTACGAGGGCGGCAATGGCAACAATCGGAACAATCGTTTTCCGCATGATCGGATCATAAGTGCGACCGAGCGAACACCGATAGAAACTACTCACTTAGTATCCGATTCGTTATCAGGCGATCTTCGCAAACAAAGAGGCATGTCGGCGCTGGTCGTCGTCGATGCCCGTGTAGATCTGCGTCGTCGACACGTTCGCGTGGCCCATGTTCTCCTGCACCGACCGCAGGTCGTGGGATCCCTGATAGGTGATCGTGCCGTACCGGTGCCGCAGAGAGTGGCCCGCCCACTTCCCAGGCAGCGCATCAGCGAGGAGCTCGATGACCCGCTTGTTCGAGAGGTGACCCTCGATCTTGCCCTCGAACACCCAACCGCCGGCATTCCCCCGGCCACGCTCGAGAAGACGAACCGCCAGCCCGTCGTCGATCGGCACGACCCGTGTCTTGTTCCCCTTCCCGTGGACGAGGATCGAGTAGCCGCCGGCTGACCCGATCACATCAGCGACGTTGACCAGGCAGATCTCGCATGACCGCATCGAGGCCTCGGCGCCGAGGCGAATCATGATCTGTTCGCGCTCGCCGGCGGTGGCGAGGGCTTGGCGGAGTTCGCTCTCGGGTATGGGGCGCGGGGAGCCTGGCTGGGTGCGCACGATGGGCAGGAGCGCGGCAGGGTCGGTGTCGATGTTCCCGGATGCGTGCGCCCAGGTGTAAAAAGCTCTCAGTGTGGCCCGGTGGCTGCGTTTCGTCTGCGACGACCAGGCGTGGGAGCCGAGGTATTCGATGAGCTGTTCGGTTGTCACCTCGAATGGGGTGAGGCCGCTCGTGTTGGCGAACCGCCGCAGGTGGTAGTGACGTTTGTCCTGTGTGGAGGTGGGGTAGTCGCTGGCGCGCATCCATTGAGTGAATTGCCGGAGAGGGTCTACCCAGGCTGCCGGCGTTGGCAGGGAAGTCATATGCCGATTCTGATAAGCCTTGAGCTCAATGACACGGGGTTTTACCACTTCGTGACTCCTATTTGATCGAATGGTTATCGATATTGACCTGCGGAAACAAACGGATGGAGACTGATTGATTGGGTGAGTGCCCGTGATGTCTCGAATCTGTTACATGACAGCGTTCATTTTGAGTTGAGAACGTCGGTGTAAGCGGTTCGAGCGGTGAGCAGTTCGTCGCGGACTGTCCGGTAGTAATCCACTTCTCCGCGGAACTGCGGGCTATCTGTCTGGGCATCGGCGGCGAGCTCGGCGATGCGCTTCGCACCGTATTCGAGGTGGCGTTCGCAGCGGCTAATTGTTTGCCCGATTTCGACGAGCCGGGCGGCGGTCTCTTCGAGATCGGTGATCATCGTGCATCGACCTCCACGAACGCAGCGGCCAGCGGGAAGGCCAACACTTCGGCGTCAATGCCACGATCATTCACGCTGGTCAGGCGAGGTTTCAGAGTCACTACGTTGCTCGATTGCGAGGCTTCCGCAATCTCGGCAGACGAGGAAACAGTGGGTTCCGGGTTCAAGTCCCGGGGGGTGCACAGAGAACTGAGAACCGCCTTCGACTTCGGTCGGGGGCGGTTCTTTCGCATTCACACCATCTGCCGGTGGGGTTCTGTTTCCGGCGAGGAGCATTCGCCTGCGGGATTTGCCAATAGCCCAACTGGGGGTGAGTAGCCCATGTTTGAAACTGGGCTGCTCACCTCGGAGTGGGCTATTGCGGGATTCCGGCCGGGCCGCTCATGGCATACGGCTTGCCGCCCCGCGGCTCAGTCCTGGCCGGCGCGGGCGTAGGCGCCGAGCACCTGGCGCTCGGAATCACCGAGGTAGGCGCCGAGGATCTTCGCCGCAGCCACCGGCCCCTCCGTGCGATAGATCTCGACGACTTCCTTGTTGCGGCCGATGAACGGCGCGTGGAGGAAGTCGAGGACCTCGACCTTGAGGAAGGCCAGCCGCAGCTCGGCGAGCACATTGGAGAACGACTGCATCAGCCGCCTGCTGTCCGAGAGCGAGACGACGGCATTGTGGAACTCCATGTTCGCCGTGCCGACCTCCAGCCAGTTCTCTTCGGCAGCGAACTTCTCGGCGGCTTCGACGGCCGCCTCCATCCTCACGGCGTTCGGGTGATTGCGCGGAGCGTGCTCGAGCACCGAGCACTCGACATGATGGCGCACCCGGTAGATGTCGACGACATCGGCGGTGCTCGGTGACGCCACTGAGACGCCTCGGTGCGGGATATGCGTGACCAGGCCCTGCTCCCCGAGGACCCGGAACGCCTCACGCAGAGTATTGCGCGAAACATCGAATTCCTTCGCCAGCGCGGTTTCGGACAGCCGCTCACCGGGGCGCAGCTCTCCAGCGATGAGGCGGTCAGTGAGCCTGTTGACCAGGGACGAATCGTGATTCACCTCTCCATCCTACTGAAACAGCACCCCGAACTCCCATCCGTCCGTCGACAAAGCGACGAAGAAAAGTGTGACCCCCGTCTATGTTTGTTGAACAATGAGTGCTAGATTGTTTACCACTTCACGTGTGCCAGGACACAGACATCGCTGTTCTCACCCCATCGGCGCACACGAAGGAACAATTGACCACCAGACAGTCGGAGACTCCCATGTCACACGCACCGGAATCCCAACCGCCGGAATCCTCTTCTACGGATGGGGCCGCCTCGGGCCTTGACAATGCCAAGAGCGAAATCGGATCCAAGATCAGCCGCAGCGCGATCATCGGCGCCATCTTCCTCATGGCCACCTCGGCGATCGGTCCAGGCTTCATCACCCAGACAGCCACATTCACGGCTCAGATGGGTGCGGCCTTCGCCTTCGCGATCTTCGCGTCGATCCTCATCGACATCGCCATCCAGCTCAATATCTGGCGGATGGTGACCTCCTCGGGCAAACGCGCAGCCCAGCTGGCCTCCTCGGCCGTGCCGGGTTCGGGCATCCTCCTGTCCGTCCTGATCGTCGTCGGCGGACTGGCCTTCAACATCGGCAATATCGCCGGTGGCGGCCTCGGCCTCAATGCGCTGCTGGGCATCGACCCGAAGCTCGGCGGACTGCTCACCGGCGTCCTGGCGATCGGCATCTTCCTGTTCAAACGCGCCGGAAAGGTCGTCGACGCCGTCGTCCTCGTCCTCGGCGTCGGAATGATCATCCTCACCTGTGTCGTCGCCATCGTCTCGAACCCGCCGGTCGGTGAGGCGATCAAACAGTCGTTCGTGCCCGACACCATCAACTTCGCCACCGTGACGACGATCGTCGGCGGCACCGTCGGCGGCTACATCACCTACTCCGGTGCCCACCGCTATCTCGACTCGGGCAAGACCGGCCCGGAGAATGCCGGTTCTGTCATGCGCTCGGCTCTGTCGGGGATCCTCGTCACCGGTGTCATGCGCTACGTCCTCTTCCTCGCCATCCTCGGCGTCGTCGCCTCCGGCGTCGCTCTCGACCTCGACTCGAGCGTGGCCAACCCCGCCGGTCAGGCCTTCGCCGCAGTCCTCGGCGATGCGGGAATGCGCATCTTCGGCGCGATCTTCTGGGCCGCGGCTCTGAGCTCGGTCATCGGCGCCGCCTACACCTCGGCGACGTTCCTCTCGGCGTTCTCCAAACGCCTCGAAGGCGGCTGGCCGCTGCAGCTGGCGACGGTGTCCTTCATCGTCGTCTCGCTCGTCGTCTACCTCGTCCTCGGCACGGCACCTGCCACACTGCTCGTCTTCGTCGGCGGCTTCAACGGGCTTATCCTGCCGATCGGTCTGACGATCTTTATGTACATCGGCTGGTTCAGGCCGCGCCTGCTGCGCGCTGATTCGTACCCGAAGTGGTTGCTCATCATCGGCACCGCGGCAACACTGGTCACGTGGTACACGGCCACACAGTCCATCGGCCCCATCTTCGCCATGATCGGAATCGGAGGGTGACATTGTCTGTCAACAGCGAACTGAGAATCGACCTCAACTCTGACCTCGGGGAGAACGTCCCCGACCGTGTCGTCAGCGACGATGCCGCCATGCTCGGCCTCGTCACCAGCGCCAACGTCTCCTGCGGGTTCCATGCCGGCAACCCGGAAGGCATCCGCGCCACCGTCGACGCCGCCACGAAGGAAGGTGTCGTCATCGGGGCCCACCCCGGATACGACGACTACGAGGGCTTCGGCCGCCGCGCCCTCGACGTGCCCGCCGCCACTCTGCAGGCCCAAGTCGAATACCAGATCGGCGCGCTCATCGGCCTGACCACAGCCGTCGGCGGAACCGTCTCCTACGTCAAACCCCACGGCGGTCTCTACAACGCGATCGTCCACGATGAGGCGCAGGCGAGGGTCGTCGTCGACGCGATCACAGCCATCGACGACTCGTTGGTCTTCCTCGGACTCGCCGGCAGCGTGGCCAACCGCGTCGCCGCCGAAGCCGGGCTGACCGTCGCCGCCGAGGCCTTCGCCGACCGGTCCTACAACCCCGACGGCTCCCTGGTCTCCCGGTCGGAGCCGAACGCTGTCCTCCACGACCCAGAGGCCGTGGCCGCCCGCGTCCTGCGCCTCGTCCAGACCGGGCAGGTCGAAGCCGTCGACGGCACCCTCGTCGACGTCGACGCGCAGTCCATCTGCTTCCACGGCGACAGCCAGGGATCCATCGACATGGCTCGGGCCGCCCGAGATCTCCTCGAATCCGAAGGCGTCACGATCGCCGCCTTCGCCGGAGCCGGACTATGAGTGCCGCCGCCCCGACAAAGACCATGGACACGATGCGGGCTGCGGGTGCGGAAGCCCGCGCACGCATCCGGGCAGGATTCGACGGTCCCACCTCGGGGATGGCACCGGGACTCGTCCAGGCGAACCTCATCTCCGTCCCCGCGGACTGGGCCTTCGACGTTCTCCTCTTCACCCAGCGCAACCCGAAGCCGTGCCCGGTCGTCGACGTCCTCGAACCCGGACAGCTGGCATCCGCACTCGCCCCGGGCAGCGATATCCGCACGGACATTCCCGGATACCGGATCTGGGAGAACGGCGCCCTGACCGACGAGGTCACCGACGCCACTTCAGTCTGGGAGCAGCATCCGGACCTCGTGTCCTTCCTCATCGGCTGCTCATTCACCTTCGAAAACGGCCTGACCGAAGCGGGCATCCCGATCCGCCACCAGGAGGCCGGTCGCAACGTGCCGATGTACCGCACGTCGACGGCCTGCCGTCCCGCCGGCCGGATCAGCGGAGACATGGTCGTGTCCATGCGCCCGATCCGGGCCTCCCAAGTCGCCGAGGCAGTGCGCATCACCGACCGCTTCCCCGCCGTCCACGGTGCACCGATCCACATCGGCGAACCCTCCCAGATCGGCATCGATGACCTCGGCGCCCCGGATTTCGGTGATGCTCCGGCCATCGAAGACGGCGACATTCCCGTCTTCTGGGCCTGCGGAGTCACTCCACAGGCAGCCATCCAGGCGTCGAGAATCCCCTTCGCGATCACCCACTCACCTGGGAAGATGTTCATCACTGACGAACCGGAAGACACCTACCGCCAATGACCTCGACACCTCCGGCCGACTCCCTGACCTTCCACACCGCCTCCACGCGCCACCTCCTCGTCGAATGCGCGGACCTGGGCACGACGATGGCCCTGCACCACAGTCTTGAAGCCGCCGATCTGCCCGGCGTCGCCGAACTCATCCCCGCCGCCCGAACAGTGCTGATCAGTTTTGATCCCGCACGCACGAACGCCGAGATCCTCGCCGAGGCAGTGCGCGGGCTCGGGCACACCGAGTCGGCCTCGGATGCGGCCCGTGAGGTGACGATCGATGTCCACTACGACGGGGACGACCTGGCCGAGGTGGCTGACCTCCTCTCTGTCTCCCCCGCCGAGGTGATCAAACGCCACCAGGCCGCAACCTGGCAGGTCGCGTTCGCCGGGTTCGCCCCCGGCTTCGGCTACCTCGCCGGCGACGACGAACTCTTCAACGTTCCCCGCCGCTCGTCCCCACGCACGCGAGTGCCCGTGGGATCGGTGGCATTGGCCGGCGAGTTCACCGGCGTCTACCCCCGCTCCTCCCCCGGCGGCTGGCAGCTCATCGGACGCACCGATGCGAAGCTGTGGGACCTGGACCGGGAACCACCGGCCCTGTTCGGACCCGGCACGATCGTGAAATTCGCCGAGGCGGGGCGCGAGACCGTCGAGGTCGCGGGCTCGAGTGCGGGGTCAGGTTCGTCAGGTGCGGCAGGTTCGTCAGGTGCGGCAAGTTCGGCGTCGGATTCTGCGGTGGATTCAGCAGCGGATTCGGCGTCCGATTCGGCGGCTGCTGCCACCCACTCCCTCGAGGTGCTGCGTCCCGGGCTGCAGCTGCTCGTCCAGGATCTCGGTCGCCCCGGTTTCGCTTCGATGGGAGTCTCCGCCGCCGGTGCCGCCGACCGCACCGCGTTGACCACCGCCAACCGTCTTGTCGGCAATGCCGAAACCGCGGCCGGGCTGGAGAGCTTCGGGGGCGCAGTGCTCCTGCGCTCCACGGGTGACGGCGTCGCCGCTGTCACCGGGGCCACCGGAGCGATCACCGTGACCGCTGCCGATGGCACGGTCCTCACGCCCCGCCTCGGCGAGGCCTTTGCCCTGGCCGACGGGGACGAACTCGAGCTCGGACCAACCGAGCGCGGAGTCCGCCGCTACCTCGCCGTGCGCGGTGGAATCGCTGTCGAGACGGCTCTCGACAGCAGCTCCGCCGACACCCTGGCCGGGCTCGGTCCGGCCGCCGTGGACAAAGGCACCACGGTGGGAGTGCACGATCCGCGGACGGCGCCCCACCTCGTCGATCCCAATCCCACGCAGCCAAGGGATCTTCCCCAGGCGGGTGAGACCGTGATGCTGAGCGTGACGCTGGGACCGCGCGAGGATTGGTTCACCGAGGCCGGGATCGAGACTCTGCTGTCACAGGAGTGGACGGTCACCCACGAATCCGACCGGGTCGGACTGCGCCTGAACGGTGAGGTTCCACTCGAACGTGCCCGAACCGGAGAGCTGCCCAGCGAAGGCGCGGTCACCGGTGCCCTGCAGGTTCCGCCGAACGGTCAGCCGGTGCTCTTCGGACCCGACCATCCGCTCACCGGCGGCTATCCGATCATCGCCAGCGTCGATGATGTCGACCTCGCCGCGCAGCTGCCTCCCGGCGTGAAGCTGCGCTTCACCACCTCTGCCCGACCGACGTCGAACGCCCACCCGGCCGAGCCGTCCCGCACCGCAGCAGGATCCCGCACCAACGAGAACGAAGGCTGAACAATGTCGAGAATCCTCATCGCCAACCGCGGCGAGATCGCCGTCCGCATCATCCGTGCCTGCGCCCAGCACGGGCACACTTCGGTGGCTGTCTACGCTGATCAGGACGCCGACGCCATGCATGCCCGGTTCGCAGACGAAGCGTTCGCTCTGCCTGGGACGACAGCGGGTGACACGTACCTCAACATCGATGCGATCCTCTCCGCAGCGAAGTCCGCCGGTGCCGATGCCGTCCACCCCGGGTACGGATTCCTGTCCGAGAACGCCGATTTCGCCGCCGCCGTCGAAGCCGCCGGCCTCATCTGGATCGGTCCGACCGCGGACACGATCACGGCCCTCGGCGACAAGGTCACGGCCCGTCAGCTCGCGCAGAAGGTCGGCGCTCCCCTGGCACCGGGCATCGACCGTCCCCTCGAGAACGCGGCCGAGGTCGAGTCCTTCGCCGCCGAGGCGGGACTGCCGATCATCATCAAAGCCGCCCACGGTGGCGGCGGACGCGGAATGAAGATCGTCCACGAGCTGTCCGAGGTAGCCGGTGCCTTCGAATCGGCGACCCGTGAGGCCGTCGAGGCTTTCGGTAGGCCCGAGTGCTTCGTCGAGAAGTTCCTCGAGCGTCCCCGCCATGTCGAGGTCCAGATCGTCGGCGACGGTCAGGGTCGGGTCGTGGCCGTCGGTGACCGCGACTGCTCCGCTCAGCGGCGCAATCAGAAGCTCATCGAGGAAGCACCCGCCCCGGGACTGACGGATGAGCAGCGTGAGCGCCTGCACCGTTCGGCCGAAGCCATCTGCGCCGAGGTGGACTACCGCGGTGCCGGCACCGTCGAGTTCCTGCTCGCTGCCGATGGCACCATGACGTTCCTCGAGGTCAACACCCGACTGCAGGTCGAACATCCCGTCACCGAGGTGACCTCCGGGGTCGATCTCGTCGCCGAACAGTTCCGCATCGCCTTCGGACAGGAACTGTCGCTTGAGTCGACCCCGCAGTCGGTCGGTCATGCGATCGAGCTGCGCATCAACGCCGAGGATCCCGGCCGCGGCTTCCTGCCGACTCCGGGACGCATCGATGTCCTCGACGTGCCCGGGGGCCTCGGCGTGCGCTGGGATTCCGGTGTGCGTGCCGGTGACACCGTACAGCCGGCCTTCGATTCCCTCTTCGCGAAGCTCATCGTCCACGGTCCCGACCGTGAGCAGGCGATCGCGCGCACCGTGACAGCGGCAAAGGAACTCCGTGTCGAGGGTCCGGCCACGGTGGTGCCATGCTCCCTGGCGATCCTCACCGATGAGGCGTTCACCGGTCTCGGCGTCGACGGTGTCGACGGCATCCACACGCAGTGGATCGAGGCCGAGCTGCTGCCGCGCTTCGAGACTCAGGACCGCCCGGCCCCGGTCGCCGATGGCGAGATGCAGCGGATGTCGATCGAGATCGATGGGAAGCTCACCACGATCGGACTGCCCGCCGGACTGCTCGCTGCCCTCGGCTCGGTCGGTGGGACCGGTCAGGGCGGCACGGGTCAGGGCGGCGAGGCCGGTGGCGCCGGAAACGGTGGAGCCGCCTCGGCGAGTGCCGGGGATGTTACCGCTCCTGTGCCGGGCAGCCTTGTGGACTTCCTCGTCGAAGACGGCGCGCAGGTGGCGGCCGGTGACGAGGTCGCTGTGCTCTCGGCGATGAAGATGGAGACCCGGGTCGAAGCCCCGGTCGCGGGAACGCTGCGCCAGGTCGCGGCGGTCGGCGACGTCGTGGCGGTCGGGCAGGCCATTGCACGGGTCGACTGAGACGGCGGGCTGCCTCGGCGAAAGGATCGGTCGAGGTGACTGCGTGCATCGGTCGAGGCATCGGGCTCGGCAACGGAATAGAGTGGTGGTCAGCAATGGTTGTCCATCATGGAGACCACCCCAATCAGGAGGAGCATTCATGTCACGTCTGTCGGTCGGCGACACCGCCCCGGAGTTCACCCTCGTCAACCAGGACGGGAAGTCCGTCAGCCTCAGCGACTTCCGAGGTCAGCGGGTCGTCGTGTATTTCTACCCCGCCGCTATGACCCCGGGCTGCACGACTGAGGCCTGCGACTTCCGGGACTCACTGTCGGCACTCAAGGCCGCCGGAATCGCCGTCGTCGGCATCTCCCCGGACAAGCCGAAGAAGTTGCAGCAGTTCATCGAGAAGGAAGGTCTCAACTTCGACCTCCTCTCCGATGAGGACAAGACGATGATGACCGAATGGGGTGCCTTCGGCGAGAAGAAGAACTACGGCAAGGTCGTCCAGGGCGTCATCCGCTCAACCGTCGTCGTCGATGCCGAGGGCAAGGTCGAACTCGCCCAGTACAACGTCAAGGCCACCGGGCACGTCGCCCGCGTGCGCAAGGAGCTCGGCATCGACGCTGCCTGAGTCTGCTGCAACTTGAGCGTCGGGCGGGCTGAACTGCCCGTGCTCAACGTGAGCATCGGGGCGGTCCGAGTTTTCAACAACTCGGGCCGCCCCTGCTAATCTTGAGGACGTTGCGGCCGCGAGGGTGGCCGCTTCAGCGCGAGTGGCGGAATTGGTAGACGCGCTGGATTTAGGTTCCAGTGTCTTCGGACGTAGGGGTTCAAGTCCCCTCTCGCGTACCGCGGTCCCCGGCGCGGAAGTCGACAGGCTTCCGCGCCGGGGACTTTTCTGTCGTCACTTCTGTACGCAAACAGACGCGGAGAACGTAGTGTGGTCATTGGTGCACCGAACCTAGTGAGAGGACTGCCGATGACGACGTCCCCGGCCCCGACGATCCGCCCCACCGCTCCTGCCGACGAGGCCCGGTGGAAGGAGCTCTTCCGCGCCTACCGCGAGTTCTACCGACTGGAGCCCTCCGAGGAGATCGTCTCCCGAGTGTGGTCCTGGCTGACCGACTCCGCCCATGAGTGCCAGGGGCTCGTCGCCGAGGCGGACGGGTCTATCGTCGGAATCGCCGACTATCGTCGTTTCTCGCGTCCCTCGACAGGCAGCGTCGGCATCTGGCTCGA
Source organism: Brevibacterium sediminis (assembly GCF_024895295.1). NCBI lineage: Bacteria > Bacillati > Actinomycetota > Actinomycetes > Micrococcales > Brevibacteriaceae > Brevibacterium > Brevibacterium sediminis. The sequence goes on along the minus strand of NZ_JAHQRN010000004.1, from coordinate 253,342 downwards.
CGATCTCTTCACCGATCCCGAGGCGCGCGGCCGAGGTGTCGGCCGTGCCTTGATCTCCCGGCTGCAGATGATCGCCACGTCCGAAGGCTGTTCGGTGGTACGGTGGATCACCGCCGATGACAACGCTCAGGCTCAGGTGCTCTATGACGATGTCGCAGCGAAGACGAACTGGCTCACCTACGACGCGAAGCCGACGGAGTCGTGAGCACGGAGTCGCCGAGTGAGGAGAGGCCGAGCTCGGTGGAGCCGGAACAACAGGCAAGCTCAGCGAACGCCGGTGCTGACCGCGAGGTGCTTCTGTGCTGCCTGCTGTGGGCGCGCGAAGGACAGGCTGAGGCACTGACAGCCTACGAGAACGGTGTTCTCGCGCTCATCTCCGAGCACGGAGGGCGCGTCGTCAATCGTGCCAAGAGCGACGGGGCTCAGGGGCGTCCCGACGAGGTGCAGCTCTATCGGTTCGAATCCACGGAAGCGCTCGATTCCTACCTGGCAGATCCGCGACGTCAGGAGCAGGCCGCCGAACGCGATCGCGTCATCGCCAGGACGGAGCTGTTCCCGGTCAGCTTTCTTCCGACCGAGTGAGGTCCTGCGCGAAGTGCTGCTGTGCGAGCAGGACCAGCGCCTCGAGCAGCGGTCGGCGCAGCACGCTGCCGAGGACGACTCCGCGGATACGCTCCTCCAGACTGACTGCGTCGCCGATCGCGTCGAGGTCGGTGCGACCGACGTCTTCAGCGGCTTCGACATAGGCGTCGAGTCGGTCGAGGATCGGAGTCAGGTTCTCCGTAGTCAACATGGCAACCGCGTTCACAGCCGCCCGATAGGCCGGTGACGACTTCGCGCAGTGCCACCCTCGCGCGGTGATCGCGCGGTCGAGTATCGCCGAGGCGGCTGTATCGTCCGTCTCGGCCTCGTCGATGAGCGCGTCCTGGACGACGCCCATCGCTTCGACTTCCGAGGCCTGCCCGTCCACCGCATCAACGACGGCTCGCACCTTCGCCAACGGCAGTCCGGCCACCGACGTCAGCGCCCCGATGAGGCGCAGCCGCTCGAGATGAGTGCGATCATAGACGGCTTGATTCACGCTTGTCCGTCGTCCCGGCTGCAGCAGTCCTTCGCGGAGGTAGTACTTGATGGTCGGCACGCTGAGGCCCGAACGACGTGACAGCTCCGCCATCCTCATCCCCGACTTCTCCGCTGATTCCTGCATCGCCATCTCCTCCCGGCACTGTCAGCAATGTTCGGTGACTGGTCTTGCTCGACCCTAGCAGATACCTCTACTATCTATTATGGATAGTATAACTACCTATTAAGAGGAGAGGTCATGGATGCCTTGACTTTGTCTGCGGTCCTCGTCACCGGCTTCGTCGGCTCAGCGGAATTCGGGTCGGCCGCTTTGGTTCATCCGGTGATCCGTCAGCTGAGGACGGACGATCAGCTGATCATGGAGAGGGGCCTGCTGAAGACGTTCGGCCGGGTGATGCCGGTGGGGATGACCGCAGCGACAGCGCTGGCCGTCATCATTGCCATCGATGAGCCCAACGCATGGTTGGTTTCGGCAGCAATCAGCCTCAGCGTCGCTCTGGTCGTGACGATCATCGGGAACGTCCCGATCAACATCCGGACGGGACGGATCACCGAGGAGACCGCCCCCGAGGGATTCATCGCCATGCGCAGACGATGGGACGTCTTCCAGATCGCGCGCGCTTCACTGCAGCTTCTCGGATTCGTCCTGGTGGCGGTCGGAGCCGTCGGACTCGCCTGAGCACCCGTCAACGTTCATCTCGCCGTCAGGGATGGCCCGGCAAAAGCGTCGCAGCACTCTGACCGCTGAGGTTTCAGTTCATCCGTCGCCGGAGTTCGGTGACTCCGCTGCCCGTCAGCTCTGTCAGTGATTCCGGTCGACCGGCCATAGCCAGGACGAGGTCGAGGACACGACCGGTCACCTCCGGCCCGCTTCCGGATTCGAAGTCGGCGTCGACAGCACTGAGCTTCAGCCCTTTGACCAGGGTCTTCGAGTTCACTGCGAAGTCCTTAGAGGCGAAGTATCGGGCCACCTCGACGGTCGCCTCGGCGCCAGGGGTCAGGTCGAGTTCCAGTGGTCGTGCGATGTCCTGGCCGTGGACGATGACTTCGCCGAGGAAGGCCGGGAAGTCTTTGGTCGGGGCGATAGTCAGTGGGATCGAGTTGCGGAACTTCGCAAGGGTCTCCTCAGGTGAGCCGCCGAGGCGGCGCGTGAGCAGTCGCGCGTTGTGTTTGGCAGGGTCGAATCCCGCTCGGATGATGCTGCGGATCCAGGCCCACTTCCCGGTGTTGGCTGCGGCTGTCAGGTGGGCGACGACCTGCTCGACCGTCCAGTCTGCACACAGAGTGGCGAGCGCCCACTGCTCCGGTTCGAGCGTGGAGAGCAGATCGGCCAGGCGCGCGCGTTCCGTGTGGATGAGGTCCCAGTATTCGGCTTCGTTCATCTGCTCGTCCCCGGTGATTCGTCGCCCGAGACGCTGACGCACCCCTCGTCTTCTACGTCGAACAGCAACCGGAAGCGTTCGCAGACGACCGGCATCTCGAGCGCGAATCCGCGTCGACCGTGCTCTTGCCAAAAACGCTCATGGATCTCGCGCCAGGCGGCCAGGGTTCGGTCGCCCTCCCCTTCCGCATGGGCATGCTCGGCGGTCACCTCGCAGAACGGAACGATGTCGATCGCCGTGGTTTCGATGAGGGCTCTCGGCCGGCCTCGGCCGTCGAGGATGATGCTCAGTTCACCCACCTCGGGTACGGATTCGTCATCGGCTTCGATGTCCCACAGCGCCGAGGCGGTGCCCGTCTTGGTCCCAGCCAGCACGAGAGCGAGGAGGTCGTCCGCATGCTCGGGAGTCGCGCCGAACGCCCATGCTTCAGGCATCGCCTCCGGCAGGTCGGAGCTCCGGGCGCGGACCCGCCCCCAGAACGAGTCGAGTGCGGCGCCGACCTTCTTCGCATGGCTCATGACACGGCCTCAAGCTGGTGCTTCAGACCTTGGATCAGGCTTGTCAACCCGAACTCGAAGGACGCCACCGCTGACGAGTTCTCGCCGAATCGAGGATCCAGCGCACCTCGAATCTCCGCAAATCTGTCTCCGGCCGATTCTTGAGTGATGAGGTCGACCGGAGCGACGATGTCCAGAGCGGAACCGAGGACATAGGCTTCGACAGACCGCATCACCGCCACAGTCTGACCCTGCGGCCATCCCCCTCGACGAAGTCCACCGATCACTGAGTCATACATTTCATACGTTGAGAGGTCTCGAATCGAGGTCGTGGCCAGCAACCGGATGAGATTCGGATGGTCGGCAAACGCCCTGAGATACGACCGGGCCCACAGTTCCAGCCCCCTGTCCCACGACACGCTCTCCGACGATTCCTCAATCCCGGCAAATACTTGAACGTCGATTCCAGCCACAATACGGGCGCGCATCAATTCGATGAGTTCACCTCGGCCGGAGACATGGTTGTACAGAGAGGACACCTGCCTGTCGACGCGAGCCGCCAGAGTTCGCATCGACAATGACTCTTCGCCGAGGTCGTCGACAAGCGCGAGCGCGGCATCAACCAGCCGATCCTGATTCAATCTCACAGAATGCTCGCTCTCAATTTCGCACTTCCCTACATCTTTCGAGCAGTGTATCGTGTTCCCAGTCACATACGAACACTGTTCGTGTAAACGCCGGTGCGGCCGGCCACAAGCAATGGAGCAGGAGGACGGCAGTCTTGACGACACAGCACTTCCACAACGGCACCATCTGGTTGGGCGCCGGCGCCCAAACTGAGGATTCCCTTGTGGTTCAAGATGGCACTGTCGTTGCCTCTGGTTCACATGCGGTGGCGGCCGTCCTCGATCAAGTTTCGAGCCACGACGGCGCAGAGTTTGAGTCCATCGATCTCGACGGCGGGTTCCTCATGCCGTCCTTCGGCGACGGCCATGCTCATCCGATCTTCGGTGGCATGGAAGCAGAGGGCCCACAGGTGAGATCGTGCACGAGCGTCGAAGAGATCATCGCTGAAGTGAAACGGTACGCCGAGGCTCATCCCGGCGACGACTGGATCACTGGTGCCTCATATGACGGCAGCCTCGTACGCGACGGCCTCTTCGACGCCGAATGGCTTGACAGAGCCGTGTCCGACCGACCGGTCGTCCTTCGCGCTTGGGACTACCACACCGTGTGGTGCAATTCTCGAGCATTGGAACTCGCGGGAATCACCGCGGCAACCCCGGAGCCGCAGATAGGCGAGATTCCTCGCCGAGACGACGGCTCACCGCTGGGCACTCTGCGTGAATGGGGTGCAATTGATCTGATCGACGCCGTTCGTCCGCCACACCACGATTCCGTCCGACTTCGCGCTCTCGATCGGGCAGCCTACTATTACCTGGCTCGAGGCGTCACTTGGGTCCAGGACGCTTGGGTGGAGCCAGCCGATGTCGAGACCTATGCGTCCGCCTCTCAGCAGGATCGGCTCAAACTGCGATTCAACCTCGCGTTCTACGCCGATCCCCGCCGCTTCACGCAACAGCTGCCCGAAATGCTTTCTGCGCGCCGAAGGATCGAGGAACTTTCGGATCCGTTCCTGACCGCTCAGACCGTGAAGTTCTTCGCCGACGGAGTCATCGAGAACGAAACCGGTGCGCTCATCGAGCCCTACTGCTCCTCCCTTCACAACCACGGCATGCGAGTCTGGGAAGGAGATTCGCTGGCAGAGGCGGTTCGCGAAGTCGACGCGGCAGGTTTTCAGATCCACATCCACGCCATCGGCGACGCGGCCGTTCGACAAGCATTGGATGCCATCGAGTACACAATCCGGAACAACGAAGCCCGTGATCGACGGCCGGTGATCGCACATGCCCAGATCATCGACTCTGCCGACCTGTCCCGCTTTGCTGAACTCGGCGTCATCGCGAATATGCAGCCTTTGTGGGCTCAGCTCGATGACCTCATGACAGTACTCACCGTCCCCCGGATCGGCAGAGAACGAGCCGTGGCGCAATATCGGATGCGCAGCGTCCTCGACAGCGGCGGGCACCTTGCGTTCGGTTCGGACTGGCCCTGCACTTCAGGGGCGCCGCTCGAGGGTCTCGCGGTTGCCGTGAGCAGACAGACCGATGACGGTGAGCCCGACGGCGGGTGGACTCCCGATGAGATCCTCGACATCGAACGCTCTCTCGACGCCTACTCGACTGCGGTGGCCCACCAAGCATTTGCAGACCATAGAACAGACGAGTGGGGAGCGATCCGTCCGGGCGCGAGCGCCGACTTCATCGTTCTCGATTCGGATCCCCGAGCACTGCTCCCACAGGAACTGTCTGCCACCCCAGTTCGCCGCACATACCTGCGCGGCGTGGCCGTCCATTCAGCGGACTGAATCGAAAGGACAATGATGTCCCATTCCAATCACAACGCCACCACGCAAGACACCTCCGAGACTCACCTGAAGCGTGCGCTCGGGGTACCTTCACTCGTCTTCTTCGGCCTCGTCTATATGGTTCCACTGACAGTCTTCACGACTTACGGAATCGTCACCCAGGTCACCGGGGGCCGCGTCCCAGCCGCTTACGTCATCACCCTGCTGGCAATGGTGTTCACCGCGCGGTCATATGCGAAGATGGCTGCCGCCATGCCCTTTGCCGGTTCGGCATACACGTACACGCAGAAGAGCTTCGGAGCTGGAATCGGCTTCGTTGCCGGTTGGGCGCTGCTTCTCGACTACCTGTTCCTGCCGATGATCAATTATCTTGTCATCGGCATCTACCTCAGCGCGGCTTTCCCCATGATCCCTGCCTGGGTCTTCGCGGTCTCTGCCATTGTTCTCGTCACGATCCTCAATGTCATCGGAATCGTCTCCGTTGCACGCGCCAACATCGTCATCATCGCTGCTCAAGCAATCTTCATCATTGTCTTCGCAGCACTCGGCATCGCCTCATTCACCGGATCTGGTTCTGTCGACCTAGCGGCGCCGTTCACTGGTGACGGTTCTGCACCCGGATTCGACAATGTCATGGCCGGCGCAGCGATTCTGTGTCTGTCTTTCCTCGGCTTCGATGCGGTCTCGACTTTGTCCGAGGAGGCCAAGGACGCGAAGAGAGCAGTTCCCCGCGCGATCGTCATCGCCACTGTCACCGGCGGCCTCATCTACATTGTTCTGTCGTACCTGGCTCAGCTGGTCTACCCGTCGAATCAGTTCGCCGATGTCGATTCAGGCGCGCTTGACGTCATGGCGGCGGCCGGCGGCGAATTCCTCACCGCCTTCTTCACCGCCGCCTATGTCGCCGGAGCATGCGGCTCGGCTCTGACCTCGCAGGCATCAGTCTCACGCATTCTCTTCGCGATGGGTCGCGACGGTGTGCTCCCGAAAAGCTACTTCGGCCGCTTGTCACCGCGCTTTCACACACCCACGATTGCAACTCTGACTGTCGGCGCAGTCTCTCTGCTTGCGCTCGCCGTCGACCTCGCATTCATATCGGAGATGGTCAGCTTCGGTGCTCTGATCGCGTTCTCAGCAGTGAATCTGTCGGTTATCAAGCACTTCATCATCGACGAGAAGAATCGCGGTTCACGTGCTGTTCTCAGTTCGATCGTTCTACCGGGAATCGGGTTCTGTCTGACCCTGTGGCTGTGGACGAGCCTGTCTCCGCGGACTCTTCTCATCGGCGCCATCTGGCTGGTTCTCGGAGTCGGATACCTCGCTTTCGTCACACGGGGATTCCGTCGGCCGACACCAATGCTCGACCTGACGGACTGACGTTGACCTACTCGGCTCAACGGGCACGCGATCACCCTCGACACGATCCGGCTCGTCATCGGAGCCGTCATCCCAGCCGTGGCAACAAAGGGCCTCCGCACCCAGCTTTCCGAACTCGCCGTTGACTCGGCCGATTCAGATCAGCCGGGATCCGTGGCAAAAGCCTGAAGAGGATGCGCTTCGATCATCGCCCGCGGGCTCGAGACAATACCGTCCCGAGCGCGCAGGCGATGGCACATCCGGCAGCCATCCAAGCTACCCACACCTGCCATGCCTCAGGCCCTTCAAGAAGCCCAGGAAACAACAGCATCAACACCCCAGCAGACACTGCCAGCCCGAGGATGAAACCAGCCAAAGCACTGTTATTCGCCATTTCATTCACTCCTGTTCACTCAACCCGCCTAAAGAAGAAACTGCTCGATCTCATTAATCGTCGACCGATTGTCACGGTGCACGATCGCATCCATGCCGACGGCACGAGCACCCTCGGCGCACACCTCGTGGTCATCAATGAACAACACATCGTCTGCATCAGCACCCAGTCGCTCAAGCGCATTCTCATAGGCCTCCGGTTCAGGCTTGAGCAGACCGGTCTCGTGACTGTAGAGAATCGGGTCAAAGACTTCACCGAACCCGAACCGCCGTTCTTCCTCGCGCCGCGCCCCGTCCACTGAGTTCGACAGAATCGCCACACCGGCGCGTGGCCGCAGCGCAGCTGCATACTCAAACAACTCTGTATTGAGACTCCCGCAGTATTCGTGCCACATCTCGGCCTGCATAGCCTCGATCAGGTTCGAATCCATCTCGAGCGCTCGACCCAGCTTCGACCAGTACTCGTCCCGTGTGTCCGCTCTACGGTCGATGACCGGCAAGTCCGCCGCCAGAATGCGCGCCCGATACTCCTCCGCTGAGAATCCAGAGCGCTCCTGCCACCGGCGAACGAAAAGCTGTACCCAGGTGTCATCATCAACGACCTCCAGCACTCCCCCGATATCGAAGAGCACCCACTTCCTCAAACTCATGAGGCAAGACTACCTACCGATGCTCGCGCTACTCGTGTGCCGGAAAGCCCAGGTTGAGGCGAATAGCCCATGTTCCAACGTGAGCTGCTGACCCTAAACCGTGCCGCGCGCCGTACCGCAGCAAAGAATACCCCGCCTCTTGTAATAGTGTGCGACACACACTATCGTGTGATGCATGAACGAGGATGAAGACAAGGCACTGGCCACCCACGAACAGGAGCTGCGACGCGGCACCGTGGTCTTCGCCAGCCTCGTCGCCTGTCGACGGCCGCAGTACGGCTACTCGCTGCTGACGACGCTGACCGAAGCAGGCATCGCCACCGAGGCCAACACCCTCTACCCCCTCCTGCGGCGGCTCGAGAAACAGGGCCTGCTCACATCGGTTTGGAACACCGAACAAGCCCGCCCCCGCAAGTACTACACACTCACCGACAGCGGCGCCGAAGTCGCCGCCGCACTGCACCGCCACTGGCTCGAACTCAACTCCAGCATCACCAAGCTCTGGAAGGACGGCACACCATGAGTGCGCTCACCGAAATCTACGTCGACAACGTCACCCGCCACCTCCCCGAAGACTCCCGGCCCGACATCGCCGCCGAGATCACCGCCACGATCGACGACATGGTCGACGCCCGCCTCGGCGAGGATGCGGATTCGTCCCCGGATCACACGGCGACCGTCGAACGCGAAGTCCTCGAAGAGCTCGGCGATCCCGTCGCGCTGTCGCGGGAGTACTCGAACTCTCCGCAGCACCTCATCGGCCCGAATTCCTACCCGCTCTATATCTGGGCGCTGCGTTGGGTCCTGCCCATCGTCGGTCTGCTCGCCGTGCTCACAAACATCGTGACCACCATCGCCGTCTCCCCCGGAGTCCAGATCGGAGAGATCATCGGCAAGACGGCCGGCAACACTGTCATCGCCCTGCTGACCGCATTCGCCGCCATCACGATCATCATCGGTCTCGGCGATCGCGGAATGGACGGCGGCGCATCCGATTCGCTCCGGAAGCGGAATCCGGGCACGTGGACGGTCGATGATCTCGACCGACGCGATTCCCACAGCAAGCAGATCCGCGCCGAGGCGGGGCTCGGGCTGGTCTTCATCGTCGCCCTGGCAATGGTCCCGCTCATCCCGACCTCTCTGCTCTACGTCGGCCACCTCAACGGTGGGGAGACGTTCGTCAACCCCGACCTCGGCGTCGGCTGGCTGCTCGGCTACTGGGCCTTCCTCGCGCTCATGGCTGGGGTCGAGGTCATCAAGTTCACGACCGCCTCGGCGAAACCGACCGTGGCCATCATCGGCGGGATCGTCGACATCGCCATGGCCGTCTTCCTCACCATCGCGCTGCTCACTCAGCCGGTCCTCCACCCCGAGCTCACGAACACCGGGAACCCCGACTTCCAGCAGATCATCACGGTCATCGCGATCTGGATCATCACCGTCTGGGATCAGGTGAGCACCTGGCGGATCTATCGCCGCAATCGTCGGTGAAGTTGTGCGATCGGGACGGCCACCTGCCGACCCGATCGCACAGCTGGCGCACAGCTGGTGAGAGACCTCAGTCGCGGCGGCTGGCGATGACAGTGAACTTCTTGTTCCGGGCCAGCTGCCGACTCGGTCCGATGATCGATTCGAGACGATCCCGGTAGCGCAGATGCGAATTGAACACCGTGAGCACCTGCCCGCCCGGCGCCAGATGCTCGGCGGCCGTGGCCATGAGCGCCGCGGCCGTCTCGGTCTCGATGGCCGTTCCCTGATGGAACGGCGGATTGAGCAGGATGACATCGAATTCGCCTAAGTTCGCGAGCGCCGGTTCTCCCGGATCCGCGGCGTCACCGAGGATGATATCGACTCCGACTCCGTTCGCCTCCGCTGTGGCCCTCGCCGAGGCGACCGCCGCCTTCGACACATCGACGCCGAGCCCCGTATTCGCCCCCGAGGCCCGCATGGCCGCGGTGAGCAGCCAGCCGTTGCCGCAGCCGAGGTCGAGCACGGACTCCGGCGCCCCACCTGGGAGCAGTCCCAGCAGTGAGTCGATGAGCAGCTCCGAGCCCTCATCGCTCTTCGTCCCGGAGAAGCAGGCCCCATGAGCGCGGACTTCGAGCTCACCGACACCGCGATGGGTGATCATCCCGCGGCGTGGGAATTCCGGCAGACTCGGAGAGGACAGGGGGCGGCTGCCGATGATCATCCGGTGCTTGCCGACCCCGGGAGAGACATCGACTCGGCCGAATCCGCGGGCGAGCTCCTTGTTGACGCCGCGGCTCATCGCATCGCTGCGGCCGATGACGATGATGGTGCTCGCCAACGGCTGCAGTACCGCGATCGTCTCGGTGAGCGCATTCATCGCCTTCGGAGCGTTGACGACTGCCCACGTCTCCCCCACGCCGAATTCGGCCAGTCCCGCGATCTCATTGAGCTCGCTCACTGCCAGTACGGGGGCCGCTTCGGCAACTGGCTCTCCGGCGACTCCCGCGGATTCGCCGGCTCCGGCCAGGGACTCGACCGCTGCGGCCAAAGTCCGTGCCTCGTCGAGCCGGTCGTTGTATGTGCATACCTGCGTCAGCCGGCTGAGCAGGGTCGCCTGCAGACCGTGCGCATCGTCGACGAGGATGAGGTTCTCGGGGACCTCGGCTGAGAGTTCGGCGGCGACGAAGGTGCCTTCGGTGTCCCGGCCCGAGACGTCGAGGACTCCGAGTCGGCGACCGATGACGTAGTCGATGAGCATGCGCGCCTGCGGCAGACCGGGCACATCGCTGAGCTGAGGGAATACCGCCAGCAGATCCCGGCTGCGATCGGCGGCGGCAGAGTCAGAGGGCAGCAGGGAGGCGGACATTCGATCAGTCTAATCCGAGCGGACCGGTCGCCGCCTCCCCGAGGGTGTGCCGCTCAGCCTTCGGAGTCGTGGTCGGTTTCGATGAGCTGCTTGAGGTTGGCCAATGCTTCGTCGGCTCCGTCACCCTCGGCGCGCAGAACGACCTTCTGACCGTATTCCGCGCCGAGGCCCATGAGGGAGAGCACGCTGGCCGCGTCGAGGGCATCCTCGGCCGGTTCGCCTTCCATGGCGATGGTGATCTCGAGGTCATAGTCTGCGGCGGCCTCGGCCAGCAGTGCTGCTGGACGGGCGTGCAGGCCGACGGTGCTTCCGACTGTTGCGATGGTCTCTGCCATGAGTTGTCCTTCCTGATCAGACCGGCCGTGGTTCGGCCTGCCCGGTGTTTCGGCATGTCCTGTTGGTGGTGTCTGTGGTGGTGCTGAGTATGTCACGGGGTCACTCGCCCGACGGCCGGGCTCACAGGCCGAGCCCGTCGAGAATCGGCAGCTCGGCTCGGGCCGCGGCCTTCGCTTCGCTCGGGCTGCGCGCCGCAAGTGCGCTGCGGGCGATCTGCTGTGCCTGGTCCAGGGAGACACCGGACAGCACCTCGGCGACGGCAGGCAGAGCTCCGGGCGCCATGGACAGGCTGGTGACTCCGAGGCCCACGAGCACGACGGCCAATGCCGGATCGGCCGCGGCCTCTCCGCACACGCCCACCGACTTCTCCGCCGCAGCACCTTGGGTAGCAGCCAGGCCGATGACCTGCAGGACTGCCGGCTGCCACGAGTCGCTGAGTTCGGCCAGGCCTCCGAGCATGCGGTCGGAGGCCATGACGTACTGGGTGAGATCGTTCGTGCCGATGGACGCGAACTCGACTTCCTCGAGGATCGTGGCCGCCTGCAGCGCCGCCGAGGGAACCTCGACCATGACACCGGCGGTGGGGAGTCCTGCCGCACGAACGAGGTCTGCGAACTGTCGGGCCTCCTCGGCGGTGGCGATCATCGGAGCCATGACGTGGACGGTCACCGCATGCCTTGAGGCGGCGAGCGCGATCGCCTCGAGCTGACGTTCGAGGACGCCCTGAGCCCGGCGACTGGTCCGGAATCCGCGTACGCCCAGGGCCGGGTTCGGTTCATCGGCGTCGGTGAGGAACGGCAGAGGCTTGTCGGCTCCGGCATCGAGGGTGCGCACGACAACCTTGTGATCATCGAAGGCTGCGAACACCTGCCCATAGGCCTCGGCCTGCTCCTCGACGCTGGGTTCGGTGTCACGATCGAGGAAGCAGAACTCGGTGCGCAGCAGACCGACGCCTTCGGCACCGGCGGCTGCCGCTGCCCGTGCCTGAGCGCCGTCGCCGACATTCGCACGCAGCGGAATCCGGGTGCCGTCGCTCAGGAGACAGGGTCCGGTGAACGACTGCAGACGGCCGGCCGTCTCCGCCCATGCCTCGACGAGGCCGGTCTCCGTCGCTCCGGGTTCGGTGCGCAGGACTCCGGCACCGCCGTCGACGAAGACGGGTGTGTGGTCGGTGATCTCGCGGACGCCGGCGGCTGCGACCACGGCGGGAATGCCCAACGACCTGGCGAGGATGGCCGTATGGCTCTGCGGTCCACCCTCTGCGCAGACGAGTCCGACGACCAGCTCAGAATCCAGAGTTGCGGTGTCGGCGGGAGCGAGATCCGTGGCGATGAGCACGAAGGGCTCGGCCGCGTGTGGAATGCCGGGGGCCGGCACTCCACGCAGATGGGCGACGAGGCGGGCGCGGACATCGAGGACGTCGGCTGCGCGTTCGGCCATATAGCCGCCGAGCTTCTCAAACTGTGCAGCGGTCTCCGCGGCCACCGTCCAGATCGCGGTCTCCGCGTCGGTGTCGGACAGGCGTCTGATCGCCGTCTTCACCAGAGTGGGGTCCTTGGCCATGAGGGCGGTGGCCTTGAGCACGTCGCGGGCGTCCCCGGTGACGGATTCGGCGCGCTCACGCAGTTCGGCGTGGACGGCGGCCGAGGCCTCTCGGATCCTGTTCGCCTCAGCTTCGGGATCAGCCGGGGCGGGCTTCGCCACGGGTGCGGACACGGGGTCGGGCATGGTCAGCGCCGGGGCGATGACCCGTCCGGGTACGACTCCGATGCCTGAGAACTCTGCGGACATCCCCATTCCTTCCTGTCTTGCCTCGTCGGTGAGAGCGGTCAGACTCGTGTGGCGTCAGCGTTCGACGATACCGGTTCGGCCTGCTGAGCCTCACCGGCCGAACCGGATCCGGTGGTCGAACCGGTCGACGCGGCTGCGGTCGTCGCCGGTGCGGACCGGTCGGCCGCCTCGGCGAGGCCTGCCGCTCCGCCCTTGCGGACGAGGATCTTGAGCGCGAGCACCAGCACGGCGCTGATGATCGTGCCGACGACGACGGAGAGCAGGAACAGCAGGAACGAGTCGATGGCGAAGAAGACGAACACGCCGCCGTGCGGGGCCTGGCTGGTGACGGAGAAGGCCATCGTCATGCCGCCCGTGACGCCGGCACCGACGACCGAGGCAGGGATCACGCGCAGCGGATCGGAGGCGGCGAAGGGAATCGCGCCTTCGGAGATGAACGCGGCGCCGAGCAGCCAGGCGGCCTTTCCATTTTCCTTCTCCGCCTGGGAGAAGATGCGTGGACGGACGGCGGTGGCCAGCGCCATGGCCAGGGGCGGAACCATTCCGGCGGCCATCACCGTGGCCATGATCTCCCACGGCACGGGGTTGTCGACGGAGCCTGCGGCGAGGCCGGCGACGGCGAACGAGTAGGCAACCTTGTTGACGGGCCCGCCCAGATCGACGGCCATCATCGCGCCGAGGATGAGCCCGAGGACGACGGCGGCGGTTCCGGTCATGGAGCTCAGCCAGCTGTCGAGGCCCTTGGTCAGGGCGCTGATCGGTCCGCCGAGGACCATGAACATCAGGCCCGAGGAGACGAGGGAGGCCACCAGCGGGATGATCACGACGGGCATGAGTCCGCGCAGCCACCTCGGTGCGGCGAAGGAGCCGATCCAGTGGGCGATATAGCCGGCGAGGAGTCCGCCGATGATGCCGCCGATGAACCCGGCGCCCATGAGCACGGCGACGGCGCCGACGGTGAAGCCGGGAGCGATTCCGGGGCGGTCGGCGATGCCGTAGGCGATGTATCCGGCCAGGGCGGCGACGAGGAAGCTCATCGACAGGTTGCCGATCTGGAAGGCCACGGCGCCCAGGTAGGCGCCGACGGGTCCGAGTGCCAGGTCACCGTATTCGGTGGGCAGGTTCCACAGGGAGTTGCCCAGAACGATGTCCTCGGCGTAGTCGGGGATGTCGAATCCGCCGAGGAGGAACCCCAGTGCCATGAGCAGTCCGCCGGCGGCGACGAAGGGGATCATGTAGCTGACACCGGTCAGCAGTACGCGCTTGAGGTGGGCGCCGATGCTTTCGCGAGAGTTTCCTGCCGTGGACGATTCGTCGTCGGCGGCGGCGTGAGCGGCGGCCAGCCTGCGGCCGTTGGGAGCGTCCGCCTCGGCGAGGGCCTTCGCGATGAGGCCCTGCGGATCATCGATTCCGGCCTTCACCCGCACTTGCACATAGGGTTTGCCGGCGAACCGCGGCTTGTCCCGGACGTCGACGTCGACAGCGAAGACGACGGCGTCGGCGGCATCGATGACGGACTGGTCGATCGGAGTCGTGCCGCTCGAGCCCTGGGTCTCGGTGACGACGTCGATACCCATCTCGGCTCCGGCCTGGACGAGGGCGTCGGCGGCCATATAGGTGTGGGCGATTCCCGTCGGGCAGGCCGTGACGGCGACGACGCGGCGGGGCTGGTCGGTCGAGGAGGCGGCTGCTGCGGTGGGGGCCGCAGCGGCGGCGGTGGATGCGCCGGTGGGGGTCGACTCGGTGCTGGTCGACTCTTCGGGCGTCTCGCGTAGGCCGAGGGCGGTTTCGACGAGGTCGACGACTTCCTGCTCGGTCGTCGCCGCGCGCAGGGAGGCGACGAAGTCCTTCTTCACCAGCGACCGCGCGAGTTTCGACAGGAGCTTGAGGTGGTCCTTCCCGGCGCCCTCGGGGGCGGCGATCATGAACACGAGGTCGGCGGGGCCGTCCTTGGCACCGAAGTCGACCGGCGGGTTCAGTCGCGCCATTGCGAGGCTGGGTTCGGTGACCGCCTCGGTGCGGGCGTGCGGGATGGCGATGCCGCCGGGAACGCCGGTCGGGGTCTTCTCTTCGCGGGCGATCGCCGCGTCCGCCAATCCGTCTGCGGAGTTCGCGCGGCCCTGTTCGGCGATCGTGGCGGCCAGAGCGCGGATGACAGCGGACGACTCCGTCCCCTGATCCGCGTCGAGGACCACCAGGTCTGTTGTGATGAGCGATGTCATCGTGCCTCCTCGGCTTCGGGGGCTGCGCCCTCGTGTCGGTGGGAAGTGTCGTCGGTATGCGTGCCTGCAGGCACCGTTGCCGGTGTGTCCAGTGACGTCACGGTCACCGCGTCGGTCCGGGCGTCCGCCGGGCTCGGCACTCCGGTGCCGCGCAGACGGGCGGCTGCAGCTCCGTAGGCGACGGCTCGCGCCAGGGCCGCAGCGGGTTCACGGCCGCCGGTCAGACCCAGCAGGTACCCGGCAAGAGTGGAGTCGCCCGCGCCCACGGTGCTCACGACGTCCGTAGGCGGATGCTGGGCATGCCAGGCAGCGTCCGGCTGGGCGAGCACTGCGCCGCCGGCGCCCAAGGTCGCAAGGATCGACCGTGGGCGGGGGCCGCGCGCGTTGAGCAGGGTCGATGTGGCGCGAGCCGTGAGCTGCGGTGAGGACTCGAGGCGGTCGGCGATCGTGTGCAGTTCGGCGGTGCCGAGGGATTCGACGGCGTCACGTGGGTCAGAATCGTCCCGGAGACCGGAGGCGTGCAGGAGGCCGGCAGCGTTGAGGAGCTCGGCAAGTTCTTCGGCGTTGGGTTTGATGAGATCTGGTGAGGCCATCAGGGCCGCAGCCAGAGGAGCACCGGAGGTGTCGACGGCGATCAGCGGCGGACGATCAAGCTGGCGGATACGTTTGATCGCGCGGGCGTAGAAGTCATCGTCGACTCCTGGAGGCAGCGAACCGGCCAGGACGACCCAGCTCGCACCGACTGCCTGCTCGGCCACGAGATCGAGCAGTTCGTCCTGAGCCTGCGGGCTCAGAGGCGAGCCTGGTTCGTTGATCTTCGTCGTCGTGCCGTCGGGTTCGGTGACGGTGATATTGGACCGCAGCGGCGTGCCGGTGGGAACGGAGCGATGAGCCAGTCCGATCGCGTCGAGTCCGGTGAGCACCGGGTCGTCGATGTCTCCGGGCAGGACCGCCAGGGTGTCACGGTCGGCGGCCGCCACGGCACGGGAGACATTGACTCCCTTGCCGCCGGGCTGCTGTCCGGCCCAGACGGCGCGCTGCACCTGGCCGCGGAGAACGGGGCCGGGCACTTCGATGGTCCGGTCGAGGCTGGGGTTGGCGGTGAGGGTGAGGATCATGGAGTGACGACCTCGACTTCCGCAGTCTCCAGATCGGCCGACAACGACTCTTCCGGCGCGTCATCGGTGATGAGGACATCGATCTGGTCGAGTTCCGCGAACCGCACCAGAGAGATGGCATCGAACTTCGCTGAGTCGGCGAGCACGGCGACCCTGCGTCCGGATTGCACGAACGCTGACTTCGTCGCCGCCTCGTCATGGTCGGGCGTGGAGACGCCGTCGCCGGTGAGTCCATTGGTGCCGAGCACCGCGAGATCCACTCGATGGCCCTCGATGGCCGTGATCGTCTGCGGTCCGACCATGGCCCGGGTGACCGGGCGGAACCGGCCGGGGAGGACGAAGATGTCGACGCCGGGCGCTCCGGCCAGGCTGTCGATGGCGGACAGGGAGTTCGTGATGACGCGCAGTTGTCGCGGTGCCTGTCCGGCGACGAGGCGGCCATGGGCTTCGTCGGCGATCGCGCGAGCGAAGGCCGCACAGGTCGTGCCGCCGTCCACGGAGATGCTCATCGTCTCCTCCAGCAGGCTCAGCGCTGACCGGGCGATCGCTGTCTTCTCATCGAGGTTATGGATCTCGCGGTCGTCGAAGGCCGGCTCTTCGAGGCTGTGGGGACGGCAAGGCACCGCTCCCCCGTGGACGCGCTGGAGGGCTCCGGCCTTTTCGAGGGCGGCGAGGTCGCGTCGAACGGTTTCCGTCGTGATGTCGAAATCGGCGGCCAGATCGGTGACATTGACCCGGCCCGCTTCGCTGACGAGCTCAGCGATGCGTCGTTGCCGTTCTTCAGCGAACACGTCCGGCCTTTCCCTTCGCACGGCTCATCGTCATACGGACGAATAACCACGTGGTTATCTGTTGGTTTGAACGATCTTAGGACTCTATTCACGCACCGTCAATCACATTCCAACATCTTTCCAATTATTCCCACATCACCTAGTGGTCGACCCGGCAAGGCGGCTCGGCCGAGGCGGCGAGATCGATGAATGACGAGTGCCCCGGAACTCAGCGTTCCGGGGCACTCGTCATTCACGGTCGGGGTGGGCCACCTCGGCGATGGGATCAGCGGACCGGGTAAGCCGCCTCGGTGATGGGATCAGCCGTCGGTCATTCAGCTGCCGATGCGTTTGTACGCCGAGGAATCGGCGTTGTCGATCGTCGAGTGTTTGCGGTTGTCGTGCATGAAGGCCACGGCGACGAAGCCGACGATTGCGATGACGACGACGTAGACGGCGAACCAGGTGCCGATTCCAGCGTTGCGGAACCACAGCGCGACGTATTCGGCGGAGCCGCCGAACAGCGAGTTGCCGACCGCATAGGTGAAGCCGACGCCGATTCCGCGGATGTGGGCCGGGAACATCTCGGCCTTCACGATTCCGGAGATCGAGGTGTACATGCTGATGAACGCCATGGCGATGACGATGAGGATGCCTGCAGTGAGGACGGAATCGGCCTTGCCGATCATGCCGAGCAGCGGGATGGGCAGCGCGATCATGCCGATGACGAAGATGAGCATGTTGTTTTTACGGCCGATCTTGTCCGAGATCTTGCCCGCGATGGGCTGCATGACGACGAAGATGAGCAGGCAGATTGTCATGAGGTCAGCGATGGAGCCTTTGTTGAACACGGCTTCGCCCGGGGTGCCTTCGTTCTGCAGCAGCAGGAACTTCTGCATGTAAGTGGTGAAGACATAGAAGACGAGCGATCCGACGCTGGTGATGCCGAGGACGACGAAGAAGGCGCGCGGGTGGCGCAGCACTTCGCGGAAGCTGCCGAAGTTCTCGTCCTTGCGGGTGTCCGCCGAGGTCGTCTCCTCGAGTCCGCGGCGCAGCCACAGGGAGACGATCGCGGCGGCAGCGCCGATGGCGAAGGGCAGTCGCCACCAGCCGGCTTCGATCTGGTCGGTGCCCAGAGTGTGGGTCATGATGACGGCCAGCAGGCTGGCCAGCAGCTGGCCGCCGATGAGAGTGACGTACTGGAAGGAGGAGTAGAAGCCGCGTTTGCCTTCGGTGGCGACCTCGGACATGTAGGTGGCGGTGGCGCCGTACTCGCCGCCGACGGCCAGCCCCTGGATCATGCGCACGATGAGCAGCAGGATCGCGGCCCAGGAGCCGACGACCGCACTCGTGGGCAGCAGAGCCATCATCAGCGAACCGGCGCACATAAGCAGAATGGAGATGAGCATCGAGTTCTTGCGCCCGAGGCGGTCGGCGGCGCGACCGAAGATGTAGCCGCCGATGGGACGCATGAGGAAGCCGACGAAGAAGACGCCGGCAGCCTGCATCAGTGACAGTGCTTGGTTGTCAGCGACGAAGAACTGGTCGGCGAAGTAGACGCTGAAGAAGGCGTAGATGTAGAAGTCGAACCATTCGACGAGGTTGCCCGAAGAGGCAGCCATGATGGCCTTGACCGTCTTCCATTCCGACTTCTTCTGCGCTGGGGTCTCACCGGCTTCTGCCTGGTCGAGATGCGTATTCTGATCTGTCAATGCTTCTTCTTTCTCACTCGTACGCGGCGCACGCAGCGCCCAGGTCACCTTACTGCCGAGTCAATCGAACTGACGATTCAGTCAGTAATTGAGATTTGGGGTCGGAGGCCCGATTCCGCGGGGTTTTCGCACGGTTTTCGCGCGGTTACAGAGCAGAAGTCGCTCGATGCTGACGATCCCGTACCTGGTGAGGTGAGGAAGATCTCAGTCGAAGCTCCCCGTTTCCCTCGTCGCAGAGTGAGCTGCCGCCCGTCCGAACAGGGCGGATATGCTACTAATTGAGAGAGCTTCGTCCAATGTCGCACCAGGAGAGATCATGACAATCCTCGTCGGTTATTCCCCCTCGCCCGAAGGCAAGGCCGCTGTCGAATTCGGCATCGAGCAGGCCCGCGCATTCGACGACGTCCTCGTCGTGCTCAATGCCGGAATCGGTGAGACCCCCGACGAGCGCGGCGTCGCCACCAGCAAAGACATCGAGGAACTCAAGGAGACGCTGAAGTCTTCCGAGGTCTCCCACGAGATCCTTCAGTTCCTCCGCGGCAATGACCCCGTCGAAGAGCTTCTGGCCCTGGCCGAGGCGACCGCCGACACCCGCATGATCGTCATCGGATCACGCCGCCGCTCCCCCGTGGGTAAGCTCATCATGGGCTCGACGGCCCAGCGCATCATCCTCGACTCCGACGTCCCCGTCGTCTCCGTCAAGGTCGATCGCCGGAAGAAGAAGTAGCCTGCGGCGAAGGACTCCCAGCGCCGCGCCTGAGGTCCTTCAGTCCCCTGCGATGGCGGCGACGAGGGCGTCGACGTCCTCTCGTGTCGTGTCGAAGGCGCACATGAGGCGGACGATGTTCTTCTCCAAGGGCCAGTCCGCGAAGGCGAACTTCTGCCGGGCCCGGGCGGCCACCTCGGCGGGCATGCGGACGAACACGACGTTCGACTCGACCTTCTGCACGATCTCCAGTCCGGGGACACGGCCGCTGCCGGCCACCTCGGCGAGTCTCTCATTGAGATACTGAGCCATCTCGTTCGACCGGGTGGCGGAGGTTCGCCACAGGTCCCCTTCGTACAGGGCGTTCAGCTGGGCGGAGAGGAAGCGCATCTTCGAGGCCAGCTGCAGGTTCATCTTGCGCAGGAACCGCAGTCCCTGGCCGATCTCCGGGTTGAGGACGACGACCGCCTCAGCGCCGAGCAAGCCGTTCTTCGTTCCGCCGAGGCTGACGATGTCGACTCCGGCCGCGGTCGTGATGTCGCCGAGGCCGACGCCGAGGTGGGCGGCCGCGTTGCCGAGTCGGGATCCGTCGATGTGGAGGATCATGTCGTTCTCGTGCGCGGTGGACGCGATCGCCGCGATCTCGTCCGGGGTGTAGGTCGTGCCCCATTCGGTGGACTGTGAGATGCTCACGGCCAGCGGCTGCGCATTGTGCTCGCTGCCGCGGCCGATGATCGCACCTTTGATCGCCGCGGGGGTGAGTTTGCCGTTCTCGGTGGCGGTGCCGATGATCTTGAGTCCGCCGACCTTCTCCGGTGCCCCGGTCTCGTCGTAGTTGATATGCGCCGAGGCGGCTGTGATCACCGCCGCCCACCGCGGCAGCGCCGACTGCAGGGCGAGGACGTTGGCGCCGGTGCCATTGAAGACGGGGAACGCCTGAGCCTCGGGCCCGAAATGGTGGGCCATGATGTCGTAGAAACGCTGCGTCCACGGGTCGCCGCCGTAGCCGGGCGTATGGCCGACGTTGGCCTCGGCAATGGCCGTGATGACCTCGGGGTGGACCCCGGCCCAGTTATCGGACCCGAAGTTGCGCGGGTGCGCCTCGGGGCTGGGGTCGACAGGTGGGGCTGCGGTGCCGGTGTCGGGGAGAAGGTCCGCGGGGTTCGTCGACTGCGCTGTCTGATCAGATGTCTGAGAGTTCACGATCCCAGCCTAGACCCTCCGCAGGGCCCTGACACGACGGTCCGCGCGACGTCAACGGAGCTTCAGACGCCCCTCCTGCGGGCAATAACGGCTTCAAAATGCATACGCAGATCATTCGTGCGCGGCAATCACACTTTGAACCAGTTGCAGGGCTCTGCGCCGCCCCAACCGACCGAAACGCACTGCGGCCCGCCTCCGTTTGTGGAGGCGGGCCGCAGTGTGGTTCGGATCAGTGCCGGTCAGGCGCTCACCCGATGCGGGAGTGCTCGACTCAGCCGAGGAGTCCGCGCATGAGCTCGGCGGTCTCGGTCGGGGTCTTGCCGACCTTGACGCCTGCAGCTTCGAGGGCTTCCTTCTTGGCCTGAGCGGTTCCCGAGGAGCCGGAGACGATGGCGCCTGCGTGGCCCATGGTCTTGCCCTCGGGAGCGGTGAAGCCTGCGACGTAGCCGACGACCGGCTTCGTCACGTTCTCCTTGATGAAGGCTGCTGCGCGCTCTTCGGCGTCTCCGCCGATCTCGCCGATCATGACGATGGCTTCGGTCTCCGGGTCGGCCTCGAATGCTTCGAGCGCATCGATGTGCGTGGTGCCGATGACCGGGTCTCCGCCGATGCCGATGGCGGTCGAGAAGCCGAGGTCACGCAGTTCGTACATCATCTGGTAGGTCAGGGTGCCGGACTTCGAGACGAGGCCCAGCTTGCCCTTCTTCGTGATGTTGGCCGGGATGATGCCGGCCAGCGACTCACCGGGGGTGATGATGCCCGGGCAGTTGGGTCCGATGATGCGGGTGGCGTTTCCGGCCGCCTGCGCACGGGCCCAGACCTCTGCCGAGTCCTGCACCGGGATGCCCTCGGTGATGATGACGAGCAGACCGATCTTGGCGTCGATGGCCTCGATCGCGGCGTCCTTGGAGAACGCCGGCGGCACGAAGGCCACGGACACGTCGGCACCGGTGGCTTCCATCGCCTCGGCGACGGACCCGAAGACGGGGAGTTCGACCTCGTTGCCGGCCTGGTCGTTGTGCTTCACGGTGGTGCCGGCCTTGCGGGCGTTGACACCGCCGACGACGTTCGATCCGGCGGCGAGCATGCGGGCGGTGTGCTTCGAGCCCTCTCCGCCGGTGATGCCCTGGACGATGATCTTCGAATCGGAATTCAGGAAGATAGACATTGTTGTAAAGACCTTTCCTTACTTGGCAGCAGCCAGTTCGGCGGCCTTGTCGGCTCCACCGTCCATCGTGTCAGTGAGCGTGACGAGCGGGTGCGCGGCCTTCTGCAGGATGGCGCGTCCCTCTTCCACGTTGTTGCCGTCGAGGCGGACGACGAGCGGCTTGGTGGCCTGGTCGCCGAGGATCTCGAGGGCCTTGACGATGCCGTCGGCCACGGCGTCACAGGCTGTGATTCCGCCGAAGACGTTGACGAAGACGGACTTCACCTGATCATCGCCGAGGATGACGTCGAGTCCGTTGGCCATGACCTCAGCCGAGGCGCCGCCTCCGATGTCGAGGAAGTTCGCGGGCTTGACGCCGTTGTGGTTCTCACCTGCGTAGGCGACGACGTCGAGGGTCGACATGACCAGTCCTGCGCCGTTGCCGATGATTCCGACCTCACCGTCGAGCTTGACGTAGTTGAGGTCGAGCTTCTTGGCCTTGAGCTCCAGCGGGTTCTCTGCGCTGATGTCGCGCAGCTCCTCGTGCTCCTTCTGGCGGAAGTCGGCGTTGTCGTCGAGCGAGACCTTGCCGTCGAGAGCAATGATGTCACCGGCACCGGTCTTGACCAGCGGGTTGACCTCGACCAAGGTGGCGTCTTCCTTCTCGAAGACGGTCCACAGGCTGGTCAGAACGGGGGCGACCTTCGCGGCGGTGTCGGCATCGAAGCCGGCCGCCTCGGCGATCTCTGCTGCCTTGGCATCGTTGATGCCGTCGATGGCGGAGACGGGGATCTTGGCGAGCGCTTCCGGACGTTCCACGGCCAGCTGCTCGATCTCCATGCCGCCTTCCTTCGAGCACATGGCCAGATAGGTGCGGTTGGACCGATCGAGGAGGACGGAGAAGTAGTACTCCTCAGCAATGTCGGCACCCTCGGCGATCATCACCTTTTCGGTGATGTGGCCCTTGATGTCGAGTCCCAGGATGTCCTTGGCGCGAGCCTCGGCTTCATCGGGGTTCTTGGCGACCTTGACGCCGCCGGCCTTTCCACGGCCGCCGATCTTGACCTGCGACTTGACGACGACGACACCGCCGCCAAGATCTTCGGCTGCCTTCTTCGCTGCTTCTGGCGTCGTCGCGACCTGGGCCTTGAGCACGGGCACTCCGTGCTTCTCGAACAGGTCACGTGCTTGATACTCGAAAAGATCCACGTGTTTTCCTTCGTTTCTGCTGCCGGGTGGTTGGCCCCTGCAGGTTCGTTGACGGATGCAACAACCAAGGACAACCATATTCCCAAACGCACCCGTCCATCCAAACCTGCAGGTTAAACGGACCCTGAGAGTAAGGAATCTCTCGTCAAAAAGTATCTTTGCGCTCAAGATTCTTGATATGGACGTAAAATCGATTCATGGACGAAGTGGATCGAATAGTCGCAGCCTGGCGACGTGAGCGTCCGGATCTCGACGTCTCCCCGATGGAGATCCTCTCCCGAGTCTCGCGGCTGGCCAGGCAGTTGGACCTGGCACGGAAGGCGAGCTTCTCCGATTACGGAATCGAGGGATGGGCCTTCGACGTGCTCTCCGCCCTCCGCCGAGCCGGTGAGCCCTATCAGCTCTCCCCCTCGACCCTGTTGCAGGAGACGCTTGTCACGAGCGGCACCATGACCAATCGCATCGACCGCCTCGTGGCCCGCGGATGGGTGGAGCGTCGCCCCGATCCGGGTGATCGCCGCGGAGTGCTCGTCCACCTCACCGACAGCGGCCGCGCCACCGTCGACTCTGCCCTGGCGGACCTGCTCGTGAAGGAGCGCGAGATCCTCAGCGGTCTCACCCCCGCCGGCAGTCGCAAGCTCGCCGGACTTCTGCGCGAGCTGTCCACCGGCTTCGACGGCAGCGAAGACTGAACCCACTCCGAGCACAGTCACACCTGCCCAACCACAGACACGGACACACGAAACCCACCCGAACCCCGACGACGAGGACCCAGCCATGAACGACGACCTCACGAATTTCACCGGCGCACAGCCGCCTCGGCGAGAGCCCATCCACGGTCATTACGTCGATCTCGAACCCCTGGATCCTGCCGTCCACGGCGATGATCTGTTCGCTGCGGTCTCAGTTGCTGACGGGATCGAGGAGCGGTTCCGCTACCTGCCGCAGTCTCCGCAGACCGAACGCAGCGACTTCGATACCTGGATCGCCGAGGCGGCCACGTCGTCCGATCCCCTCTTCTTCGCCGTCGTGGACCGATCCACCGGTCGAGCCGAGGGGCGGCAGGCACTGATGCGCATCGACACCGCCAACGGGGTCATGGAGATCGGTCACATCCTCTGGGGTCCGGCCCTGCGGCGGACGCGAGCAGCCACCGAGGCGCTCTCCCTCTGCGCCGATCTCGCCTTCGCCTCCGGTTTCCGCCGGTTCGAGTGGAAGTGCGATGACGCGAACGTCCCGTCGAAAGCGGCCGCCGAACGCTTCGGGTTCACCTTCGAAGGAGTGTTCCGACAGCACGTCGTGTACAAGGGCCGCAACCGCGACACCGCGTGGTTCTCGATCATCGACAGCGAATGGCCGGCGCTGCGATCGGCGTATGAGCAGTGGCTCGACGAAGCGAACTTCGATGCCGCGGGCGGCCAGCGCCAGAGCCTGCGCGAACTCATCGCCGCACCACGCCGCGGCTGAGGCAGCAGGGTCGGGCGCCGCGGTTGGGCGGCCGGCCTGTGACGTCAGGGTCAGTGCGTCGCACCCCGGCGCAGAAGTCTCGCACCTGCGCTGCTTTCACCGCCTCGCCGCGCGTCCACCCGGGCTCGGACCGTCCCGCGCATTACGCTGGAAGCGACACCACTTGGACGCTGAGACACCTCGAGGAACCATGCGACTTCGCCCCCTTGCCCTGCTGTCCGCCGCAGCACTGCTGGCCACGACGACGGCCTGCGTGTCGACTCCCGATGAGACCCGACCCCAGCCGCGCCCCTCGGTGAGCAAGGAGGAGGTCACCCCGATCGAGACGCCAGACGATGCACCGAAGGTGTCCATCGTCGATTCCTCGCCAGGTGGGGCGAAGGACACCGACCCGCTGTGGCAGGG
This sequence comes from Brevibacterium sediminis, assembly GCF_024895295.1. Classification (NCBI taxonomy): domain Bacteria; kingdom Bacillati; phylum Actinomycetota; class Actinomycetes; order Micrococcales; family Brevibacteriaceae; genus Brevibacterium; species Brevibacterium sediminis. The sequence goes on along the minus strand of NZ_JAHQRN010000004.1, from coordinate 228,631 downwards.
CCTCGCCGAGGCGGCCGAGAAGAAGACCGAGGCCTACCTCAAGGTCTACGTGCACACCGGCAACCCGGAAGTCCCCGACTCCGGCGAGACGACCGTGACCGCCGACAGCCCCGACAGCGTCAGCGTCACCGTCGATGCGAAGAACGTCGACGACGGTGCCTCCCCGTTCCTGCTCATCCACGGCACCTTCGAGGTCGAAGAGATCGGCAACTCGGCTTACACCCTCAAGACCGTCGATGACGAAGACATCCCCGAGCTCGACCCGAAGGGCCCGGATGACGAGAAGCGCTGCACCGCCGATGATGCCCAGGACCGCATCGGCCTGGCCGCCGACGACCTCGCCGAAGATCCCGGTCGTCGCGAGGAGTTCCGCCAACAGTGGGGCGGTTCGCCGCGCGTGTGGTGGGGCATCCAGATGACCGCTATCAGCCTCGGCGAAGAGGGCGGAGTCGCCGGCGACTACCTCACTGAAGCCTGCGGAGAGTTCCTCCAGTAATCTCTGGGCACTCCTCGCCTCGCCTCGGTGCGTGTTAAGTGTGCGCAGATTGCCACTCTGAAGCCCGTTTTGGGCAATCTGCGCACACTTAACGCGTACCAACGGTCAACCGGCGGCGTCGCCACCCGGCGTTCTACGTGCGACGATGAGTTCATGAAGATCGCTGTCATCGGAGCTGGAATCGGCGGACTCTCGACGGCCGTGGGACTGCAGAGGGCCGGCGCCGAGGTCACCGTGTTCGAACGTGCCCCCGAAGTGAGGGCCGGTGGTTCGGGACTGTCGATCTTCGCCAACGGGCTTGCCGCACTGGAGTCGCTCGGTCTGCGCGAGGCGTTCGACGCCGTGACCGACTCCAGCGTCGAAGGCTTCGCCGCAGGTCAGCGCCGCGCAGACGGGCACTGGATCGCTCAGGTGCCCGATGATTCGGTCGGTGCGCTGCGCATCGTCGACCGGGCCGACCTCCACCGCATCCTCCTCGATGCTCTGGCTCCCGGGACAGTGCGCACCGGCACCGAGGCGACGGCGACCGGCACCGACGGGACGCTGACTATCAGGGCCAGGTCCGCCGACGATTCGAGCACGATGGAGTCGAAGGCAGAGCGTTTCGACCTCATTATCGGCGCCGACGGTCTGCACAGCCGGGTCCGCACCGTCGTCGACGGTGAACCGGTGGCACCGCGGTACTCCGGGTATTCGGCGTGGCGGGGCATCACCTCGGTGCCGGTGGATCTGTCCGGCGAGGCCGGGGAGTCGGTCGGGCACGGACGCCGCTTCGGCATCGCTCCGCTGGCCGACGGCCGCGTCTACTGGTTCGCTGTGGCGAATATGCCGCAGAACGCGGTCTTCGCCGATGAGAAGGCGACGATCGAGCAGATGTTCACAGGCTGGCACTCCCCCATCGCCGATCTCATTGCCGCCACCCCCGCCGAGGAGGTCCGCCGCACCGCTATCTCCGACCTCTCCCGCCGGTTGCGTAATTATCACCGCGGCCGAGTCGTCCTCCTCGGCGATGCCGCACATGCGATGACGCCGAACCTCGGTCAGGGTGGCGGTCAGGCCCTCGAAGACGCAGCGACGCTCACCGTCCTGCTTGCCCCGCTGATCAGTAAGTCTCCGGGGCCCGAGGCGAATCGACCCGGGCGGATGGTGGAGCAAGCCGAGATACCAGTCTCCGCTGCAGGTGCGGGAGCGGGCGCAGGTGCCAGAGCGGGCGCAAGTGCGAACTCTGCCGACGATGTGGGCACACGCGCCGGTGTGAACCCGGCCCACGACTCGGGCCCGCGCGCCTCAGCGCCGCCAGACCTCGGTGCGGCACTCAGCCGCTATGACTCGCTGCGGCGTCCGCGGACGCAGTCGATCGCACAGAAGTCTCGGCTGATGGGGCAGGTGTTCCAACTCGAATCGCCGCTGCTGGCGCGGCTGCGCAATGCCGTCTTCTCAGCGGCTCCGTCGCGACTCATCGCCGCTCAGGCCGCGAGCGTCCAGAAATGGTCACCACCGACGCTGTGATGCTGCCTGTCGGCAGCCACTGGCGCACTGCGGACGGCGCCGTCGGTCGGAATCTGCCCAACCAGCACCGCTGACATGAATTAAGTGTGCGAAGAGTGTCCGTCAGACGCAGTTTTTCGGCAATCTGCGCACAGTTGACGCGTTCTCCCAGCAGCGTCGGGTCGCCCCAGCTGCTTGAACTCGAAAAAACCTGGGTCGCCAACAGATACCCAGCGCAGAACTCAGGTCGCTATCGGATACTTCTCTCGCTCGAAAGTATCCGATAACGACCTACATTCGGACGAGTACCCGCTTAAACCTGCCTAGTCGGTCAGGGCTCGGTTGTAGGCTTCGACGACTGCGGGCAGGAAGAAGCCCAAGAGCACGGCGATGGCGGTGACCAGGCAGGCCAGCCCCAGCCACAGGGAACCGCCGATGACGCTGAAGGCGAAGACGATGACGAGCAGCTCGAAGGCGATCGCCGCCGGACGCGCCCACCGATGCAGACGCCAGGCGCCCCGGGCCGCGGCGCCGACACCGGCCGCGAAGATGAGGAACATGACGGCCAGACCGATCAGCGAAGCCGCCAAAGGGCCGGCGGTGATCGCGGTGATGACGAATGACACCGCCGCACCGACCAGGGCCAGCGCCTGGATGCCGAGGACGCTCACGGGCAGCAGCATCGCCCGTGGGGTCGGAACGCCGTGCTCCTCAGGCTCCGGTGAGGCACCGGACGCTGCGGCCCGGTCATTGTGTGAGCTCAAATGGTCACCCGGGCGAATCCGGGGATGAGGATCTCGTCGAGCATGCGCTCGCGCACATCCAGCGGCAGGAAGGCAGCGGTGATGGCGTTGACCGTCGCCCATTCGAGGTCGGTCTGGTTCCAACCGGCCTCATCGACGAGCAGACGCATCTCACGCGACACCGAAGTGCCGGACATGAGCCGGTTGTCCGGGTTGATGGTGACAGCGAATCCGAGATCCTTGAGCCCCGTGATCGGGTGGCTGGCGATGGTGCCGCCGATGTCGGTCTGCAGGTTGGAGCTCGGGCACAGTTCGAGCGGGATCTGCTGGTCGAGGACCCAGGCGGCGAGGCTGCCGAGCTGCCCCTGGCCGTCGACGATGTCCATGTCCTCGACGATGCGCGCACCATGGCCCAGACGCTGGGCGTGGCAGATCGTGACCGCCTCGTGGATTGATTCCTTGCCGGCGGCCTCACCGGCATGGATCGTCACCGGCACATATGCCTGGTGCAGGGCGTTGAAGGCGGAGAGGTGCGCAGACGGCGGGAAGCCGTTCTCGGGCCCGGCGATGTCGAAGCCGACGACACCGGAATCCGCACCCTTCTCACGATGTCGGATGGCCAGTTCGGCGATCGCCAGCGAGTTGTCGGCCTGACGCATGGCCGTGATGAGCTGTCCGACGCGGATGTACTTGCCCTCGGCCGCCGCCTCGGAGACGCCGGCTTCCAGACCGTCCTGGACGGCTTCGACGACAGCGTCGAGTTCGAGTCCGCCTTCGAGGTGCTGTTCGGGAGCCCACCGGGCCTCGGCGTAGAATACTCCGTCGGCCACCTGGTCGAGGACCCATTCCTTGGCCACGCGGCGCAGGTTGTCCTCGCTCTGCATGACCGCCACGGTGTGCGAGAACGTCTCGAGGTAGCGGACCAGGTCACCGGAGTTCGCGGATTCCGAGAACCACCGGCGCAGCGATTCGGCATCGGAGGCGGGCAGGGTGTGACCGATCGAGTCGGCCAGTTCGAGCATCGTCGACGGGCGCAGACCGCCGTCGAGGTGATCGTGGAGGGAGACTTTGGGCAGCTGCAGGATGGGGTCGTCCGATGCGACGCCGGCGGGTACATTCATCACCGTCTCAGCTTATCCGATGCGGCGCGCGCTCCTCATCCTTTCTCCGGGTCGATCTCCCCGCTCTTGATCCGCTCGCGCAGGTCCGTGATTCCGCGCCCGGCGTCGGAGACACGGGAGAGGAATCCGTCCTCGGCGACGATGCGCACTCCCCCGTTGTCGAGGGTGCCCCAGTAGTGGCGGTCGGCGACGCGGAAGCCGCCGATCTCCTCGGGCCCGGTCTTCGGGGCGGGGGCTACCTCGTCGGGGTTCTTGCTCTGCGGCCAGTCGGGGAACATCGTGCGCAGTCCGCGGCGCACGCTCGGCTCCAGGGTGGCCACGATCGCCTTGGAGAATCCGCCGGCGGTGCCGTACCAGACGATCTTCGGTAGGCTCGGTCCCTCGTCGTCGCCGTCCGGGTCCTGTGTGGCCGCGGTCAGCTCGCTCCGCTTCTCATCCGCCGAGGTGACCACCCCCATCGCGGCCGCCGATCCGAAGGGAACGAGCACGTCGACATCGGCATCGAAGGACCGTTCGAAGTAGTTCTTCCCGGCGTCGCGGGTATCGTCGATCGCCCGAGGCGAACCGTTCGGCGAGGCGGCCCCGCCGGAGGAGGGACGGTAGGACTCCGCCTTCGGCAGGTCCTCGTCCTTCTCCTTGTTGTACAGGTCGACCCCGGCGTCGAAGGCGGCCAGAATGCGTTCGGACTGCGGGAACCCGTGCGCGACGACGACCCCGACCTTCCCCGTCTCCGAGGCGGTGGCCGCGGTGAATCCGGCGATGAACGCCGGCGGGACGAGGTCGAAGTCCATGCTCAGCACGTTCTTCGGCAGGTCAGCGGTGCCGCTGGAGACCCCGAGGAACAGATCGTCGGGGTGGGCGGCGGCGAAGTCCGCGAGTTCGTCCGCTCCCCCTGGGCCGATGACCGTGGTCAGGGCACAGTCGTTTCTGTGCATCCGATCCAATGCAGCCGAGGTGGCCGACCCACCCGAGACACGCTGGCTCGAGGTACCCGAGAAGACCCCGGCCCCACGGGCCAGTTCCGCCTCCTCAAGGGTGAGCGCACCGGCCGAGTGATCGTCGAAGCCGGCCGGAGCCGAGACGAGGCAGCCGAGCCGTTCCTCTTCGAGAGCTTCGGGAGTCGTGACGGAGCAGCCGGTCAGCACCAGGGTGCCCACCGCGGTGAAGGCGGCGATGGAGGTGCTGCGGGCTCGGAGACTCATGACATCAAGATTATCGGCCCGGCATCTCGGCCGGGTAATCAGCGTGGACAGCCGGCGCAGCCGAGCAGCCACCGATCGCTGTCGTTTGGTCGCGGACCGTGACAGTTCGATCAGCGGTCGCGGTCGAGGACCTTGAGAGCGGTGGCGGTGAATACGCGGGCGGCGATCTCCACGGCGCGTTCGTCGATGAGCAGATCACCCTGGTGGATGTCGTAGGTGATGCCGCCGGGTGTGCGGGTGCCCAGCCGGATGAGCGCACCCGGGCAGTGGGTGAGGTACCACGCGAAGTCCTCACCGCCCATGGACTGCGGGGTCAGCTGCACCGAGTTCTCGCCGAGCTCACCGCGGACCGCGGATTCGATGAGGGTGACCTGGTCTTCGGTGTTGACCACCGGTGGGACGCCTCGGCGGTGTTCGAGGTCGACCTCGACTCCGTACGGTCCGGCGATGCGGTCGACGAGCTCGGGCAGCACCTCGGCGACCTGGTTCCAGCCGTCCACGTCGAGGCAGCGCAGGGTTCCGCGCAGAATCCCCTCGCTGGGAACGACGTTCGCTGCGTGACCGGCGCTGATCTCGCCCCACACCAGGGAGATCGCGTGCCGCGGATCGATCAGCCGGCCCAGGGTCGAGGGCAGGTCGGTGGCGAGCTTGCCGAGCGCATAGACGAGGTCTTCGGTCAGATGGGGACGGGAGGTGTGCCCGCCGTGACCGGAGAGGCGGATGATGACCGTGTCGCCGGCAGCGGTGATGGCGCCGATGCGCGAACCGACCTTGCCGATGTCGACGTTCGGGTCACAGTGAACGGCATAGACTTCGGGCACATCGTCGAGGACGCCCTGGGAGATCACGCGCAGCGCACCGCCCGGCGTGACTTCCTCACCGGGCTGGAAGATCAGTCGCACGCGACCGCCGAGGCCGCCGGGCCGTGATTCATGGATCTTCTGCAGGGCGATGCCGGCGCCGATGAGCGAGGTCAGGTGGACGTCGTGGCCGCAGGCATGGGCGACGCCGGGAACGGTGGAACGGAATTCCTCGTCGATGAGGTCATCGACGGGCAGGGCGTCGATATCGGCTCGCAGTCCCACGGCCACCGGCCCCTCGCCGACCTCGCAGACGACCCCGGTGCCTTCGAGGCGCTGGGGACCCAGACCTGCGGCCTCGAGACGGGCGACGATCTTGTCGGTGGTCTCGAACTCCTGGAAGGACAGTTCCGGATGGGCATGGATGTCGCGGCGGAAATCGATGAGTTCTGCACCGATCTCAGCGATTGTCGAGCTGATCACGTCGGGTCCTTCAGGGCGGGGAGGTCGGGGATGGGCGATGTCGAACATTTCAAGCAATGCTAAGCACTCGATGTCATAAATGTGCCCATTGCGACCAATTTCGACATACTTCGCATCCCGCTAACCGCCCTCGCCGAGGCGACCGCCCCGTTCACATCCGCCCACCCCTGGCGCGCACGACCAGGTCGAGCTCCGTCCGCACTTGCCGTGCCCGGCCAGGTTCGCATCCGTCCGCCCCGGAGGCGGGCGTCAGGATCAGAGCAGTTCGTCGAGTCCGCGCTCACCGGCGACGGACACTGCCTTCTTCACGTCCTGGGCGTGCGAGCGGGAGGTGATGAGCAGGACGTCGTCGGTGTCAACGACGACGAGGTCTTCGAGTCCGACGATCGCCACTGTCCTCGGTCCTTCGGAGAACACGACTCCCGAAGCATCGACTTCGAGCAGGTCGGTGTTCCCGCCGATCGAGATCACTCCGCGCGGCTCCCCGGGAACCGGCTGGCGCAGTCGGGCCACCGAGTCGAAGTCGCCGACGTCGTCCCAGCCGAAATCGCCGGGGATGACGATGACACGACCGGCCGCGGCCGCGGGCTCGGCCACCACATAGTCGATGGCTCGCTTCTCCAGTCCGGGCCACACAGCACTGAGGATCTCGTCGTGGTCAGGAGTGTCCCAGGCCTCGGCGATTCGGGCCAGTCCCGAATAGAGCGGCGGGTCCTCCTCGGCGAGGATGTCGAGGAGGGAGGACGCCTTGGCGATGAACATGCCCGCGTTCCAGCGGTAGCGTCCGGAATTCACATACTGACGAGCCGTGCTCGCCTCCGGCTTCTCCGCGAATGCCAGCGCCCGCCTGGCCGTGGGTGCGCCGTCAAGCCCGAGCAGGTCACCGGTCTCGATATAACCGTAGGCGGTGGCAGGATTGCGGGGCATGATGCCGATGGTGACGATGTCACCGGTCTCCGCGGCAGCGACGGCCTGGTCGATGACGAGACGGAATTCGTCGACGTTCGTGATCGAATGGTCGGCGGAGAACGAACCGACGATGGCGTCGGGGTCCTCGCGGGCGATGATCATGGCCGCCAGTCCGATGGCGGCGGCAGAGTCCTTCGGGGACGGTTCGGCGATGATCTGGGCGCGAGCGATATGCGGCAGCTGCTCGGCGACCTGATCGAAATGACTCTCACCGGTGACCACCCAGACCCTGTCTTCGCCGACGATCGGCGCGACCCGGTCCCAGGTGGCCTGGATGAGGCTGCGGCCGAGGCCGAGGACATCGTGGAGGAACTTCGGCGTCGCCCGGCGAGACAGCGGCCACAGGCGCGTTCCGGATCCGCCGGCGGGGATGATGGCGTGGAAGTGCGTGTTCACGATTTCAGTGTCTCAGAATTCGGGCACACCTTCCCCGAGGTTGCCCGCCGTGTCGGATGAGCCGATCCCCAGGGATCCGGTGGGGATCTCCCCACCTCAGAGCCGCCTCGGGGATGGTGCACCTGAGTTCCCGGGCCGCCCAGGTCAGGACGGGAGCGCAACAATTTAGAGCACACGACTGTGATGTAATTGAAATTTCGTGAGACGCGAAATCCCAGTTTTGAGGGAATTGCCAGGGTTGCGGTGTGATCCGGAACGCTCAGCCGTGTCTCGACTGGCACGGAAGCGGTCTTCGGCGTAGTTTCTAGACGTACACACCCGAATATTCAAGATGGAGGATGCTCCGTGGCCAAAGCGTCTACGGGCACTCTGTACCGAGGAAACGAAGGAATGTGGTCCTGGGTCGCGCATCGCGTCACAGGCGTCGGAATCTTCTTCTTCCTTCTGGTCCACGTGCTCGATACTGCACTCGTCCGCGTCTCGCCCGAGGCCTACAACGCAGTGATCGGAACCTATAAGACACCGGTCATGGCATTCGGTGAGATCGCGCTCGTCGCCGCCATCGCATTCCATGCGTTCAACGGTCTGCGCGTCATTCTCGTCGATTTCTCGAAGAGTGGCCCGAAAAATCAGAAGAAGCTGTTCTGGGGAGTCATGGTTGTGTGGCTCATCATCATGATCGCCTTCATTCCCCGCCAGCTGATGCACACCTTCGGAGGCTGACATGAGCACAACATCCATTCCGGCTCCGCGGACCGGCTACTCCCGGCACAAGTCGACGCGTTCGAAGTTCGAGATGTTCGCATGGCTGTTCATGCGCATCTCCGGCGTCGTGCTCGTCATCCTCATCTTCGGCCACCTGTTCGTGAACCTGTGGGCCGGCGACGGCGTCCAGGCCATCGACTTCGGCTTCGTCGCAGGCAAGTGGGCCAGCCCGTTCTGGCAGATCTGGGATCTGCTCATGCTGTGGCTGGCGATGCTGCACGGCACCAACGGTCTGCGCACCATCATCATGGACTACTCCGAGAAGCCCGGCACACGCATGTCCCTGCAGGTGATCCTCTACATCGCCTCGGTCATCGTCATCGTGCTCGGCACGCTCGTCATCTTCACGTTCGATCCCTGCCCGGCCGGAGCGGACCCCTCGGTCCTGGCTGAGTTCTGCAAGGCCTAAAGGAGAAACATGCAGGTACATCATTACGACGTCGTCATCGTCGGTGCCGGCGGCGCCGGCATGCGTGCGGCGATCGAGTCGGGCCAGCGTGCCCGCACCGCCGTTCTCACCAAGCTCTACCCCACCCGTTCGCACACCGGAGCCGCCCAGGGCGGAATGTGCGCCGCACTGGCGAACGTGGAAGAGGACAACTGGGAATGGCACACCTTCGACACCGTCAAGGGCGGTGACTACCTGGTCGACCAGGACGCCGCCGAGGTGATGGCCAAGGAAGCCATCGACGCCGTCCTCGATCTCGAGAAGATGGGGCTGCCGTTCAACCGCACCCCCGAAGGCAAGATCGACCAGCGTCGATTCGGTGGTCACACCCGCGACCACGGCAAGTCCGCCGTGCGCCGCTCCTGCTACGCCGCAGACCGCACCGGTCACATGATCCTCCAGACCCTGTACCAACAGTGCGTCAAGCACGGCGTGGAGTTCTACAACGAGTTCTACGTCCTCGACCTCCTCATGACCGAGGTCGACGGGGTCAAGCGCCCCGCAGGCGTCGTGTCCTACGAACTGGCCACCGGTGAGATCCACGTCTTCCAGGCCAAGTCGGTCGTCTTCGCCACCGGCGGTGTCGGCAAGGTCTTCAAGACCACCTCGAACGCACACACCCTGACCGGCGACGGCATGGCCGTGACCTACAACCGCGGAATCCCGCTGGAGGACATGGAGTTCTTCCAGTTCCACCCGACAGGCCTCGCCGGCCTGGGCATCCTGCTGTCCGAGGCGGCTCGCGGTGAGGGCGGAATCCTCCGCAACTCCGAGGGTGAGCGCTTCATGGAGCGCTATGCCCCGACGATCAAGGACCTCGCCCCGCGTGACATCGTGGCCCGTTCGATGGCCAACGAAGTGCGCGAAGGCCGTGGCTGCGGACCGAACAAGGACTACGTCCTGCTCGACCTCACTCACCTCGAGCCCTCACACATCGACGAGAAGCTGCCGGACATCACCGAGTTCGCCCGCACCTACCTCGGTGTGGAGCCCTACACGGAGCCGGTGCCGGTCTTCCCGACCGCGCACTACGCGATGGGCGGCATCCCGACGAACATCGAAGCCGAAGTGCTCGCCGACAACGACACCGTCATCCCCGGCCTCTACGCCGCCGGTGAATGCGCCTGCGTGTCGGTGCACGGTTCGAACCGCCTGGGCACGAACTCGCTGCTCGACATCAACGTCTTCGGCAAGCGCGCCGGCATCGCCGCTGCGGAATACGCGAAGACCGCCGAGTCCGTCGAACTGCCCGAGAACCCGGCGAACGACGTCGTCGAGATGCTCGAGAAGATGCGCACCTCGGACGGCACCGAACGCATCGCGGCGATCCGCAAGGATCTGCAGGACATCATGGACGCCAACGTTCAGGTGTTCCGCACCGACGAAACTCTGCGTGACGCTCTCGACGAGATCGCAAAACTGCGCGAGCGCTACAACAACGTGGGCATCCAGGACCGCGGCAAGCGCTACAACCTCGATCTGCTCGAGGCCGTCGAGCTCGGCTTCCTGCTCGAGCTCGCCGAGGTCATCTCTGTCGCCGCCATCCACCGCAAGGAATCGCGTGGAGGACACTTCCGCGAAGACTTCCCGGATCGTGACGACGAGAACTTCATGCACCATACGATGACCTACCTCGATCCCGAAGCGGAGACCGACGGCATCAAGGGCATGCGTCTTGAGACGAAGCCCGTCATCGTCACCCGTTACCAGCCGATGGAGCGTAAGTACTGATGAGCACCGATACCACCCCAGAGCCAGCGTCGAAGATCGACCTGCCGACACACGTGTCAGGCGAAGGCGGGTCCATCCCGTCCTTCGACTGCACCTTCCGGATCGCTCGCTTCGACCCCGAGGTCGATTCCGAGCCGCACTGGGAGGAATACAGCATCACGATGTACGGCACCGACCGTGTGCTGGATGCTCTCCACAAGATCAAGTGGGAGATCGACGGTTCGCTGTCCTTCCGCCGGTCCTGCGCCCACGGCGTCTGCGGTTCCGATGCGATGCGCATCAACGGCCGCAACCGTCTGGCCTGCAAGACTCTGCTCAAGGACCTCGACACGTCCAAGCCGATCACCGTCGAGGCGATCAAGGGCCTTCCGCTCGAGAAGGACATGATCGTCGACATGGAGCCCTTCTTCCAGTCGTACCGCGAGGTCATGCCGTTCCTCGTCACCTCGGGACACGAACCCACGCGTGAGCGTCTGCAGTCAGCCGAACAGCGTGCGGCCTTCGACGACACCACGAAGTGCATCCTCTGCGCTGCGTGCACCTCGTCGTGCCCCGTGTTCTGGACCGACGGCCAGTACTTCGGTCCGGCCGCGATCGTCAACGCGCACCGCTTCATCTTCGATTCGCGTGACGAAGGCGGAGACATGCGCCTCGAGGTCCTCAACGACAAGGAAGGCGTGTGGCGCTGCCGCACCACCTTCAACTGCACCGAGGCCTGCCCTCGCGGCATCGAGATCACCAAGGCCATCGCCGAGGTGAAGCAGGCGATCCTGCAGCGCGCATTCTGATCGCGCCAGTCTGATCCCGACTGCAGCGGCCCCGCACCACACGGTGCGGGGCCGCTTTCGTCTGTCCCGCCTCGGTGGGTGCTTTTCACCACGGCCCAGTTGAGGGTGGATAGCCCACGTTTGAACGTGGGCTATCCATCTCAAACTGGGCTGCCACCACAAGCTTCGTCTCGGTGAGGTGCCGTCTCGAGTGAACGAATCCTGAGGACGAGCTGCTCGCGGCGAAAGTAGACTGGTGCGCATGCGTTTCACCCGCTCGACTGCTTCCTCACTACACAGCCTGCCCCTGAGCATCCTCGGCTTCGCCGCCGCACTGCTGATGCTCGCCGCGCAGCTCGTCCACTCCCCCGCCCCCGCACACGCGGAGCCGCAGCCGGCGGAGTCGACAGCACCGGCGTATGTCAGTCCAGAGGACCTCGGTGACGGCGCGAAGCCCCCGAAGCCGACGGGCACGTCCTGGTTGGTGGGCGACCTCGACTCCGGAGAACTGCACGTGGCGAAGAATGTGGAGAAGCGGCACGCTCCGGCGTCGACGATCAAGCTGCTCACGGCTCTGGCGCTCGTGGACGAGTTCGACGACAAGAAGAAGAAAGTGACCGCCGAGTTCGAGGACATGGAAGTCGATGGGACGAAGGTCGGTCTCATGCAGACGAACAAGTACTCCATCGATCTGCTCTTCCACGCGATGCTGATGTCGAGCGCCAACGATGCGGCGAATGCTCTGGGTCGTGCAGCCGGCGGGCAAGACAAGGCAGTGAAGCTGATGAACGAGAAGGCCGCCGAGCTGGGCATGTCGAATACGCAGGCGAAGAACACCTCGGGACTCGATGCAAAGGGCCAGTACACGACCGCTGAGGACCTCATGAAGCTCGCGTGGGCGGTGTGCGAAGACGATTACCTCATGAAGGTCATCGGCACGGAGACGTTCAAATTCCCGGGCGGAAAGAACCCGCAGACGAAAGAGAAGTTCAAGGGCTACGAGATCCAGAACCATACGAAGATCGTCGGCCAGGTCGACGGCGGGCTGGGCCTGAAGAACGGGTTCACTCGGGCGGCGAAGGGCTCGTACGTGGCCGTGGCCGAGCGCGACGGGCACCGTGTGGTCGCGACGATGCTCGGCATCGACAACAACTCTCGCCAGGTCGCCGTGGACCTGCTCGACTGGGATTTCGCCCAGAAGGACCCGAAATCGCTGCAGACCGTGCCCGTCGGGGTTCAGGCCACCGCCGAGGCGGCCCCCACCGCCACTGGCAGCTCGAGTGATGCCGGGGGCGCCGAATCGGATTCGAGCGGAACGACGGAGTCCCAGAAGTCCGATGAATCGGAGTCATCCATGGCGTCCCAGACCGTCGGTGCAGCACTGGACAATCCCCTGGCGCTCGTCCTCTTGGCGGGTGGGGTCGTGCTCTTCATCGCCACGGTGATCCTGTGGCTGCGACTCCGGGCACGGTTGCAGGGCCGACGATAGGGGCATTCAGAGCCTCCTCGGCCAGAGGCCGGCAAAAACGATCTGCAGGTCCACCACGGCGAGAGGATCAACGGTAAGGTTCGGTGCCGCCTCGGCGAGATGGCCGGAGGTAAGGTCGGTCGACCTGAGCCTAGGGTTCTGACCTCAATTGGACAACGTCGACATAGACGCGTTACGCTTACAACTTGCGTTCGAAGTTGTCCGCATTCATCGAACTGATCGTTGCGTTGCTCCTGACGACAAGCTTTTGAAGTCGTAGGCCCCGATCATGGTTCGACTTTGCAGATGAATGTTCCGGACACTGTGTCTCTTCGAATCGCAGATCCCCATGGCGATCACCCAATCGCCGTATTGAGAACCTGAAGAATAGTGCGCGTCGTTGCCTGCTATTCACAACTGAAGAAAGGAGGGAACCATGTCTGAGTTCCCACAGTGGGTCCAGCGCGGACTCGCACACGCAGGATTGATCGATCCCCGGATCAGCCGTCAGGCTCCTGGTGAGATCACGATCAAGGATGCGACCGGTCGAGTTGTGCTGTTCACCGGCACCTCGCTGCGTGAGATCACGCCGATGGCCGCCGCCTGACCGAACCTCGGTCGCCCTGATCTGCAGGGATCGGCATGGCCCGACCGGGCCGGACTGATCCTCACTGATTGAGAAGACGCCCACTTGTTGCCGGGTTTTACGCAGCAGGTGGGCGTCTGTCATTCACGGCCATATCGATCCCGGCTTCAACCCACAAAGGCCAAAACCAACGGCCCATCCAAGCGAGTGTGCTCGGATGGGCCGTATCCGCATCTGTGGCGCGAAGACTCAGAAGTCCCAGTCGTCGTCTTCGGTGTTCTCGGCCTTGCCGATGACGTAGGACGATCCCGAACCTGAGAAGAAGTCGTGGTTCTCGTCGCTGCCGGGCGACAGAGCCGCGAGAATGGCCGGGTTGACCTTCGTGACCTCCTTGGGGAACATCGCTTCGTAACCGAGGTTCATCAGCGCCTTGTTGGCGTTGTAGTGGAGGAACATCTTGCAGTCTTCGGACAGTCCCACCGGATCGTAGAGATCGTGGGTGTAGGCGACCTCGTTCTCGTAGAGCTCGAACATGAGGTTCATCGTGTAGTCCTTGAGCTCCTGCTTGCGCTCCTCAGACTGCGATTCCAGGCCCTTCTGGTATTTGTAGCCGATGTAGTAGCCGTGCACGGCCTCATCGCGGATGATCAGACGGATGAGGTCAGCGGTGTTCGTCAGTTTGGCGTGTGCCGACCAGTACATGGGCAGGTAGAAGCCGGAGTAGAAGAGGAAGGACTCGAGCAGCGTCGAGGCGACCTTGCGCTTGAGCGGATCGTCACCCCGGTAGTAGCTGAGGATGATATCCGCCTTCGACTGCAGGTACTTGTTCTCACGCGACCAGCGGAAGGCCTCGTCGATCTCCTTCGTCGAGCACAGGGTCGAGAAGATCGAAGAGTACGACTTCGCGTGCACGCTCTCCATGAACGCGATGTTCGTCAGCACCGCCTCTTCGTGCGGGGTGACCGCATCCGGGATGAGCGAGATCGCACCAACGGTGCCCTGGATCGTGTCGAGCAGGGTCAGACCGGTGAAGACGCGCATCGTCAGCGTCTTCTCATCGTCGGTGAGAGTCGCCCAGGACTGGATGTCGTTGCTCAGCGGGACCTTCTCCGGCAGCCAGAAGTTGCCGGTCAGGCGATCCCAGACCTCGTCATCGATCGGATCGACGACGCGGTTCCAGTTGATGGCATCGACATGCGATGCCAGAGTCAGATTCTCCAACGCTTTCTCTCTTCCCAAAGTGCTGTTCGTCGTGAGTACGTGCTGTCTGCGCGGCAGACGAAAGTCATGTGTTCGGGCCCAGCCGGCGGCTTGGGGCCCGCACGAGGCCGGCGGACCGATTCACATCGGTCCGCCGAGTCCATCATCAGAGCATGCAGGAGACGCAGCCATCGACTTCCGTGCCCTGCAGAGCGAGCTGCCGGAGCCGGATGTAGTAGATGGTCTTGATGCCCTTGCGCCACGCGTAGATCTGCGCCTTGTTGATGTCACGAGTGGTGGCGGTGTCCATGAAGAACAGTGTCAGCGACAGCCCCTGGTCCACGTGCTTCGTGGCCTCGGCATACGTGTCGATGATCTTCTCGTATCCGATCTCGTAGGCATCCTGGTAGTACTCGAGATTGTCGTTGTCCATGAAGGGAGCCGGGTAGTACACGCGGCCGACCTTGCCCTCCTTGCGGATTTCGATCTTCGAGGCCACCGGGTGGATCGACGAGGTCGAGTTGTTGATGTACGAGATCGAACCGGTCGGCGGCACGGCCTGGAGATTCTGGTTGTAGATGCCGTGCTCGGCCACTTGAGCCTTGAGCTCGCGCCAGTCGTCCTGGGTCGGGATGTGCACGCCTGCTTCGGAGAACAGCTCGGTCACACGAGCGGTGCGCGGCTGCCAGACCTCATCGGTGTACTTGTCGAAATATTCGCCGGTGGCGTACTTCGACCGCTCGAAGCCGGCGAAGGTTTCACCGCGCTCCTTCGCGATCTCCATCGACGCGCGCACACAGTGGTAGGCGACGGTGTAGAAGTACATGTTCGTGAAGTCCAGGCCCTCATCGGAACCGTAGTAGATGTGCTCACGAGCGAGGTAGCCGTGGAGGTTCATCTGCCCCAAGCCGATGGCATGCGACATGTCGTTGCCGCGGGCGATCGAAGGCACGGACTGGATGTTCGAGGTCTCGGCGACAGCGGTGAGTCCGCGGATCGCGGTCTCGATGGTCTGTCCGAAGTTGCTCGAGTCCATCGTCAGAGCGATGTTGAGCGAACCGAGGTTGCAGGAGATGTCCTTGCCGACGACGTCATAGCCGAGATCGTCGTCGTACTTGCTGGGTTCAGAGACCTGGAGGATCTCCGAGCACAGGTTGGACATGATGATCTTGCCGTCGATCGGGTTCGCCTTGTTGACGGTGTCCTCGAACATCACGTACGGGTAGCCGGACTCGAACTGGATCTCGGCCAGAGTCTGGAAGAACTCGCGGGCGTTGATCTTCTTCTTCTTGATCGCCGCGTTGTCGACGAGCTCGGTGTACTTCTCGGTGACGTTGATGTCGGAGAAGGGCACACCGTAGACGCGCTCGACGTCATAGGGGCTGAAGAGGTACATGTCCTCGTTGCGCTTGGCCAGTTCGAAGGTGATGTCCGGGATCACGACGCCCAGCGACAGGGTCTTGATCCGGATCTTCTCATCGGCGTTCTCGCGCTTGGTGTCGAGGAACTTGTAGATGTCGGGGTGGTGGGCGTGCAGGTACACGGCACCGGCACCCTGGCGGGCTCCGAGCTGGTTGGCGTAGGAGAACGAGTCCTCGAGCAGCTTCATGACGGGGATGACGCCCGAAGACTGGTTCTCGATCTTCTTGATCGGTGCACCGGACTCGCGGATGTTCGTCAGAGCGAAGGCCACGCCGCCGCCGCGCTTGGACAGCTGCAGAGCGGAGTTGATGGACCTGCCGATCGACTCCATATTGTCTTCGATGCGCAGGAGGAAGCAGGAGACGAGCTCACCGCGCTGCTTCTTGCCTGCGTTGAGGAACGTCGGGGTGGCCGGCTGGAAGCGGCCGGCGATGATCTCGTCGACGAGCTGGGTGGCCAGAGTCTCGTCTCCGCGAGCCAGGAAGAGAGCGACCATGACGACGCGGTCCTCGAAGCGTTCGAGATAGCGCTTTCCGTCGAAGGTCTTCAGCGTGTAGGAGGTGTAGAACTTGAACGCGCCGAGGAAGGTCTGGAAGCGGAACTTCTGATCGTAGGCGCGCGTCGAGAGCTGCTCGATGAAATCGAACGAGTACTGCTCCAGAACCTCGGGCTCGTAGTAGTCCTTCTCGACGAGGTAGTCGAGCTTCTCCTTGAGGTTGTGGAAGAAGACGGTGTTGTTGTTGACGTGCTGCAGGAAGTACTGCCGGGCAGCCTGCTTGTCACGCTCGAACTGGATCCTGCCGTCCTCGTCGTACAGGTTCAGCATCGCGTTGAGCGCGTGGTAATCCAGATCCGTCTCTTCGCGGATGATGTCCTCTACATTGCGGTCTTCAGCGAGCTCGCGCACAGTTTGTCCAATCCTAGGTTGACAGCGTCGACATCTTCCTGAGTGCCCAGGAGTTCGACTCGATACATGAGGGGTACTTGACACTTTGCCGCGACCTTGAAGGCCGCGCGGCAGTAGTCCATGCCGAAGTTCGTGTTTCCGGCGCCGATGACACCGACCAGATGGCGCCGGTTCTCTTCGACATTGAGGAACTTGATGACTTGTTTGGGAACAGCCCCGCGATTGCGACCGGCCCCATAGGTGGGGGTGACGAGAACGAATGGCTCATCCACTCGCAGCGTCGGCTCCTTGGTCAACGTCGGCAACCGCACTGCCGGGTGACGCAGCTTCGCGACGAAGCGGTGCGTGTACTCGGAGTTGGCGGAGAAGTAGACCAGCAGCATTGTCAGGCCACGACGGACGCAGACTGTTCGCCGGTCAGGGTGGCGATCTTGTCCGGACGGAAGCCCGACCAGTGATCGTTGTCGGTGACGACGACGGGAGCCTGCATGTAACCCATGGCCTTGACGACGTCGAGGGCGTTCTCGTCGACGCTGAGATCCACCGACTTGTACTTCAGGCCCTTGGCGTCGAGAGCACGGTAGGTGGCGTTGCACTGGACGCAAGCTGGCTTGGTGTACACGGTGATCATGACGACTCCTTCATTCTGCTGTGCAGTTCGGCATTCTGATGGCTGTGACCGTGTCCCGTCAACTGCTCGATCATGATGAATATCACGAGGCGCAGGCTCAGGGGTGACCACTAGATGTTGTGTTCGGGTTAGACCTTACCCCTATATCCAGTGTTACACCAGTGTCATTTGCAGGTTCCACACCCTGTGTCATCACCGTCCACAATCGTCCACAGGCTGTGAACGACAATCATGTAGTTCGATCACCTGCGCGGACGCTGGGATCGGCGGCTTCAGGGCCGATTTTCGACCCGTTCTCCACCTCCGTTTTCCACCGCTTTCCACAGAAAAAATTTTTGCCTGTGGGCATGTCGCGGAGTCCACGACCGACGATTCCGAACTCCTTAGTGCGGCACCGATCACGTCGAGGCAGAGGCGATCATCACAGCACCTCCTCACATCCGTCCGTCGGTTCCATCGACGCTACAGCCCGGTCCTGACATGAGATGGCCGCGCTGTGAATGGCAGGTGGCGGACGGACGCACGTCGGGCACAGCACTGCTCTGTGTGTCAGCACTGCAACGTTCTCGGCTGTCGCGTGTCAGTGCCAGCCAATATGCTGGAGACCACAGAAACGCATCAGACGGCGTGGCTGAACGACCACAGTGACACCGAAAGACACGTGGCATCGATGCACCAGTGACACCGAGAGACTGAGGGACCATGACGGCAACGGCACCGGCGAACACGCAGGAGATCGCGCACGCACAGACGATCCTCAAGGCTCTGGAGTCCTACCTCGACCATTTCGTCGTCGGGCAGCAGCGCCTGCGCGAATCCCTGCTCATCGGACTTCTCTCCAGCGGTCATCTGCTGCTGGAGAGCGTGCCGGGGCTGGCGAAGACCACGGCGGCCGCGGCTCTGGCCAATGCCGTGGACGGCAAGTTCTCCCGCATCCAGTGCACCCCGGATCTGCTGCCGGCCGACATCATCGGCTCGCAGATCTACAACGCACACGAGGGGTCGTTCAACACCGTGCTCGGTCCTGTGCATGCGAACATCGTCCTCCTCGATGAGATCAACCGGTCGTCGGCGAAGACCCAGTCGGCGATGCTCGAGGCCATGCAGGAGAAGCAGACGACGATCGGCGGCAAACGCTTCGAACTCCCCCGCCCCTTCCTCGTCATGGCCACGCAGAACCCGATCGAGCAGGAGGGCACCTACCAGCTGCCCGAAGCCCAGCTCGACCGGTTCATGATCAAGGACCTGCTCACCCACCCGAGCCCCGGCGAAGAGGTCGAGATCCTCTCCCGCCTCGACTCCGGGGTCTTCGACAAGGACTCGGTGCCCGATCCGGCCTGCTCGCTCGACGATGTCGTGACCATGCAGAGCTACGCCCGCACCGTCTACATCGACCCGGCCATCACCCGCTACCTCGTCGAACTCGTCCACGCCACCCGCAATACGACGAAGTACCTCGGCCGATTCGCCCCGTTCATCGAATACGGAGCCAGCCCACGTGCCTCCATCGCGTTCACGAACGCCGGCCGGGCGCTGGCGATGATCCGCGGCCGCAACTACGTCATCCCCGAAGACATCAAGGACCTCGCCCACCGAGTGCTGGCCCACCGCATCCAACTCAACTTCGAAGCCGCCGCCGAGAACATCACGAGCGCCCAGATCGTCGATGCCCTCCTCATGGCAGTGCCCACTCCCTGATCGGCTGCCGCGATGACTGTCCTGCTCAACCGAATCAAGGCGCGGATGACCATCCACGCCCATCGGCGGACCCGGCGCCTCCTCGACGGCGACTACTCCTCGGTCTTCCACGGCCACAGCCTCGACTTCGACGATCTGCGCGACTACATCCCCGGTGACGAGATCCGCGACATCGACTGGAAAGCCACGGCCAGGCACACAGAGCCCCTGGTCAAACGCTATGTCGCCCACCGTCGGCACATCCTCGGCCTCGTCGTCGACACCTCCCGGAACTTCGACGCCGTGACCTCCGCCGGAGCCGATAAACGCCACCTGGCCATCCTCATGGCGGGGATGGTCGGCTACCTCGCCGTCCGCCACGCCGACGACGTCATGCTCATCCACGGAAACGCCGGTCACACCACCGCTTCACCGCGGAAAGGCAGCGAGGCCCACCTCGAGCATCTCCTACAGCAGATCCTCGCCGAGACCGGCAGCGACTCCCCCGGGTCGATCAACACCCAGCTGCAGTGGATCACCAGCCATATCAACCATCGGATGCTGCTGGTCGTCATCTCCGATCAGGCTCCGCTGGGACCGGAGGCCGAAGCGACGATCCGTCGGCTGCGCGCCCAACATGAGGTCCTGTGGATCACGATCACCGACGCGGACCTCGCAGGACTGCCGTCCGCCTCGGCGCCGTTCGACGTCGCCCGACCCGACCATGGACTGCCGACCTCGGTGATGACGAAACCCGAGGTCCGACAGGAATTCGCCCTCGCCGAGGCGGCCCGCCGTCAGCAGCGCATCGACCTTCTCGCCAAGCTGGGCATCGCCCACATCGAAATCGACCATCCGAAGTCGGCCCTCGGCCGACTGCACACTCTTCTGCTGAGGCACCGCCGTGGGCCCCGCTGAACTCATCGGGCCCCTGGAGGTCTCACCGGCGTGGTACGTGGCAGCCTGCTTCGTCCTGCTGCTGGCGTGCGGAAACCTCTTCGCCCCTCTCTTCCGCGCCGCCGCCGGAGTCACCGCAGCGGACGGACCGCGCATCCCGATTCCCGTGCGCAGCACCTACCTCTCCCGCATCAGCGCCGTGGAAACGGGACTGACCGCAGAATCAGCGGACGTGCGCGAATCGGCACAGCAGCTGGCGACGATCGTGCGCGAATTCGCCCATGACGCCTGGGGCGTCAAAGCCGAGCACCTGACCTACCGCGATGCGGCAGTCGCCGGTCTCGACGACCTCGCGCAGTGCCTGCTCGGCCTCTACGAGGCGGAGTTCGCCGAGGCCGAACCGGCCGGTCTGCAGCCTCAGATCGCCGAGGCCCGGAAGTTGGTGGCGCGATGGTCCTGATGTTCTGGTGGCTGGCGCTCATCCTGCTGGCCCTCGCCGCAGCCGCAGTCTTCTGGTTCCGCCGTCCGAAGTCGACGGAGTCCTCTTTGGCCGTGGCCCACAGCGGACGGATGACGAGCCTGCCGAGTTTCCGCAGGGCCATGCGCAGACGACTGGTGACCACGGTCGCCCTCCTCGGAGTCATCGTCCTCACCGGGCTGTCGGCACTGGCGGGAGTCGCACGTCCGGCTTGGGTGGAGACAGTCAACCCGGAGCGGAAGATGCGCGATGTCATGCTCTGCCTCGATGTATCCGGGTCGATGCTCGGCTACGATGCCGATCTGCTCGAGTCCTACCAGGAACTCGTCGACCGCTTCGACGGCGAACGCATCGGCCTGACCGTCTTCAATGCCACCGCGGTCTCCGCATTCCCGCTCACAGACGACTACGATATGGTCCAGAACTACCTCGCCGAGGCCGAGGAGGGGTTCCGCACCTGGGGCGCAGAGGGCACCGACTACTCGTGGTCGACGTCGCCCCCGAACATCGGCGGCTCCTCACTCATCGGCGACGGACTCGTCAGCTGCGTCGACAACTTCGACCGGCAGGACGAGGACCGGTCCCGGTCGATCATCTTCGCCACGGACAATATGCTCGCCGGTGAGCCGCTCTTCGAGCTCAACGAAGCCGCCGATATCGCCGTCGACGCGAAGGTCCGCGTCTACAGCCTCTCCCCTCCCTCGGTGCTGACGACCACTCAGACGAAGGAGCTGCGATCCGTGTCCGACCGTACCGGCGGCGAACAGTTCGACATGGGTTCGGCCTCGACGATCGACCGCATCGTCGAGGAGATCCAGAGCCAGGAAGCGGCGAACACCCCCGGCCGTTCGTACACGATCGTCCACGATATGCCGGTGGTTCCGCTCGCACTCGCCGTCTTCGGCCTCGCCGGAGTGTTCGTACTGGCGTGGAGGACGAAATCATGATCTTCGATCCCGTCTTCACCTGGTTCGGCTGGGGCTTCATCGTCCTCGCCCTGCTCACCGTGTGCATCATCCCCGCCATCCGCGTCGACGGAGCACGCTGGAAGTGGTTCGCCCGCATGGGTGTCGTCGCCGTGCTCGCAATAGCACTGGCACGCCCCGGGATCCCCATCAAATCCTCGACCGAGGAGTACGAGGCACGAGCCGATGTGTACTTCGTCGTCGACGTCACGACGTCGATGGCCGCCGAGGATTTCGACGGGGACGACACCCGCCTCGAGGGGGTCAAGAAGGACATGCTCGAACTCGCCGACGCATTCCCCGGCACCCGGCTGAGCATCATCACCTTCGCTTCGACCGCAGCCACCGTGATGCCGCTGACGACCGACCACGCCGCCTTCGCCTCCGCCGTCGACGTCCTCGAACCCGAATCATCCATGAATTCCAGAGGTTCATCGATCACCGAGGCCGGTGAGGAGCTCGATAAGCGGATGACCTCGAACGATGAGGACCGTCCGGAGAACAAGAACGTCGTGTTCTACTTCGGCGACGGTGAGCAGACCGTATCGGAGAATCCGGAGTCGTGGTCGCCCTTCGCCTCCCGCATCGACAGCGGCGCCGTCTTCGGATACGGCACCGGTCAAGGCGGGAAGATGCGCGACAGCCGGCCGTTCGGCTACGGGTCCGGTGTCGGCGATCCCGGCAATGCCCCAGGAATCGGTGACCCCGATGACCCAGATGACGATCAGGCACCTCCCGAGTACATCCAGGACCGCAACGGCAATCCGGGGATCTCGAAGATCGACGAGGGCAACCTGCGCCAGATCGCCTCGGACCTCGGCGTCGACTACCACCACCGGGACGGAAACGGCGCGATCTCCAGCGTCTACACCGCCCCGAAATACGATCAGGCCCTGGTGAAGAAGGACGGCCGGGTCACCGTCGACGAATACTATTGGGTCCCGCTCATCCTCGTCTTCGCGTGGATCGCCGTGGAGCTCGTCTTCGGAGTCCGCGAATACCTTCGCCTCAAGGCGATCACCCCCAAGCGCCCTCGCCGAGGCGGCCCACCCGGTCCCGGAGGTCCGTTTGGTCCCGGAGGCCCACCCGGTCCCAGCGGATCGGTTCCCTACCAGCCGGTGCCCTACCAGGGAGGTCCGTGATGAACCGCCTGCAGAATCTGTGGTCACGGCTGCGTCGGATCACGAAGATCAACCTCATCCTCGGCACGATATTCGCCCTGGTGTTCGGCTATATCGCCATGGCCACATACTTCGGAACAGCCTCGCAGGTCAGATACACCTCGAATGACTTCCCCGGTGCCAAGAAGGCGGCGACGGCGTTCCTACGGGTCAGCCCGTTCCAACGCCATATCGGCTACTTCAACCGCGGCACCGCCGAGGCGGCCGTCGGCGACTACGACGCTGCCCAGACCGATCTCGAAGCCGCCTTGGAGATCGCTCCGACCTCGGCCGAATGTGCTGTGCGGATCAACCTGTCCTTTGTCTATGAGAAGCAGGCAGATCAGATCGCCTCCCAGGACCCCGACCAGTCGCAGGAACTCTACGACCGGTCACTGAAGACCCTCGAAGACGCGCCCGAGGAATGCCAGCCGAAGAAGAGCGAAGAGAAGCAGAAGAGCAGCCAGGCGAAGGAACGCGTCGAGGACAAGAAGCAGGGCGGGCAAGCCAAGGAAGAGGGAACCGACGACAGCGAGTCCGAGGACGAGGACTCGCAGGAGAAGGACTCCGGGGACGAGAAATCCTCCGGAGATGAAAGCCAGGATCCCGGGGAAGATGAGGAGAAGTCGGACGATTCCTCAGGCAAGTCCGAACGTGAGAAGAAGCGGGACGAGCTGGAGAAGCGCCGCGAGGACTCCGAACGACAGCAGCAACAGCAGGGTCCCGGCGGCGAGGGAGGACGGTCGACCCCGGAGAAACCCTGGTGATCCTCGTCGAGGCCGTCTGATCACTCCGGGGCGTGGTGGCAGCGCTGATCCGCTGTGACATCATGAGTCCATGAACGTCTCCGACCCCGCTGCTTCAGATTCTGCGTCCACCTCCGCGCCCGGGACTTCGTCCTCGAGCGCATCCGGCTCCACCGCTTCGGCGTCCGCTCCCTCGGCACCGTCACCGCGACTGCGGGCCGCTCTGGAGACCTTCCCGCCCTATATTCCGGGCAAGCCTCCCCGCCAGGTCGAGGGTCTCGAGTCGTTCAAACTCTCCTCGAACGAGAACTTCCTGCCTCCCCTGCCGGCAGTGCTCGAAACCATGGTCGCTCACGCGACGAACCCCGCGCTCTACCCCGACGACGCGGCACTGGCGCTGCGCCAGGGACTGGCCGACCGCCTCGGTGTCGGACTGGATCAGCTCGTCGTCACCACCGGTGCCAGCGAACTGCTCGTCGCGCTGACCCAGATCACCTCGGACGCCACCACCGAGGCGATCTATCCGTGGCCGTCGTTCGAGATGTATCCGCAGACCACCGGGCTCGTCGGGTCCACCCGCCGCGAAGTGCCGCTGACGGCCGAGGGTCGCCACGACCTCGACGCGATGGCGGCGGCGATCACCGAAGACACCCGTCTCATCATCCTGTGCTCACCGAACAACCCGACCGGCCCGGTGCTGCGCGACGACGAGGTCCGCGCCTTCCTCGATAAGGTGCCTGACCACGTTCTCGTCGCCCTTGACGAAGCGTACTGGGAGTTCGCCACCGAACCCGGGCGAGCCGATGGACTCGGTCTTGTCCGCGACTATCCGAATCTCGTTCTGCTCCGCACCTTCTCCAAGGCACACGGACTCGCCGGGCTGCGTGTCGGCTACGCCGTCGCCCGTCCGCCGGTCATCGAAGGACTGCTCAAGGCCGTCATCCCCTTCGGCGTCACCGATCTCAGCCAGGCCGCCGCCCTCGAATCCCTCAATCATTGGGACGAAGTGCTCGAGCGGGCCGGCGAGATCGCACAGACCCGCGATGCCTTCGCAGCTGCACTGCGCGAACAGGGCTGGGAGGTACCCGAAGCACAGGCGAACTATGTCTGGCTGCCGTTGGGTGAAAAGTCTGGTGCCTTCGAAGATGCCTGCGTCGAACAGGCCGTGGCGGTGCGCAACCTCGGGGCCGGTGTGCGCATCAGCATCGGCGAAGACGAAGCCCTCGCCCGAGTGCTTGAGATCGCCGAACGCTTCCGCATCGAACACTTCGAGGACTGAGCGGAGAGCACCGCCGCGCAGCACACCGTGCCGAGCGGTCGGTGAGAGGTGTGCCTAGAGTTCAGCGAGTTCGAGTGCCAACGACACCGCCTGCAGCGTTTCGGCACGAGAGAGGTCCCGGCCGAGCAGCTTCTCGATCTTCGCCAACCGCGCCCGCACCGTATGCCGGTGGACTCCCAACTCGGCGGCGATGCGCTCGCGTGCCCCGGACGCGGCGATGAAGGCCCGGAGAGTCTCCAACAGCTCCTGACCACCGCGGGCCCGAAAGAGCTCGCCGAGAACCCGATCGACGAATCGGTCGGCAGCCTCCTCATCGACCGCCGACAGCAGCGCCCTGACCTCGGAGGCCTCGGACTCGTGCTGGGTCCGCCACAGCATCCACGTGTGATGGAGCTGACCCAACGGCAGCCTCTTCTCCGCAAGCACGTCCAGGCCGGTGACCTCGGCGGCCCGCGTCACCAGCTCATCGAGTCCGCGTTCCTGCGCCCCGACCACCCCGAGCAGCGAACCGGTGCGAGTGAGCAGGCTCCGACCGACGATATCGGCGATGAGGCGTTCGGCGGAGTCCCCACGGACACCGCCGAAGATGCGCATCCCCACCGTCGCCACCGGTGCCAACCCCGTCACCCGGGTCCACTCCCCACGTGCTTCGTCGTCACTGAGATCGGCGTCGAAGAGCAGCGCGCGACCGGAGGGAACGGGCAGATCCGCCAACGACATCGCCAACAGCGCCGAGGCGGTCGACAGCAGCAGGGCACGCGTCTTCGGAGATCCGGCTGCCTCGGCGGGGGTGAGGATCCACCCGAGCGGATGATCACCTCCGATCGGAACGGCCTCGACGATCCGCGAACCGGTGCGGATCAGGCGAGGCCCCGACGTCGGCTTCAATGACTCCTCGATGAGTGCCGAACGCACGTCTTCCTCGGCGTCGTCACCGCTCAACGCCCTGCCGGTCGGCGAGACGAACCGGACCGGAGCCTTCAGCGTCTCTGCCAGATCGGCCACAAGCGCCGCAGGCCCCTCCCCGGCCAATGCGGTTGCGAAACGGCGGGCGGCGCTGCTCGCCCGGGTCAGCTCTCGGTTGGTCTCGGCCTCACGCATCCGGGTGAAGGCATCGACGACGGCGACGAACGGAACCGGCTCGGGCACGCCGAACAGCGCCAGCCCCGCCTCCCGCGCGGCGGCGACGAGCTTCGGCGGAACCCGCTGCCACGGCAGGTCGGAGCCCAGCCCGATGCCGAGCGCATGCACGCCGACAGCCTTGAGGCGGCGCACATAGTCCCCGACCGTGTCCCCGCCGAGGTCCTGACCGACCCCGATCGTCAGCAGCACCTCACCGCCGGCAAGCCATTCGTCGACCTCCGGCAGCTCCGAGGAGTGCACGATCGTGACGTTCTGCTCCGCTGCGGTGGGCGGATCGACGATGACTTCGAGCGCGAGTTCTGCGCGTGACCAGATCTGTTCCAAGGTGACCATGCACCCGATTCTATCCATTCTGGACAGTAGTGGTTTCAAATGCTCCCCTACGGATATCGGTGTTGTGTGACCCACGTCCTAGGCTGAGGGCATCACCTCCGGCCCGTTCGGGTCGGGTCAGCCGCTACGACGAAGGAGCAAGCCAGTGACGTCTCAGCCGCTCGGCCCAGCCGACTACAGCAAGACACCCCGCTACGCAGGACCCCCGACGTTTGGACTGCTGCCGCGCATCGACGAAGTCGAAGCCGAGCGTCCCGGCGAGAAGATCGACGTCAAGGTCATCGGCATTCCCTTCGACGCCGGCGTCAGCTACCGTCCCGGTGCCCGCTTCGGACCTGCTCACATCCGCCAGTCCTCGAAGCTGCTGCGCCCCTACAACCAGGCCACGAACGTCCACCCGTTCACCTGGCAGCAGGTCGCCGACTGCGGTGACCTCGGCGTCAATCCCTTTGACATCGAAGAGGCCATCACCACCGTCGAGGCCAACGCCGACGCCATGCGCGCCGACGGGGCCAAGCTGCTCACCCTCGGCGGGGATCACACCCTGGCCCTGCCGAACCTGCGCTCGCTGCACAAGACGCACGGCAAGATCGCCGTGCTCCACTTCGATGCGCACCTGGACACCTGGGACACCTACTTCGGTGCGCCCTACACCCACGGCACTCCCTTCCGCCGCGCCAGCGAAGAGGGCCTCATCGACATGACCGCTTCGATGCACATCGGCATCCGCGGTCCCCTCTATGGGGAGAAGGACCTCGAGGATGATGAGGTGCTCGGCTTCCAGATCATCCGCAGCGACGAATATCAGTTCACCTCCGTCCAGGACGTCGTCGCCCGGATGCGGGGTCGCCTCGGCGACGCTCCGGTCTACCTGTCCGTCGACATCGACGTCCTCGATCCGGCGGCCGCACCCGGCACCGGCACCCCCGAGGCAGGTGGAATGACCAGCCGTGAGCTGCTCAACTCGATCCGCGGGCTCCAGGGACTCAATGTCGTCGGCGCCGAGATCGTCGAAGTCGCCCCCGCCTACGACCATGCCGAAGTCACCGGACTCGCCGCCGCTCATGTCGGCTACGAGGTCCTGTCCCTCTGGGCGGCGGAGAACAACGGCGTGAACGCTCCCTCCGGGCCCGCCGGCGATGCTCTCGGAGTCTGAATGAGCACCGAACAGAACGTCCGCAACGGCGGTCGCGCGGTCGTCGCGACTCTGGCCGCCCATGGAGTCGACACGATCTTCGGCATTCCCGGCACGCACAACCTCGAGTTCTACCGGCATCTGCCGGAGTTCGGGATCCGCGCCGTGACTCCCCGCCACGAGCAGGGTGCCGGCTACGGTGCCGACGGGTACTTCCTCGTCTCCGGCAAACCCGGGGTCGTCATCACGACCTCGGGGCCGGGGCTGACGAACGTCATCACCGCCGCCGCGACCGCCTATGCCGAGTCCCGACCGATGCTCATCCTCTCTCCCGGTGTGCCCACCGGGTTCGAGCGCGCCGACGTCGGCATGCTGCACGAGACGAAGGACTCCTCCGGTGCGGTGGGCCACCTCCTCGTGTCCTCCCAGCGCACCCGCACCGCCGAAGGTGCAGCCCAGGCCGTCGCCGAGGCGTTCGCCATGTTCGACTCGGCCCGTCCCGGACCCGTGCATATCGAGGTTCCCCTCGACGTGCTCGAGGGCGCATGGAACGGAAGCGTTCCGGTCCCGTTCGCGGGTCGCCGTCCCGGACTCGATGATCATGTGGTGGCCCGCGCCGCCGAGGCGATCCGTGCGGCGAAGCGTCCGCTGATCATCGCCGGCGGCGGTGCCAGGGGCGCCCACGCCGAGGTGGCCCGTCTCATCGAGGCCCTCGACGCTCCCCTGGCGACGACGGCCAACGGCAAGGGCATCGTGTCCGAAACGCACCCTCTGTCGTTGGGTTCGAATGTGCGCTTCCCCAGCGTGCAGGCCGAATCCGCGGCGGCCGATGTGCTCATCGTGCTCGGCTCCGAATTGGCCGACTCCGACCTGTGGGGCGGGGTCATCGGAGCACAGACGAGCATCGGTGTGCGTGATGAGTCTGCCGAGCAGACCGTCATCCGCTGCGATATCGACCCCGACCAGCTGAACAAGAACCTGCCCGGGGATGTCCTCGCATGCGCGGACACTTCCGAGTTCCTCACCGCGCTCATGAACGCGCTCGGAATCGGAAACGACAGCGCCGCCTCGGCCAGCGCCGCCTCGGCGAAAGATGACGGAACGGAATCGTCCGAACGACACGGATCGGCCGCCTCGGCGAAGGAATCCGGGGCCGATCGGGTCGCCCGGATCCGAGAGACCTGGGCCACCGATTTCGACTTCGAGGCGATCGGCGCCCGAGTCACCCGGCTCGTCGAAGAAGGTGCAGGGTCGACCGTCGTCATCTCCGGTGACTCCTCGCAGGTCACCTACGACGGCACGGTGCACGCGCTGACGGCGAGCACACCCGATCAGCTGCTCTACATGCCGGGATTCGCCACTTTGGGCTACGGCATTCCCGCCGCCCTCGGAGCGAAGGTCGCCGACCCTGCGCGACCGGTCGTGTGCATCCTCGGCGATGGTGCGGCCATGTTCTCCATCCAGGAGCTCATGACCGCGGCCGAGCTGGGGCTGGGCATTCCCTTCGTCATCGTCGACAACGGCGGATATGCGGAGATCGAAGGTCAGATGGTCGAGCGCAACATCGAACCCTTCGCTGTCAGACTCGCCCGTCCGGACTTCGCGAAACTCGGTGAGTCCATGGGCGGGGCCGGGGTGACGATCGCCGAAGCGGACATCGATTCCGCTCTGCCGCAAGCCATCGCCGAAGCGCTCGATCGCACCGTTCCCACCGCCATTCACATCACCGTCGGTCACTGAGCCGATCCAACAGAAAGGGTCGCTGTGGACTCTTTGGTAGTCATCATCTATCTCGCCGCCATGGTGGGATTCGGAGTCTGGGGCCGGTTCAAGGCCCATAACCAGGAGGACTTCCTGGTCGCAGGGCGCCGTCTCGGCGGACTGCTGTACACCGGCACGATGTCGGCCGTCGTCCTCGGCGGCGCGTCGACGATCGGCGGAGTCGGCCTCGGCTACACGGCCGGGCTGTCGGGAATGTGGCTCGTGTTCGCGATCGGCTTGGGCATCATCGCGCTCTCGCTGTTCTTCGCTCCGAAGATTCAGAAGCTCGAGATCTACACGGTCTCGCAGATGCTCGAACTCCGCTACGGCAAGGGCTCCCGTTTCGTCTCCGGAGCGATCATGACCGCCTACGGTCTGATGATCTCGACGACGTCGACGGTCGCCTACGCCACGGTCTTCCATGCCCTGTTCGATCTCAACAAGGTGTGGTCGGTGCTCATCGGCGGCGGCATCGTCATCCTCTATTCGATGCTCGGCGGCATGTGGTCGATCACGCTGACGGACTTCGTGCAGTTCTTCATCCAGACGATCGGCATCTTCCTCATCATGCTGCCCATCGTGCTTTCGAAGTCCGGAGGCATCTCCGAGCTGTTCTCCTCGCTGCCCGAATCGCACACCTCACCGGTGGGCATCGGCTGGGAGGCAATCCTCGGCTACATCCTCATCTACACCCTCGGACTGCTCATCGGCCAGGACATCTGGCAGCGCGTGTTCACCGCCCGCAGCCCGGGTGTGGCCAGGTGGGGCGGCTTCTCCGCCGGCGTCTACTGCCTGCTCTACGCTGTCGCCGGTGCGCTCATCGGCATGGCCGCGACGAAGATCGTGCCCGGCATCGAAGTCCAGGACGATGTGTTCGTCGCCGTCGTCGATGCCTCGATGTCTCCGGTGCTCGCCGGAATCGTGCTCGCTGCGGCCCTGGCCGCGATGATGTCGACGGCCTCGGGCTCGCTCATGGCCGCCTCGACCGTCTGCCGTCAGGACATCGTCGAACCGATCCTCGCCCGCAAGGACATCGTTCCTGAACGCGGCGACGGCGTCGGTGCGGGAGCCGGTGCGAAGGATGCGGCGACGGCTGGATCGGACGCCTCGGCGAGTGCGTCCGGCATTTCCGGCTCGGAATCCGGCTCGGGTGCGAAGTCGACGCTCGTGCGATCGCTGGTGCGCGAGACCGGAGATGAGATCCGCGACTCGCGCATCTACCTCATCGTGCTCGGCGTCGTCACGCTGGTGCTCGCGATGATCATGCCCAGCGTCGTCGAGGCGCTCACCGTGGCCTACAACCTGCTGGTGGCCGGTCTGTTCATCCCGATCCTCGGCGGTCTCGTGTTCAAGCGCGGAACGATCGTCGGCGTCATGGCCGGCATGATCCTCGGCGCCGTGACCACCGTGGTCGTCATGATCGTGGCGGGCATCTACGCCAACGAGGCCATCTACCTGGGCCTCATCGCCTCGCTGGTCGGCTACCTCGTCGGGTCCTTCGCGTCGAAGCCGACCTCGCCCGAGGTCATGGCCGCCTGGAAGGAACGCATCACCCGCTAATTGCTACCTGACGGCGGCTCAGCAACCTCGCGCGAGGTTGCTGAGCCGCCGTCAGGTAGTTCTAGGACCTCGCTCGACTTGGTGTCTCAGACCAGAGTCACCTATATTCGAAGAGTCAGGCTGAGCCGCCCACGGCAGCCCCCGGAAATGGGTGCCCAGGGCGAGCGGCACATCAGCCGGTGCTCGAAAAAGGAGCACGAAGCCGCAAACCGCGCGTGTGAGACATATATGGATCCCTCATTTCCATATCTCATTCGCGAAAGGCCAGCCATGGCTCATACCTCCGCGCACGTCGCGCACACCCTTGCCGCCCACATCGACGAGGTCTTCGGCCTCATGGGCAACGGCAATGCCTACTTCCTCGACGCCCTGCTGCGTAACACCTCGGCAACCTACACCGCCGTCCGCCACGAAGCCGGAGCCGTCGTCGCCGCCGACGCCCACTTCCGCACCTCCGTGCGGATCGCCGCGGCCACCACCACGTATGGTGCGGGGTTCACGAATACGCTCACCGCCCTCGCCGAGGCGGCACAAGCCCGGGTTCCCCTCGTCCTCGTCGTCGGGGATGAGCCCACATCCGGTCCCCGACCATGGGACGTCGACCAGATCGCCATGGCCTCCGCCGTGGGTGTGCGCACCTACACCGTCGGTCGGGTCGATGCCGCCGCAGCCACCGTGACCGCCATCGAGCATGCGCTGACCTACCGAGTGCCCGTCGTCCTGGCCATCCCCTACGATGTCGCGACTCTGGACCTCGGTGAGATCCCGGCTGTGCCCGGCCCCAGTCGTCCCTCGCCGATGGCACCGACCGGCGAATTCGCACATGCGGCTCTTGATCGCCTTGCCGCCGATCTGTCTGGAGCGAAACGACCTCTGCTGCTCGCCGGCCGCGGTGCCTGGTTGGCCGGAGCCGAGTCCGAACTCGGTGAACTCGTGGACATCACGGGAGCACTCACCGTGACGACTGCGCTGGGACGCAACATCTTCCCGGCTGCCGAACACGATTTGGGAGTCGCCGGCGGATTCGGTGCCCCGGCAGCGATGGAGCGCGTCCGCGAGGCCGATGTGGCCGTGGTCTTCGGAGCCTCGCTCAATCAGTTCACCATGCGTTTCGGAGACCTCTTCCATCCCTCGACGACGGTATGGCAGATCGACACCGACGACCGTGCCACGAATGCTCGAGTCGGCGGCTTCATCCGAGCCGATGCGAAACTCGCCGCCGCCGAACTCATCGCGCGCCTGGCGGCGACCGGCGCAGGCAGTGCTGGGGGTTCGGACAGTGCCGACGCACGCTGGCACGATTCCGTCGACACCGCTGCCGACCGTGCCTACGTCGTCGGGTCGGAGCTCGCCGACGATGGTCGGCTCGATCCGCGTGCGGCGGCGAACCGCCTCGGCGAGGTTCTGCCCGAGGATCGGGTCGTCGTCTCCGACGGCGGACATTTCATCGCCTGGGCGAACATGTTCTGGGAGCCCAGTGCACCCGACCGGCTGGCGATGGTCGGCACCGCCTTCCAATCGA
This sequence comes from Brevibacterium sediminis, assembly GCF_024895295.1. NCBI lineage: Bacteria > Bacillati > Actinomycetota > Actinomycetes > Micrococcales > Brevibacteriaceae > Brevibacterium > Brevibacterium sediminis. Next base: position 196,352 of record NZ_JAHQRN010000004.1, on the reverse strand, counting down.
TCGGACTCGGTTGGCACAGCGTCGCCGGGGCCGCCCGCGCGAACCCGGACTCGACGATCGTGCTCACCACCGGTGACGGCGGCGGAGCCATGGCACTGTCCGACCTCGACACCGCGATCCGGGTGGCCGGCGGTCGCGGTCTGGCCGTGGTCTTCAATGACGCGGCCTACGGTGCCGAGGTCAACCTGTACGGGCTCAAGGGGTTGGAGAAGTCGCCCATGCTCATCGACGAGATCGATTTCGCGGCCCTCGCCACAGCAGCTGGTGGGCACGGGGTCGCCGTCCGCACCCTGAGCGATCTCGCCGTGGTTGAGGAGTGGAAGTCCCGCCCAGTAGACGAACGGCCTTTCCTGCTCCTCGACCTGCGGATCTCCGACGAGGTCATCGCACCGTACCAAGAAGAGGTCATCCGGGTGAACTCGTGAAGGCGCCCGGCCGGTTGCGCAGCTGGTGGCGGCCCTGGTTCAGACACTGGTCTTGCTGTGCCGACCGGCCCCAGGTGACGAGGCGCCACAGCTTCTCCAGCGGGCCCTGTCCGAAACGGCTCAGCCACAGAGTTGAGACGACGACCTGAACGATGATGATCGCGGCGCAGATGACGAGTCCGGCGATGTATCCGCCGCGGTCGTCGAACCGGGCGAGATCGGGCGCTGTCAGCCGCACGATCACGAGGATGACAGTGGCGCCGACGTAATTGCTCAGCGCCATGCGACCCAGCGGTGCGAATACGGACTTCAGGACCGCCTCGGCGGGGGTGCGCAGGAGCAGCAGGATGGCGACGATATAGGTCAGGGCCATACACAGGCCCAGGCCGGCATTGATCCACTGGTCAACGTGACGGGTCGTATAGTCCGTCACGGAGAAGCCGACGACCGTCACGATCAGTGCGAAACCACCGGCGATCGCGACTCGTCCCGGGCGGTTGAGGACGGATCGGAGGAAATCGCTGCCGCCGATGGCGAAGCCGAGCAGGAAGAGTCCGGGGATGACGGCCATTCCGCCTCCGGTGGCCACTCCGGCGATGAGCAGAACGACGCCGAGGATCGCGGTGACGACGTTCCGCCACCGGTCGGCGATCCACGTGGCCGGCAGCAGAAAGACGATCCCGGCGAGCGCATATGGAAGCAGCGCCTCGCCGGGTTCGAGGAGCTGATGGAGCCCACCGAGGATGCCGAGGAAGGCGAACCGGCGCAGCAGAGCCAGACGCGGTCGGTGGCTGCGATCCCGGGCGGACAGCCACATGAGTCCGAACCCGATTCCGAAGAGGAACGAGAAGATCGGGAAGAAGCGGTTCTGCACGAAGTCTTCGTAGAAACGGTAGAAGTCGAGGCCCCCACCCTCGACGCCGAGGCCGAAGATCGGCGGCAGGTTGACCAGCAGGATCCCGCACAGGGCGAACCCGCGGATGACGTCGAGTGCGGCGATGCGGGGTCGAGATCGGATATCTGCGGGCCGCGCGGTGTCGGCGAGCCTCGCCGTCTCAGCAGGGCTCACGTTGTCGGCAGGGCGTGTGGTGTCGGATTGAGGTCGTGTCATGGCTTCTATCCTTCCCGGATCGATGACCTGGCGCATCGGCCGTGCGACCGAGAATCGACGAACGGGGTCGGCCATTCGGCTGATCCCGACGTGACTGGCGGGGTGGGTGCGGTTGGGGCGGTTGGGGCCGGTGAGGCGACTGCAGCGTGGGAGAAGAGTCCGCGTTCCTCAGCCGTTGGAGTTCATGGCCCCGGATTCCCACATCCGGGCGGCGATCTCGACGCGGTTACGGGCATCGAGTCTGGCCTGGATGCTGCCCAGGTGGGTCTTCACGGTGCCGAGTGAGATGAAGAGCTCGGCGCAGATCTCCTGGTTCGTCCGTCCCACGGCGACGAGCTTTGCGATCTCGGTCTCCCGATCGCTGAGGCTGTCGATGCGCGCGGTCTCCGACCGGGGTGCGGCGGTGCGCCGTCGGAGCAGGTCGAGAGTGAGCGAGGGGGAGATGAGCGCATCGCCGTTCGCCGCCGCTCGGACTCCGGCGAGCAGGAGGTCGGCTCCGGCGTCCTTGAGCAGGAATCCGCTGGCTCCCCCGGCGAGAGCCGCATCGACATAGTCATCATCATCGAAGGTGGTGACCATGATGACCTGCGAATACGGAGTCAGTCGCGGAAGCGCAGCCAAACCGTCGAGGCGCGGCATGCGAATATCGAGCAGCACCACATCGGGCTGTTCGCGTTTGACAAGAGCGATCGCGTCGACGCCGTCGGCGGCTTGCCCGGTGACGCGGATATCGGCTTCGGCGTCAAGGATGAGTGAGAATCCCATCCGCACCATCTCCTGATCGTCGACGACAGCGACGGTGATCATCGGCTCTCCCCTGTTCGGTGGTCGTTCACTGGATTGAGCGGCAATCGCGCGACCACGCTCCACCCTCCCCCGGGTTCGGGTCCCGCCTCGATCCTCCCGCCGAGGTGGCTCACCCTCACGCGCAGACTGTTCAGTCCCGTGCCGCTACCGGCACCGACCCCACCGGAACCGGGTCCGTTGGTCACGGTCATGGTCAGGGTGCCGAGAGCGTCGGGCCCGGCGAGGTTTTCGGCTGAGTCAGTCGGGGTGGCGGGCTCGGTCATGACGGTGACCGTCACCGGAACATCGGCGCCGGCGTGACGGCGCACGTTCGTCAGGGATTCGACGAGGACACGGTCGAGGACGGGCCAGACCGGGGCGGCCACCTCGGTGGGGGTGTCGATTGTGATCGTCGCAGACTTGCCGAACGCCGCGACCCGGTCACGCAGAGCCTGCGGACCCGAAGCGATCGGGGTGCGGGAAGCGGTCTCCGCGCCAGGATCGGACACCGTTCCCGCAGCGGTGACGGGTGAGGCATCGGTTCGCGTGTCGCTGCGGGCGTCGGAGACGAGGCGGCGGATCTCCTCGAGCGCGCGGGTCCCCGAATCTTCGATCTTCGCCAGGGCCGTTGTTCTCAGGTCCGGGCTGTCACTGCGCCCGGCGGCTTGGGCGAGCACGACGATTCCGGTCACCTCGTGGGCGATGAGGTCGTGGAGTTCGGTGGCGATGCGACGTCGTTCCGCCTCGGTGGCGGTGGCCTGTCGTTCGATCAGGGTGCGGTCATTCGATCGCAGCATCAGACCGATCGCGATCGCGGCGATGACCAGGGCGAACACCATGAGTGCGAAGGTCGCACCGTCGGCCATGACCAGGGGACAGACGATGTTCGCGACTGCGAGAACGACAATGGAGGCGATGCTCATCCGGCCCGAGGATGCGCGCGTGAGCATCGCCAGCACCGTCAGGCTCAGCCACAGAGTCGTCAGACTCAGTGTGGCGGCGACGGCGGCCAGGGCGAGGCCGCCGAGCAGTCCGAGGACGGCCCACTCCAGCCGTGCAGACCGTCCCGGACGCAACTGGGCTCGAATGAGGATGGGCAGGCCGACGGCCACGGCGATGACGTTGCCGAGGATCAGTGACCAGCCGCTGCCGATGAACAGTTCCAGGGCGAAGGTCAGCGGGACCGGGATCAGCCACAGCCAGGTGAGGAGTCGTCTCATTTGCTCACAGTCTAGTCAACGCCGGATGCCAGGTTCTGGTTTCTCGGGTTCGGCATTGTCGTGCGCTGCGCTGACCGTATCAGCGGCAGTCGGTGTCAGCGTATTCGACCTCGACAACCACGCCATCGTCTCCCGCGGACACGTTCCGCACTTCGGCCGCCTGCGGCAGGGCGCGGTCGGTGAGGAAACGCTCGTCGGCGAGAACATCGAGCCGGTTGCCTTCCGCCCGGGCGGAGAAGGTCACCCTCTTGCCGTCGATGGTGGCCACCTCGGTGTAGGAGTCATCGGGATTCTTCACCGGCCGGACCTGGCCTGACGGGTAGTCGAAGGTGATGAAGCGGGTGAGCCGGTCGGCGTGGCCGTCGACGAGGCGGTGGACGAGGACCTGATCCTTGTTCGTTCCCTTCGCTGGGTCGAGATCGACGTAGCTGAGGTCTGCGGTGTGCTGTGCAGCGTAGAGGAGGTAGGGGCGACCGTGGACGTCGATCGTGTCGGGTGTGATCGCGCAGCCGTCCAGGTAGTCGGCGACGTCGGCTTCGAGTGCGACTTTCGCACGGTTCTCAGCCACAATGAGTCCGCCGATGAGGGCGATGAGGATGATGACGATGGTGCCGAGGGCGATGAGTGCCTTCTTCATGAGTGTGGAGCGTCCTTATCGGATCGGAGTGAGCAGTCACTGTGCTGGGCCGGGGTTTCACAGCCGGCGCGTGGCTGCTGTCTGACACCCTCGATCCTTCCTGTTTCGGGGAGGCCGAGCCTCGGCCGAATGGCTGATCGTGATCGGCCGAGTGGTCGGAACTCCCGGGTCTCGCAAGGGCGTCGCGAAGAGAGTGCCCAGACAACGGTATGGCGGTCGTCTCCGTCGGAGGTCGTCGCCGTGGCAGATCAGTCGTCCGCGGATCGCGCCGCGCGGTTGGCCGTCGTCCAGACTCTGACAAAGAGGCCGAGGATGAGCAGCCACCCCGAGACTGCGAGAACGGCTCCGACTGCCTTCGGCCAGGCGAATTTCTCAACGCTCAACAGTGCAATCGAGAACCCGACGGCGATGATGCTGATGATGATGAGCACGGGAATCGCCGCACGGTGGCCAGCTTTCCAAGAAGCCTCGGACCGCAGCGTCAGCGCCGACCGGATTCCGATTGCACGATTGCGGGGCAGACGGTCGCCGCGGATGACCAACACGAGAACGACGCAGACAACGGCGAGGAGCAGATAGCCGATCAGCGGCGGATAGAACATCGTTGCCGGTCCCCTCTCTGAACTCGGGTCCACCGTATCTCATCGGGGCTGAACCCAGCCGCTCTCCAAAGGCCAGATGGGAACGGCCCTGTCCGGCCGCCTCGGCGATGGTGTTCACCGGTGTCGATGTGATGAAACTGCAGGTCTGGGGATATCCGGACAGCGAAAAGCCCCGGATCCTTGCGGAATCCGGGGCTTGGACACGTGGAGATGGCGGGAATCGAACCCGCGTCCGTCGGCAGATTGTCAGGACTTCTCCGGGCGCAGTTCGTGAATTAGTGTCTTAGGTTCTGGCTATCGCACGAACACGTAAGCCAACGAACGGAGTTGAGTGAAAGTCCCTCAGGCACCCCCAACATGTGCCTGAAGCAGTGGCCTCTTAAGCGACGCCAGGATCTAGAGCAGAGGCAACTCTAGGCTGACGGATTCGCAGCTCGCGCTCTATCAGGCAGCGAGGGCGAAATCGGTGCGGTTGTTAGACTTAGCACCTATTGTTTTGCAGAGGACATTAACGAGATGACTCTGCATTCTCGGCCCGCTTCTCCCGACGCAGTGTCCAACGTCGAAACCGATCATCCCCATATTCTGTTACCAAACCTGATCAGCTGTTTCATCCGCCGAGGCGGCTGCTGGCGCCGATCAGATACTCCAGCATACTCGTACAACGCAGACCGAGCCAATTGCATTCCCTGAACTCCGCGAATACGTGACCGGACGCGCTCGGATGCGCTCGGACCGCCTCGGCGACGGAGCCGAGAGACGGTGGAGATGGCGGGAATCGAACCCACCGTCGGCAGGCCCTTACAGGTACTGCTTGGACTTCATGGCGCGTTCGGCTTCGCGTTTGTCCTGCGCCTCGCGCAGTGCCTGTCGCTTATCCCATTCGCGCTTGCCGCGGGCCAGGGCGATCTCGACCTTGACGCGTGAGCCGTCGAAGTACAGCTCCAGCGGGACCAGGGTCCGGCCGGATTCCTTGACTTTCTGCGAGATCTTGAGGATCTCCTCGCGATGGAGCAGCAGCTTACGACGGCGGCGGGCCGAGTGATTCGTCCACGTCCCCTGTAGGTATTCGGGAATGTAGACGTTCTCCAGCCAGGCCTCGTTCTGGAAGATGAGGGCGAAGCCGTCGGTGAGCGATGCTCGGCCTTCGCGCAGCGATTTCACCTCGGTGCCGGTGAGTACGAGTCCGGCCTCCCACGTGTCTTCGATGTGGTAGTCGTGGCGCGCCTTGCGGTTCCTCGCAATGACTTTCTTGCCTGTGTCCTTCGGCATGACCGGCCTCCTCTCTGCTCCCGATCACCTGTGCACGCGTTTGCGGGCACAGCCATCAATTCTATCCCATCGCCGCCCTTCCGCACGCCCGTCCCCTCCCAGAACTACCTGACGGCGGCCCAGCCACCTCGCGCGAGGTGGCTGGGCCGCCGTCAGGTAGCAATTAGAAGATGAAGGGTTTGGGATCGACGTAGCCGCCGTTCTCCATGATCTCGAAGTGCAGGTGGCAGCCGGTCGACGCTCCCGTCGTACCGGAGTACGAGATGATATCGCCCTTCTTGACCCTCTGCCCGTCATGGACCTTGAGCTTCGTGTTGTGGTTGTACGTCGACGCGATCGATTTGCCCTTGATCTTGCCGTGGGAGATGACGACGCGGTTGCCGTAACCGCCGGTCCAGCCGGAGGTGACGACGATTCCGTCGCCGGCCGAGCGGATCGGGGTTCCGCAGGGAACGCCGAAGTCCATTCCGGTGTGCAGCTTCCGTGCACCGGTGATCGGGTGGACCCGGTATCCGAACGGAGACGTCGTCGGGTATCCCTTGGCCGGGTTGGCCAGGACTCCGTCGCCGAAGACGAACTTGCCCTTCTTCTCCTGCTCTTTCTCCCATTCCCGGACCTTCTCGGCCAACCGGTCCTGCTCGGCCTTCTCATCGGCCAGCTGCTTCTCGGTCTTGTCCTTGTTGTCGGAGATCGTCTTCTCCGCATCGTCCTTCGCGGAGATGAGGTCGTTGAGGCTGTCGGCCTTCTTCTTCGCATCGACCTGCGCGGCCTCTTTGGCCAGCACCGCCTCGGCGGCTTCGTCCTTGAGGTCGGAGATCTTCTCCGTCACGCCCGAGAGCCGCTCTTCGTTGTTCTTGTTCAGCGCCCGCTGTTCGGAGAGTTTGTCGATCGTGCGCTGCTGGGATCGCACCGCCGAGTCGACGCGGCCGATGCCGCCGTCGGCGCTCGTGCCCTCGGCCATCTGCAGCAGCATCGCCAGATCGGACGTGATGCCCGAGTTCTGGTAGGCCTGTCGTCCGATGCGCGCCGCCGAGGTCTTGTGCTTGTCGATCTCCTCCGTGCCGGACTTGATCGTGTCCTTGAGATCCTTCTGCGCGTTCTCCGCCGAGGTCAGGCGCGCGGCCATGTCCTCATCCTTCTCGATCGCCTCAGCCAGCGCATCGTCGGCGGCCTTCGATTCGGCTTCGGCGTCCGGCAGCTTCTCCTGCGCCGCATCGCGTTCGGCGATGACGCGGGCGAGGTCCTCATCGAGACCTTCGAACTCCTGCTGGAGTTCCTTGACGCGTTCGTCGACCTCGCTCTTGTCGTCGCGAGGATCGGCCACCACCGAGGTGACCGGCATGACCACTGCCAGCGCAGCTGCCGTGAGGACGAGTCCGAGTCTGCGTCTCATCTCAGACCTTCGTGTACTTGTTCAGCGTGATCAGCGACGATGCTCCGGCCATGAGCACGCCGATGATGATGAGTACGGGGGTGATGAGGAGGACGTCCCATCCGGAGATGAGGCTGAATCCCGTGGCCTGCGACTGCAGCCAACCGCTGACTCCGAAGTGGACGAGCAGTCCCAGAGCACCGGCGGACAGCGTCGCACCGATGGCCGAGGCGATGACGCCCTCGAGCAGGAACGGCATCTGGATGAAGGTATTCGACGCGCCGACGAGCCTCATGATGCCGGTCTCCCGGCGTCTCGAGAACGCGGAGAGTCGAATGGTGGTGGCGATGAGCAGCATCGCGCACAGCAGCATGATGCCGGCGATCGCGATCGCCACGATGGTCGCGATGTTCAGCACCCCGAACAGGCGGTCGAGCAGCTGGTTCTGGTCGACGACCTCTTCCACCCCGGGAGTCGACGAGAACGTCTCCTTGATGATGTCGTATTTCTCGGCGTCCTTGAGTTTGACCCGGAAGGACTCGTTCATCTCGTCCTTGGGCACTGTGCCTTCGAGGCTGGTGCCCTTGAACTGCTCCTGGAAGTGCTCGTAGGCCTCGGTCTTGTCCTCGAAATAGACCTTGTCGACATAGGGGGCCAGATCGGAGCTTTCGAGTTCGGCCCGGATCTGATCCTTCTGGTCGCCCGTGACTTCACCGTCGACGCAGTTCGTCGCCTCAGAATCCGGTGGGCACAGGAATACGGAGACCTGCACGCGGTCGTACCAGAAGTCCTTCATCTGCCCGACCTGCATCTGCAGCAGGATCGCGGCACCGACGAAGAGCAGGGACACGAAGGTCACGAGCACGACGGAGATGACCATGGAGAAGTTCCGGCGCAGACCCGACCAGACTTCGGAGAGGATGAAACCGGCCCTCATGAGGCGACTCCGTAGGTGCCTTCTTCGACGTCGCGGACGATTTCGCCTTCGCGCAGTTCGATGACTCTCCGGCGCATCCGGTTGACGATCTCTCCGTCGTGGGTGGCCATGAGCACCGTGGTGCCGTTGCGGTTGATCTTCTCGAGAACGTTCATGATGTCAGCGCTCGTCGCCGGGTCGAGGTTGCCCGTCGGCTCGTCGGCGAGCAGGATTCCGGGTTTGTTGACCACGGCGCGGGCGATGGCCACACGCTGCTGCTCGCCGCCGGAGAGCTCACTGGGGTACCGCTTCTCCTTGCCGGCCAGGCCCACGGTCTCAAGGACGTCGGGGACGAGGGTCGACATGGCCGCGCGGGACTTTCCGATCACCTGAAGGGCGAAGGCGACATTGGCGAACACGGTCTTGTTCGGCAGCAGGCGGAAGTCCTGGAACACGGTTCCGATCCCCCGCCGCAGGTAGGGCACCTTCCAGCTGGGCATCTTCACCACGGATTTTCCGGCAATGTGGATGCGACCGGAGCTGGGGACCTCTTCACGCAGGATGAGTCGGATGACCGTGGACTTTCCCGAGCCGGACGCCCCGACGAGGAACACGAATTCCCCGCGGTCAGCCTCGAAGGAGATGTCATCGAGTGCTTTGCGGGAACGCGTGTCGTAGGACTTCGAAACGGAGTCGAATCTGATCAAGTCGGTCTTCAATCATGTTGCGGGTGGCTCGGCCGATTCCACTGTACGTAACAGTTCCGTGATGTTCGCGGAGGCGGCCGGGCGTGTGTTGCGATCTGATGAAGTTCACAGTCGCCTCGGTGATGGTCGAAGCCTTGCCGAGGCGGCCGACCCTCAGTCGGCCATCGACCGAGTGAGACGGTTCGGTACCGTTGCCCGAAGAATCAGGATCAGGCCTCGGCCTCTTCGGCCATCTCCTGTTCCTTGCGCCAGCGAATGCCGGCCTCGATGAGTCCGTCGAGGTCACCGTCGAAGACGGCCGAGGGGTTGTTGACCTCGTAGCCGGTGCGCAGGTCCTTGACCATCTGGTACGGATGGGTGACGTAGGAGCGCATCTGATCACCCCAGCTGGCCTTGATATCGCCGGCCAGCTCCTTCTTCTGCGCGGCCTCTTCCTGGCGCTTGAGGTCGAGCAGTCGCGACTGGAGGACACGCATCGCGGCCTCACGGTTCTGGATCTGGGACTTCTCGTTCTGCATGCTCACGACCACACCGGTGGGGATGTGGGTGATGCGCACGGCCGAGTCAGTCGTGTTCACCGACTGCCCACCGGGGCCCGAGGACCGGTAGACGTCGATGCGCAGATCGTTCTCGTCGATCTCGACATGGTCGGTCGATTCGATGAGCGGGACCACCTCGACGGCCGCGAAGGAGGTCTGGCGGCGGCCCTGGTTGTCGAAGGGGCTGATGCGCACGAGACGGTGGGTGCCGGCCTCGACCGACAACGTGCCGTAGGCGTAGGGCGCGTCGATCTGGATGGTCGCGGACTTGATGCCCGCACCTTCGGCATAGGAGGTGTCGAGCTCCTGGACCTTGTATCCGCGGTTCTCCGCCCACCGGACGTACATGCGGGTGAGCATCTGCGCCCAGTCGGTCGCGTCGTCGCCGCCGGCACCCGACCGCACGGTCACGACGGCGGAGCGCTCGTCGTATTCGTGGCTGAGCAGGGTCGAGATCTCGAGTTCGGCCAGCTGATCGCGCAGCTTTCTGATGTCGCGGTCGGCTTCTTCGAGCGAGTCCGAGTCGCCTTCATCCTGGGACATCTCGACGAGCAGTTCAGCGTCGTCGATCCGCTCACCGAACTTCTCGAGCTTCTCCAGGGCGCCCTGCTTGTGCGAGAGCTTGGCCGAGGTCTTCTGCGCCGAATCAGGGTCGTCCCAGAACGTCGGCGACGACGCCTGCTCCGTGAGTTCGGCAACCTCGTCGCGCAGGTTGTCCAGATCGGACACGTCGAGAATCGCTTTGTACGTCTGGCGGAGGTTGGCGATTTCAGAAGAGTAATCAGTGGAGGCCATAATGATCCGATTCTAGTGCATGCCCTCCCCCGAGCATGAAACGGCGCCGAGGCGGTCGACCGTTGAGATATCGAGGGCTGATCGGTCGAGGCAAGCCCCGATCAGTCGCCCCGGCCCCAAAAAGCGCCGCCGGCGGGAGATCTGATTCATCCCGCCGGCGGCGCGGCTCACGTCGCTTCATACGAAGACTGGTGAGGAAAATATAGACCGAAACCCACCCTTGCGCAAGACGAAAACGCCCCGCAATGACAATCGTGAAACTACACCGTGAGCATTTGCAGAACTCATTCCCAGTTATCCACAGATTTCGGAATTCACTAGATTCTTCATTCGACTACAGATAGGTTAAACAGCAAATCACGCTGTCAATTGAATGATCGGGCAAGGGTTCAGAGTGGAAGCCACCGAAGTCATCACCAGCGAGGTTCACAAGCGGATCAGAGATCTCGATGTGGATCCCCGCGCCGATATTCAGCGCTCTCGCGAGCTCATTCGCACCGTCATCGCCGAATACGACGAACGCAGCCTCGTCGCCGATCTCCCGGTGCTCGAAGACAAAGAGGCGACGTTTCGGCACATCGATAATCAGCTCTCGCGTTTCGGTGCCCTGCAGGATTATTTCGATGATCCGCACGTCGAAGAGATCTGGGTCAACTCCCCGAGCGAGGTCTTCATCGCCGTCGACGGAATCCACCAGCTGACGACGACGAAGCTGAGTTCGGGCGAACTCGATGACCTCATCGAGCGGATGCTGCGCACCTCGGGCCGTCGCGTCGATCTCTCCCAGCCGTTTGTCGACGCCATTCTGCCCGACGGGTCCCGGCTGCATGTCGTGCTGCCCGATATCACTCGCACCCACCCGGCCGTGAATATCCGCAAGTTCATCGCCCGGCCGCGCAACCTCGCCAATCTCGTCGCTCACGGCTCACTGACTCCTGGGGCCGCCGAGTTCCTCGACGCGGCCGTGACGTGCGGTGCCAATATCCTCGTCTCCGGGGCTACTCAGGCCGGCAAAACCACTATGCTCAACGCCTTGGCCGGCTCGATACCGGCCCGCGAACGCACGATCTCCTGCGAAGAGGTCTTCGAACTCAATCTGCCCAGCCGCGACTGGGTTCCCATGCAGTGCCGCCAGCCGTCACTGGAAGGAACCGGCGAAGTCACCCTCCGCGCCCTGGTCAAAGAGGCGCTGCGCATGCGACCGACGCGCATCATCGTCGGCGAGGTCCGAGAAGCCGAAAGCCTGGACCTCCTGGTCGCGCTGAATTCCGGGTTGCCCGGGATGGGCACAATCCACGCGAACTCTGCTCGGGCGGCGATCACGAAGATCTGCACTCTGCCTCTTTTGGCCGGGGCGAACATCTCCTCGGCGTTCGTCGTGCCCACCGTCGCAGTCAGCCTCGATGTCGTCGTCCACCTGCGCAGGGATCCGTCCGGAGTGCGTCGAATCGATGAGATCTGCGCGGTGCCAGGCGGAGTCGAAGGCGACGTCGTCGAACTCGACACGATCTTCCATTCGCCACGAGGACAGCTCGTTCGCGGCCAGGGGTTCGGCCACCTCGGCGAGCGATTTGCGGCCATCGGCCGCGATCTTCACGCCATTCTGGAGGCAGCGTGAGCTATTCCCAGTCCGCTCTGCTCATCGGTGCCTGCCTCGGGGCAGGACTGTTCCTCATCTGGATGTCACTGTGGCGGCGACCACAGAACAAGAGGACTCAGTCGCGGTGGGTGCGCGAGCTCGATGACATGCTCACCGGGGCCGGATTCCCCAGGCTGCGGCCGGCCCACCTGCTGCTCATCTCCGTCGCAGCGTTCTGTGTCGTTGCGGTCGTCGCGACAGTGCTCACCGGATCGTGGGCGATCGCGCTGTGCTTCGGTCTGTTCGCCTCCTGGCTGCCGCATCGGGCGCTGCAGCATCGGGCGCGGAGCCGACAGGTGATGCGGCGGGAGCTGTGGCCAGAGACTCTCGACCATCTCAATTCCGGTGTCCGTGCGGGTCTGTCCCTGCCTGAAGCACTGAGCTCTCTGGCTCATCGCGGGCCCGAACCGCTGCGACCGCTGTTCGAAGTCTTCGCCGAGGAATATCGGGCCAGCGGTTCGTTCGCATTGGCGTTGGAGCGCTTTCGGCAAGTCAGCGCCGACCCGGTGGCCGACCGCATCGTCGTCGCGCTCAGCGTCACCAGGCAGGTCGGCGGCAGCGATCTGGGCACCATGCTTCGAGCCTTGGCTCAGTTCGTCCGCGACGATGCCCGCACCCGCAACGAGCTCTCCGCCCGGCAGCAATGGACGGTCAATGGTGCCCGACTGGCCGTCGCCGCACCGTGGGTGGTGCTCGCATTCCTCTCCACGCGACCCGAAACGGCCGTGGCGTACAACTCGCGGACCGGGCTGATCCTCCTGGCGGCGGGCTTCGTCGTCTCTCTGCTGGCGTATCAGGCGATGAAGCGCATCGGTCGGCTCCCGTCCGAACCCAGAGTCATCGAAGGGTCCTCACTCAGCGCCGCCCACCGACGTTTCGCGGGCAGCCCCGGCGCGAGTGGCGGATTCTCGGCCGACGACAAAGACGCTGCGGACCGGCGGGCGGCATGAGTCCCCTCGGCGAGCCCCTGTCGGTCCTGGCCCTCGGACTCTTCAACGGCTTCGCCCTGTGTGTCTTCGTCCTCTCCCTCCCGCCGCTGCGCAGACCGACTCTGTCGTCGCGGATCGCACCCTATCTGCGGGATCAGGAATCCCTGATCGACATCTACGCTCCGCCGACCCCTCGCACCGAGGGGTTCTGGGGACTGGTGAAGTCCTGGCTGATCGGTTCGACCCTGTGGGTGACGTCGCGCATCACCACGGATGCGACTCTGCGGCTGCGCATCGACCGCCTCGGCGGCAATGCCACGATCGAACGCTTCCGCATCAGCCAGGTGCTGAGCATCCTCGTCGGGATGATCGTCGCCGGCGGTCTGGCCGGTGCACTGTCGGCGCAGCGCGGCTTCTCCCCCATCGTCACCGTCGTCCTCGTCATCAGCGGCGGCATCGCCGGGCACGTCTTCAATGATTGGCGACTCAGCCAAGCCATCGCCCGCCACGAATCCCGTGTGCTCGCCGAATTCCCGACCGTCGCCGAGCTCCTCGCACTGTCCATCACCGCCGGTGAAGGGATCGTGGAAGCTCTCGAACGCGTGTGCCGCACCTGCTCCGGCGACCTCATCGACGAACTCCGCGCAGCCCTGGCCGCCACCCGCACCGGGACACCGTTGGTCGAAGCGCTCGATGGGATGGCCACGCGCATCGCCATCCCCGAGATCGTCCAGTTCGTCGACGGCCTCGCCGTCTCGATGACCCGCGGCACCCCGCTGGCCGAAGTCCTCCGCTCCCAGGCCGCTGACGTGCGCGAACAGTCTCGACGACGGCTGCTGGAACTGTCCGGTCGCAAAGAGATCGGGATGCTCATTCCGGTTGTCGTCTTCGTGCTTCCCGTCACCGTGATCTTCGCCGTCTTCCCGTCCCTGACCGTCCTCGACCTCAGCCCGTAGCGACCGCGCTCCGCACCACCGACCACGCCCGCACCCCTGACCACGCCCGCACCCACAGCCAGTCCCGCACCACTGACCACGCGGATCGAACCCTCGACCTCGCCGATGAAGGAGACACGATGTTCCGCCAGTTCACCTACCGCCTCGTCCCGTTCATGCTCGGGCTCATCCCGGGTCCTCCTCCGCGAGGTGGAACCACTATCACCGAGGTGGCCGAGACCGGCATCGACTCAAACCTCACCGCCGATGTCGACCGTCCCGATCGCGGGGACGTTCCCGGCTGGGTCCTCATCACCCTGATGACTGCGGGGTTAGTGGTCGCATTGTGGGCTCTGGCCGGCGAGGCCTTCACCTCGATGTTCCAAGACGCGATGAACAAGGTCCGCGGGGCCGGGTGACCCAGCTGTGACCAGTGGCGACGAGACACTACCGGGAAGTCGGAGGAGGGTTGCCTCGATGACGGAGGCAGGCGAGCACAGCGATTCGGGATCCGCCGTCGCCGAGTTCGCCCTCATCGCCTCGCTGCTGGCCCTCATCCTGGCCGGCGCCCTGCAGATCGGTCTCGTCATTCACGTCCGCAACACTGTCATCGACTCCGCCATCGCAGGGGCGAGGCAGGCGAGCCTGGCCGATCAGACTCCGCGCGACGGGCAGAAGCTCACCCGCGACCTCATCCGAGTGTCCGTGGGCGAGCGCTATGCCCAGAAGGTCACAGTCTCGACGTCACAGCGCGGTGCCGTCGAGATCGTCGAGGTGAGGGTGACGACCCCGCTGCCCGTCCTCGGGCTGTGGGGACCCGCCGAGGTCTGGGACCTGCGCGGACGATCCATCGTCGAGGACGTCGACCGTGACTGAACCCGCGTTCGTCCAGGGAGTCGCGACCGACGACGCAGACGAAGGAACGGCGGTCATCGAGTTCATCTTCGCCTCCATCGTCCTGCTCATCCCGGTCATCTACCTCATGCTCGCCCTCTCCCAGCTGCAGGCGGCCAGCTATGCGACCACCTCGGCGGCGATGTCGGCCTCACGTATCGCCGCCCGCGACGCGAACCCCTCGGAGGCTCGCGCCCATGCCGTCGCGAAAATGCATTTCGCGGACTTCGGGCTGCGTGATGCGCCGACTTCCATCACCTACTCGTGTGCCGGACCCTGTGGACAGGCCGGCTCTCTCATCACCGCTCGAGTCGAGACGAAAGTGTCACTGCCCGGGTTCCCGCTCCTCTTCGGCTCCGACCGGTCTCCACACATCACATTGCGCGCAAACCACACCGACGTCGTCGCCACAGGACATCAGTGATATGCCGACCGCGGGAGAGCACCGCTGTGAACGGGGACGCGAATCGCAGATCGGCCGCGAATCAGATCATGATTCGGATGCCGGGTCGATCACGCCGCTGGCCATCGGCTTCGTCGTCATCGCCTTGCTGCTGGCCTTCCTCATCGCCGCCCTGACCGACCTGCACATGGCCCGCCGAGAGCTGCAGGGGCTGGCCGATTCTGCGGCGCTGGCGGCCTCGGACTCGTTCGAACCGGCTCCCGGTGACGATCCCGGTCTCGTGTTCTCACCTCCGGCGGCCAAACGCGCCGCCGGACGGTACCTCAACGCGGTGCCGACTCCGAAGGACATGGGCAATCTGCGGTTGAGCGCCGACGCCGATGGAACGCATTCGGTGCGCATCCGCATCGAAGCCCGCTACTCGCCGGCGCTGCTCTCGCCGTTCGTCCCCGGCCTCATCGACCTCCACGCCACCGCTTATGCCCGGGGTGCCCTGCGCCTCGACTGATCAACCCGAGCCGTCTCCACCTCGACGCCGATTCCTGTGGGCACAGGCTCCACTCACGCATCCTGAGGCTGTGGATGCCCAAAGCGTATCCACAGGGCGCATTCTCGCTCTTGCCCAAGCCATGCGCTCGCGGTGAGTCTGTGGGCATGAGAACCCTGGGACTCATCCACCGCATTGAGACGAACGGAGCCGTCACGAGCATGAGCATCGAAGCCGAATCAGCCCAACCGGCCCTCGAGGTCTTCCGGTCTGCCCTCGGAGCGGAACTGACTTCCCAGGACTTGGCCGCCGGCAACCGGCTCGACGATCACAGAATCGAGTCGATCAGCTGGGGTCATTGGCAAAGACTCAATCCCATCACTGTTGTTGGGGCCAATGTTCTGCGCACCACCGACGACTGTGCCGACTCCGCGCGGACGAACGTGTCCGTCCTGGCAGGACCGGATGCGGGATTCACCCTGACGCTCGACCCACGGCGGGCCCACTTGTCTCGACTGCCCCACCCCGACTGTCTGACCATCATCGACCCCAGCATCTCCCGCGCCCCTCAGCCGCTGCGACTCGATGCCACGGGGACTGGGCCCGCCGTAGCTCTGGGTGCGACTGTGCTCGCACCGGGCCCGTCATTCGGTTCTTCAGTCGGCACTTCTTCCTCGGCTGCCCGTTCGGCTCCGCCGATCCGGTCCCCGCCGCTGCACCACAGCAATGACATCCACATCGCCCCGAAGACGGTCGACGATCCTCGGCCGGCCAGACCCCCACAGTGGTGGACGTTCCTCATCCCCGTCGGCATCGGCGTGGTGCTGGCCGTGGCCACCGGAATGTGGTGGTTCCTGCTCTTCAGCGTCTCGGCCCCGCTCTCCGGGTGGGTTGCCTACGTGGTGGAGAAGAAGCGCTTCACCCGCGACAGCGCACAATGTCGACTTGACCGCGACGAGGCATTGGCCGAGGCGCGGGCCAGGCTGAGGCGCCTGGAGAAGTCGCAGCGTCAGATGATCTTCTCGTCCCCTGGTCTGTGTCTGGGCTTCGGGACGGTCTTCAGCGACCTCACCATCGACGAACGGCTGCAGCATGGAACAGAACACGTCGACGGTCGGATCGTCTGCACCGATATGCCGATCCGCATCGATCCACGTACGACCACGGTCACCGTCAGCGGAACACCCGCAGTCCTGCGCACCATGGCCTTCGCCTGGTTGGCCGACCGGCGATTCAGATGGCGACTGAGTCCCGAACTCTCATTGCTGCCGGAACTGGCAGGCACCGGGTTCTCCGCCGACCACGCATCGACCACTGTCGGGTCAGGGTCACGCCCAGACGCCGGCATCGACGATCCCGTCTCGATCACCCTCGACGAGGCGGTTCACCCTGCCGTGCTCACGCTCACCGCCCCGCATGCCGGCTCTGCGGTCTCGCTGACGGTGGGCTCTCTCGCGCAGGCACGCACTACCTCGTCGACTGCGGCCGGTGGCCCGGTGCCAGGACGGGCACTCGTCGCTGCACTCATGCCGGCCGCGCGATTCGTCACTCTGCACTGTGGCCGTTCGGCCGAAACCGGCCCCCGCACCTGGCCCGACCATGGTCTCGGTGAGCTCTGTGACGATGCGCCCGGGGCCATCAGAGCGCGGTGGCGGTCTCCCGCCTCGGGGCCGGTGCCGATCGGGCGCGGAACCGACGGTGACGTCGGCGTCGATCTGTTCTGCGACGGTCCTCACGCTCTCGTCGCCGGCACCACGGGCAGCGGAAAATCCCTGCTCCTGCAGACATGGCTGCTGTCGATGGCCTTGGCACAGCCGCCTCGGCGATTGTGTTTCGTCCTCATCGATTTCAAAGGTGGAGCCACGTTCTCACCGCTGCAGGATCTGCCTCACACCGACAGTGTGCTCGACGACTTCGACTCCGGTCTCGCCTTTCGCGCTCTCGTCTCCGTGCGCGCCGAGATCACCCATCGAGAGCGGCTGTTGGCCGATCACGGGTGTGCCGATGTCGCCGATCTCGCCGATCCTCCCCCACGACTCGTCATCGTCATCGACGAGTTCCATGCGCTGATGGCCACTCATCCTCGCGCCGCCGACCTCCTCGAACACCTCACAGCTCTCGGCCGGTCCCTCGGCGTCCACCTCATTCTCGCCACTCAGCGCCCGATGGGCGTCGTCACCGGGCAGATGAAGGCGAACATCAACATTCGCGTGTGCCTGCGAGTGCGCGATGAGACCGATTCCTTCGACGTCATCGGCTCCGAGGCGGGTGCGTTCCTGCCCGCGGACAAGCCCGGCGCCGCCTGTCTGGACTCCGGGATCTGCGTCTCCCGATTCCGCGTGGCGGTTCCTTTCGGAAATGACGCCCACACCGAGGCGGCCCTCCGCCCTCGCGTTCGTCCCTGGGTTCCGGGGCCGGTTCCGTCCCTGGCCAGCGGCGCCCACGGCGTTCACGTCGACAACATCATCGCCGCGGCTCACGACATCGCCAGGGCCGAGGACGCTTCGGCTCATCGACAGGTGGTGCTGCCTCCCTTGCCGGGACCTGAAGAGATGCCGGCCTGGGCGGCAGGGGCACTGGCCCATTCTGATGGTGAGCTCGCCGCTTCCTCTGCGGGACCGGTGACGGACGGTGGTGAATTCGCGCCGACAGTCACGGGGATCATCGATGTTCCCAGTCAGCAGCGGCAGCAGATGTGGTCATTCGACCCGGACGTGGATGGTTCCACGATCCTCACAGGCGGCAGCCCGGACACCGTGGAATCCGTGCTTGCGGCCATGGCACGAGCGGCCGCTCCGACCAGACGGATCATCGCGATCGGCAGGATCGCCGCGGTCCTCGACTGGGCCGAGATCAGCTGCGGATTGAGCTCGGGCTGGCGGATTCAGGCGGTGCTCGACCATCTCTCTGCCAGTGGGGGCCCGAGCAGATTCTCGCGCGCCGGTGAAAGCACAGATTCCCCGACCGGGTCGAGGCAGAGTCGACAGCCACAGAGCCTGATCGTCTGCAGCAATTGGGCCGAGTTCGTCGACTCGCTCGACCACTACTGGGCCGAACGGGCCGAACGTCTCCTCGGACATGGTGCCGAATCGGATCTCGTGTTCCTGCTCGCCGGGTGCCGGAATATGACGAGCAGGAGCTCTCGTTTCTCCACCCAGATCATCTTTCCGCCCGAGGCCGGCGAAGACGGAACGAGCGTCGGGCTCAGCCGGCAGCGATTCGCCGGTTCGTGGCCGGATCTCCGCGCCGTCATCCGCGGTCCCCGCGCGCAGGCCGCCGGCGGGGACGGTGCTGATGTGCAGTTCGCACCCGGTGATGCGGCACGATTCGATTCGTCGATGTCCGAGGCGGGCACCAGCATCCTCGGCGGATCACCCGGCATTCCGGAGGCCCGGAAGGGATTCGCTCCACGCTGGCGGGGGCTTGACCAATCTGTGGGCGTGGGCGAGGAACCCTTCAGCGGCATGCCGGGCTGCATCCCGGTCGGCGTTGATGCTTTCGACGACCTAGTGGTGTGGGATCCGCGGCGAGACGGTTCGGTGCTCACTGTTCGCGGTTCTCCACAGAGCGGCAAGACCGGATTCGCGACGTACCTGGGCCGCCTCGGCGGGGTCTCTGTCCACGACGATGTGCACATGGAATCGGAACCAGCCGACTGGGATCTGCTCGACGGACGCTTCCATGTGCTCACTGTGCCGACACGGTTCACTCCCGGCTATGGTTCCTCTCTGGCGAAGGCACAGAGTCTCGGACCGCTTCTCGTGCTCGGTGCGCATACCAGGCAAGATCTCACCGGGCTCGGAGTGCTGCGACAGGCCCCGCTCGACGGGCTGCCGGGGACGGGCTGGTTCGTCACCGAGGACCGGGCTCGCCCTGTTCGCCTCTTCAGCCCAACGGGAGTCGAGCCTGAGTCAGTTGACGTCGGCAGGCGGTCCTGAGAGAGTCTCGTAGCGGTAGAGCTCGGTGGCGGTTCCGGCGTCGAGCAGTCGATCGGCGAGCGAGGAGATCACGGGCATTCCGCTCGTGACTTCGATGACGACATCGGCGTCGACCGACAGCCTGGCCAACAGGAGTTCGGCATCGGCGACGGCCGCGGCGAAGTCCTCACCCGTGGTGTCTGCGGCATCGTCGCGAGTCTCGAACATCGACCCGAGGATGAGCTCGGTCGGCGGTTCCTCGTCGACCTGATCGACGGTGGCCCTGCCGTCCCCGACAGCATCTCCGGCACCCGGTTCACCGGCCGAGGGCAGAACACCGGCGGTCTCGTCGGCTTCCCGCGCATAGGACACGGCGAAGGCGCTGAGTCCACCCGCCTCGGCGGTCCCGGCAGCGCCATTCAGCAGCGCGGCACCATGAGCTCCGGCCGCCTCGGAGAGGAAAGCGTTATTCACCTGTCCGATGGTCAGCGGGCCGACGGCATCGTCTCGGTTGACGGCGGTGTACCAGGCGAGGAATGCCTTCGTCAGCTTCACCGAACCGGTGGCAACGATCTCGAGGTCCTCGGCCCGACCGCCGCCGGCCGGAGGCAGAGCACCAGCGGGGACCCGGATCACGCGGGTCGTTGTCAACGGAGTGAACCCGAGCGCCTGCGCGAAGCCCTCTCCCGGGCTGCCGGCGTGCACACGGGCACGCAGATCGAGGCCCTCGAGTGCGGTTCCCCGCGTCTCCGCGCACACTGCGTCGAAGAGTTCACGCCCCTGACCATGTCCCTGCTCCTCGGCGGCGACCTCGACGTGGACCCACGCCCGGTAGGGGTGAAGCGGGGATTCGGCGATCGCGGCGGCTCCGACGGGAACGTCGGGGAGCACCTCGGCGACGACGGAGCGGATCAACGGCGAATCCGAGGACGGACGGAACAAGGACCTGGCCATATGACCGGCCGGGGTGGTCGCATCGGCGAACACCTCATTCAGGCGCAGATCGTCACCGTCGGTCAGCTCTCGAATCGGCATGTGCTCGCTCCTTGGGCGGTGGGGAACTTGATAATCTTGGCGTCATGACTGACTTAAGCGATCCTACCGCCGCCGCGCACGCCGCGGCCACGACCATCAACGCGAACGCGGGCATCGAAGCCCATGACATCGCGCTCGTCCTCGGCTCCGGTTGGGGTGGGGCGGCGGACCTCCTCGGCGAGACCGTTGCCGAGATCTCCGCGGCGGAGGTCCCCGGATTCCACGCCCCCGCCGTCGAGGGCCACGGCGCGACGTTGCGCACTGTGCGCATCGAAGCCAGCGGCAAGCATGCGCTCGTCCTCGGATCGCGCACCCACTACTACGAGGGCAAGGGTGTCCGGGCGGTTGCCCACGGTGTGCGCACCGCCGCGGCTGCCGGCTGTTCCTCGCTGGTGCTGACGAACGGGTGCGGCGGGCTCAACCGCAATTGGGGGCCCGGCACTCCGGTGCTCATCTCCGATCACATCAATCTCACCGGCACCTCTCCGATCGAGGGCGCGAACTTCGTCGATCTCACCGATCTGTACTCCCCGCGGATGCGCGCCATCGCCAAGGAGATCGACCCGACGCTCGACGAGGGCGTGTACGCACAGTTCCGCGGACCTCATTACGAGACCCCCGCTGAGGTGCGCATGGCCGGGGTCCTCGGTGCCGATCTGGTGGGAATGTCGACGACGTTGGAGGCCATCGCCGCACGTCAGTCCGGGCTCGAACTCATGGGAATTTCGCTGGTGACGAACCTTGCCGCCGGCATCCAGGAGACCCCGCTCTCTCATGCAGAGGTCATCGAAGCCGGAGCCGCGGCCGCCCCGCGCATCTCCCGTCTGCTCGCCGACATCGTCGCGAAGCTCTGAGACGGCCAGCCCCACTCCGCGCTCCCCCGCCCCGCCACCGCGAATTCGCAAAGGACCTCATATGACCCGCGTAGCCGACCGCTTCACGAATGGATTCGACGCCGAGGTGGTCCGTTCCTGGATCGCCGACGACCCTGATCCGCAGACGGCCATCTCCTTGGAGCACATCCTCGCCGAGGCCGAGAGCGGCGACGAGGCGGCGGTCGCCGATCTCGAGGACCGGTTCTCCGGTCCCCTCGTCTTCGGCACGGCCGGTCTGCGCGGCGAGATCGCCGCCGGCCCTAACCGGATGAACCGAGCCGTCGTCATCCGTGCCGCCGCCGGACTGGCCGCATTCCTCGCAGACACCGTCGGTGAGGGCTTCCAAGTCGTCATCGGGTGCGATGCTCGGTACAAGTCCGCGGAGTTCGCCGCCGACACTGCCGCCGTCATCACCGCCGCCGGCGGAGTCGCGATTCAGCTACCCGAGCAGCTGCCGACCCCGCTGCTGGCTTTCGCGCTGTCGCAGCGCGGGGCCGATGCCGGAGTCATGGTCACGGCCAGCCACAACCCACCGGCTGACAACGGCTACAAGGTCTACCTGGGACAGCGTCCGCTGCAGGCGATCGGATCCGAGGCCGACGCCGAAGCGGGTGCCGGAGCGCAGATCGTCAGCCCGGCCGATGCGCTCATCGCCGAAAAGATCTCAGCAGTCGAGTCCGTGGCGTCTGTGTCACGTGCGGAGTCCGGGTGGGAACATCTCGACGAGTCGATCGTCGAGGACTATCTGTCGCGCATCGACGATCTGGGTGTCCGGGCGGAGTCGGATCTCTCGATCGTGCTGACCTCGCTGCATGGTGTCGGTGCCGGAGTCGCCGAGGCTGCTCTGACCCGCACCGGGTTCACAAACCTCCACCCGGTGGCCTCCCAGCAGGCACCGGATCCGGACTTCCCGACGGTGTCCTTCCCGAACCCGGAGGAAGCCGGCGCACTCGATGAGTCCTTTGCCCTGGCCCGTGAGGTCGGTGCCGAACTCATCATCGCCAACGATCCGGATGCAGACCGGTTCTCTGCGGCCATCCCCGATGAGTCGGCGGCCATCGGCTACCGTCAGCTCTCCGGCGACGAGGTGGGGCTGCTGTTGGGTGAGGACCTCGCCGGCCGACTCGCAGAAAGCGGTTCAGACGGCGCCGTTTTCGCGAACTCGATCGTGTCCTCCCGGGCTCTCGCGGCTGCGGTTAAGAGCCACGGTTTCGCCGCAGTGAACACACTCACTGGTTTCAAGTGGATATCTCGTGCCAGTCTCGGGCTTGTCTTCGGCTACGAAGAAGCACTCGGCTACTGCGTCGACCCTATGATCGTACGCGACAAGGACGGGATTTCGGCGGCTGTGACGTTCGCAGCGCTGGCCTCACGGCTCAAGGCTGCGGGCAGCAGCATCGAGGCCGAGCTCGATCGCATCCGCAATCGCGACGGATACTTCGCCACCGCTCCGCTGAGTTTCCGTCTCGACGATGTCTCTCTCATCGGCACGGCGATGGCGAAGCTGCGTGAGAACCCTCCGGCCGCTCTTGCCGGCTCCCCGGTCGCCGAGGTCCACGACCTGTCGGCAGGGTATGAGGGGCTGCCGCCGACCGATGGAATCCTGCTCCTCTCGGAGTCGAACTCGCGGGTCATCGTGCGTCCTTCGGGTACCGAGCCGAAACTGAAATGCTATCTCGAGGTCGTCGCCGAACCCTCGGAAATCCAGGCTGCGGCCGAGGCCGATGCACGTGCTGCGGCCAGCGCCGGAGTGCGCCTACCGACCGCCTCGGCCAGCGCCTCGCTCAAACCGGCCCTAACGGAGCGCCTGAACTCGATCAGCACCGAGCTCAAAACCTTCTTCTCCCTCTAATTACTACCTCACGGCGGCCCAGCAACCTCGCGCGAGGTTGCTGGGCCGCCGTCACGTAGTATTTAGGGCCCGTAGAAATAAGAAGGAGGTAACGATGGACGTTCCTCACGATCCAGAGGTCGACGCGGTTCTGACCAGCCTGCTGGGATCACTGGGCGAAAGCAGCAGCGTCTTCGGTGCCGGTCGACTCGGTGCCGAGTGGTCGGCGAAGCGGCTGAAGACCGAAACCCATCACGCCGTCATCGAAGTTCCACCGGATGAGACCGAACGCGTTCTCAATCAGGTGACTCAGCTGGTGTCCGCACACACTCCTGCGACCGACGACCCTGTCGTCACCATCCGCGATGTCATCGGATCAGGCTTCGCGTCGATGAATCCGGCCTACGTCATCGTCGTACTCGACCGGAGAGAGTCGACCCTGGGGATCGCGGCCCATGCAAAAGAGGGCCTCATCAAAGGGCCTCATCAAACAGCGAACGGCGCAGAAGGCCGTCACTAAGATCCGGGAAGCCATCGCCCTCTGACACTCCCAGAACTACCTGACGGCGGCCCAGCTACCTCGCGCGAGGTAGCTGGGCCGCCGTCAGGTAGTAATTAGAGGGAGTTGAGGATTGCGGCGCTGCCGGAGAGGCCCAAGCGGGACGCGCCGGCAGCGATCATCTCTTCGGCGGCTTCGGCGGTGCGGATTCCGCCGGAGGCCTTCACTCCCAGGCGGTCGCCCACGGTCTCGCGCATGAGAGACACAGCATGAGCGCTGGCGCCTCCGGCCGGGTGGAAACCGGTCGACGTCTTGACGAATCCGGCTCCTGCGGCCTCCGAGCGGCGGCAGGCCTCGACGATCTGCTCGTCGTTGAGCGCAGCCGATTCGATGATGACCTTGACGAGGGCGTCCCCGCTGGCCTCGACGACGCCGCGGATATCAGCCTCGAGTCCGTCGAAGTCCCCGGCGACGGCCTGTCCGATGTTGATGACCATGTCGACTTCGGCAGCACCGTCGGCGACGGCCTGAGCAGCCTCGGCGGCTTTGATCTCCGGCTTCACCTGGCCGGAGGGGAACCCGACGACGGTCGCCACGACGAGCTCACCCGGATCGGTGATCGGCAGCATGGACGGTGAAACGCAGATCGCGAGCACGCCCAGCTCCTTCGCCTCCGCCACGAGGGCATCGACGTCGGCGCGGGTCGCTTCGGGCTTGAGCAGGGTGTGGTCGATGATGTTCGCGACATCGGTGCGGCTGGTCATTCGGTCCTCCAGAAGTGGTCGTGCAAGGTTGCGTGGTCGTGCAAGGTTGCGCGTGCAGGTGCCGCGCAGAGTCATCAGGTCCAGCGTAGCGAGGCCAGCGGCCGCGCGGCAGTGCTGAGAGTGTGCGATTCGGCTCAGGTGATCGTGTCGAAGACGATCGATTCCGGCACCGAGGCGGCATCCCCGCCGATCTCGACCGCGGACTCCAAAGCCTCGATGGCGCGCTCGAACCGTTCCGGGGTCGCCGTGTGCAGTGTCATGAGCGGCTGACCGGCCGTGACCGTGTCCCCTGGTTTGGCGTGCAGTTCGATTCCGGCCACGTCTTGGACCGGGTCTTCCTTCCGTGCCCGTCCGGCGCCGAGACGCCACGATGCCACCCCGACGCCCAGCGCGTCGAGCTTCGTAAGCACCCCGGAGTCGGTCGCTGTGACGACCTCAGAGTGCTCGGCGACCGGCAGAGCGGCGTCCGGATCGCCGTGCTGGGCGCGGATCATCTGCTTCCACTTGTCCATGGCCCGACCGTCGGCCAGCGCGGCTCGAACATCGACATCGGTCTTGCCTGCCAGGCGCAGCATCTCCTCCGCCAGAGCCACGGTGAGATCGACGACGTCGGCGGGTCCGCCGCCGGCGAGGACCTCGACGGATTCGCGGACCTCGAGGGCATTGCCGACGGTCAGGCCCAAGGGCGTGGACATATCGGTCAGCAGCGCCGAGGTGTTGACGCCTGCGGCCTTGCCGAGTTCGACCATCGTCTGCGCGAGTGTGCGAGCCTTCGCCAGGTCCTTCATGAACGCACCGGAGCCGACCTTGACGTCGAGGACGAGACCGGAGGTGCCCTCGGCGATCTTCTTCGACATGATCGAGGAGGCGATGAGCGGGATACAGTCGACCGTCGAGGTGATGTCGCGCAGGGCGTAGAGCTTCTTATCGGCCGGCGCCAATCCGGATCCTGCGGCGCAGATGACGGCGCCGACGTCCTCGAGCTGGTCGACGATCGCCTCGTTGCTCAGTCCCGCCTGCCAGCCGGGAATCGATTCGAGCTTGTCCAGGGTGCCTCCGGTGTGGCCGAGGCCACGGCCGGAGAGCTGTGGGACGGCCACGTCGAAGACTGCGACGAGCGGGGCCAGGGGCAGGGTGATCTTGTCGCCGACTCCCCCGGTCGAATGTTTGTCCGAGGTGGGCCGGGACAGGGACGAGAAGTCCATGCGCTCACCGGAGTCGATCATCGCCTGCGTCCAGTGCGCGATCTCAACCGGTGCCATGTCGTTGATGAAGATCGCCATGGCCAGGGCCGCCATCTGCTCTTCGGCGACAGCACCCCGAGTGTAGGCGTCGATGACCCAGTCGATCTGCTCCTTGCTCAGGGCTCGGCCATCTCGCTTTGCAGCGATGACGTCGACGGTGTCGAATGCTTCTACGCTCACGGTCTCAATCCTTCGTTCTCGTCGAAATCTGTGTTGTCGACGATGCGTGCGTTGTCGTCGAAATCTTCGTTGTCATCAATCCCTGTGGTGACATTCCGGGCCACAGCCGCCTCGGCGGGGGTAGGACTCGTCAGTGCTTGGCCTCATGGCCGTCGTGCGCCCCGGCCAGGTGGTCGGGGCCGAAGGCTTCGGGCAGGACCACGGACATCGGGGCGCGTCCGCTGGGCATGTTGATGACGAGCTCGTTGCCGCCGTGTTCGAACAGCAGCTGTCGGCATCGCCCGCAGGGAACGAGGGTGTTGCCCTCTCCGTCCACGCAGTCGAAGGCGACGAGGCGGCCCCCGCCGGTCATGAACAGCTCGGAGACCAGCGAGCATTCCGCGCATAGAGTCACCCCGAACGAGGCATTCTCGATATTGCAGCCGCCGACGATGCGACCGTCGTCGACGAGACCGGCGGCTCCGACAGGGTAGTTCGAGTACGGCACATAGGCCTTTGTCATCGCCCGTGTCGCCTCGGCTCGCAGCAGCTCCCAGGTGCCTTCGCTGAGATCTTCGGGGCTGACCGGGGTGGGTTCCTCGCTCCAGACGGGGTCGGTCGACTCGGGTGCGGAAGCGCGGGGTTCGGGGGCAGTCATGGGGATATCTCTTCCTTCGGGTGGTGACTGTGGGGTGATCGAGGGGAAATGCAGATCCATCGCCGAGGCGGGGCTCACTTCACGTAGGGCACACCTTCCGCGGCCGGCGGGCGGACCCGACCGACGAATCCGGCGACGGCGAAGACGGTGACGATGTAGGGCAGCATGAGCAGCAGCTCGTTGGCCACCGGGGTGCCGATGGACTGCAGAGTATTGCCGAGGCTCTTGGAGAATCCGAACAGCAGGGCCGCGAACAGCGCACCCTTCGGGTTCCACTTGCCCAGGATCATCGCGGCCAGGGCGATATAGCCCTGTCCTGCCGACATCTCCTTGCCGAACGCCAGTCCGGAGCCGACAGTGAAGAAGGCACCGCCGAGGCCTGCGATGGCACCGGCGAGCAGCGTATTGCGCACGCGGGTGAAGTTGACCTTGATGCCGACGGTGTCCGCCGCCTTCGGGTGCTCACCGACGGCGCGCATCCGCAGACCCCACTTCGAGCGGAACACGAAGATCTGCAGCGCGATGACGACGACGTACATGATGTAGACGAGGATGTTCTGGTCGAACAGCACCCGTCCGAGCACCGGAATGTCCGAGAGCAGCGGGATCGGCAGGTTCGGCAGCTTCTGGCGGGAGTTCCACAGTCCCGGGTCCTGGGTGAGAACCGTCGAGTAGAGGAAGCTCGTGATGCCGACGACGAGGACGTTGAGGACCACGCCGATGATGATCTGGTTGACCCAGTACTTCACCGCGAAGAAGGTGAGCACCACGGCGACCAGGGCACCGGCGATGGGAGCGGCGAGCAGTCCCGCGTAGGGGTTCTTCACCACCGAGGCGACCACCGCGGCGAGGAACGCACCGGCCAGCAGCTGGCCCTCGATGGCGATGTTGATGATGCCCGAACGTTCTCCCACGAGACCGCACATGGCGCCGAAGATCAGCGGCACGGACAGTGCCAGGGCACCGGCGAGCAGCGTCGTCAGCGGGATGACGCCTCCGGATCCGCCGCCGGCCCAGGCGAGGAAGGAGAGAACGAAGATGACGCCGAAGAGCATCGGGAACCACGAGCCGAGGTCGATGCGCCTGATCGCCACATAGATGGACACGGCGGCCATGATGATGAGCAGGATGCCCAGCGTCAGCCCCGCCGCGGTCGAGGACACGGCGAAGTCGGGGATGGCGAAGAAGTCTCCGCCGGTGGCCACCCGGAAGGTCGTCTCCCCGTCACGGCCGATGAGGCCGAAGAAGATGAGCGAGACGAGGGCGAGGATCGTATAGACGATCGGGAACTTCCAGGCGATCGGCGCAAGCGCCTTGACCTGGGTCGAAGGTGTCTTATCCATGGTCTGAGCAGTCATCTCAGTCCTCCTTCCGCTTGAGCACCGGTGTGGGCAACCGGAAGATCGACCTCACCAGGGGCGGGGCCGCGATGAGCAGCACGATGACGGACTGGACGACGAGGACGATGTCGATCGGCGTACCGGTCTGGGACTGCATGAGGTAGCCGCCGGCCTTGAACGCGCCGAAGAGCAGGCCCGCGAGGAACGTCCCCAGCGGTTTCGACCGTCCCAGCAGGGCGACGGTGATGGCGTCGAAGCCGATCGATCCGCTGATTCCGCCGGTGAGTTTGTATTCGGTGCCGAGCACCTGAGCGGCACCGCCGAGTCCGGCCAGGGCACCGGCGACGATCATGACGAGGATCGTCACCTTCGACACGGAGATGCCTGCGGTCCGGGCCGCGTGCGGGTTCGCGCCGACGGCCTTGAACTCGAAGCCGATCGTCGAACGCTCGAGCAGCCACCACACGAAGATCGTGGCGAGGATGGCGATGACGAACCCGAAGTGGAGACGGAACGGCGGTGGCAGCAGCAGGAACATCTGCGCGGAGTCGTCGATGACGCGGGACTGCGGGTTCGCCGAGGTCGTGTGCGTGAACCAGTTCTGCTTGAGCAGGTAGCCCAGTGCGTAGCCGGCGATCGAGTTGAGCATGATCGTCACGATCACCTCGTTGGCACCGGTGCGTGCCTTGAGGACACCGGCGATTCCGGCCCAGATCGCACCGCCGATGATTCCGCCGATCGCGGCCACGAGCATGTGGACGACGGGAGGCAGCGGCAGCGCGTAGCCGAGGAATCCGGCGATGGTCGCGCCGAGGATGACCTGGCCCTGACCGCCGATGTTGAACAGACCGCAGCGGAAGGCCAAGGCGATGCCGAGACCGGTGAGGATGAGCGGGGTGCCCGAGACCATCGATTCGGTCAGGGGGCGGATGGCGCGTTCGGTGGTGCGTGCGTCCCAGTCGAAGACCGCTCCGCGGAACAGCGCCGAATAGGCGTTGCCGACGGTCTGGAAGAGCGTGGCGAAGAACTCGCCGGGAGCGGCGAAGAAGTTCTCGGCCGCCGCGACGACCTCCGCGTTCGACACGGCGATGAGGACACCGCCGAACAGAAGGGCGAGAACGATCGCCAGCAGCGAGACCAGCCAGGATCCCGACATGATCTGCTGGAGCAGAGTCTGTTCCTTGCCGTCCTCGGTCTCGGACTCCGGCGGCGGTGCCGCGGAAGGAGCCGCCGGTGAGATATCAGTCGTCATTTGGTCTCCTCCGCCGAGGTGGTGGCTGAGTCGTCGTCCGCGGGCTCGGTCGCGCTGGAGGCGGGTTTCGCCGAGGCTGCGGTCGATTCCGTATCGTCTGCTTGGTTTGCGGCACCATCGGTGCTTGTGCTGCCGGCCGTCGCCTCGAGGGCTTCGTCGGCGGGAACGCCGGCCATCATCAGGCCCAGTGCTTCGCGGGAGGTCTCGGGTCCCACGATGCCGACGATGCGCCCGGCGTACATCACGGCGATTCGGTCGGCGAGGCCGTAGACCTCGTCGAGTTCGGTCGAGACGATGATGCAGGGGGTGCCGGAATCGCGTTCGGCGATGACGCGCTTGTGCACGAATTCGATCGATCCGACGTCGAGTCCGCGGGTGGGCTGGCTGGCGATGAACAGTCGCAGATCGCGGCCGAGCTCGCGGGAGAGCACCACTTTCTGCTGGTTTCCGCCGGAGAGGGTCGAGATCGGGTCGGAGACGCTGCCGAGGCGGATGTCGAACTCCTCGACCTTCTTCTTCGCCTCTTCGCTGATGACCTTCGATCGCATGTTCAGGCCCTTGGCATAGGGCTCACGGTCGTAGACGTCGAGGATCATGTTCTCGCGGATCGCGAATTCCGCGATGATGCCGTCGGTCGACCGGTCTTCGGGAACGAAGCCGATACCGGCACCGAGGCGGTCCTTGACCGAATCCCCGACGAGCTTCTTCCCGTCGAGGGTGATCGTGCCCAACCGCGGTTCGGTGAGACCGATGATCGTCTCGGCCAGTTCGGTCTGCCCGTTGCCCTGGACACCGGCGACAGCGAGGATCTCGCCGCGACGGACGTCGAAGGACACGTCGTCGACGACGACGTTCTCGGCCTTGTCGACGACGGTGAGTCCGCGCACCTGGAAGGTGGCATCGCCGGGATCGGCGGCATCCTTCTCGGTCGTCAGAGACACGGCACGGCCGACCATCTGGCTGGCCAGCTCGGTCTCGGTCGACTCCGGCGAGGCCTCTCCGACGATCTTTCCGCGGCGGATGACCGTGATCGAATCAGCGATCGCGCGGACCTCACGGAGTTTGTGGGTGATGAAGACGATCGACGTGCCCTGCTCCTTGAGCTGGCGCATGATCGAGATCAGCTCGTCGGTCTCCTGCGGAGTGAGCACAGCCGTGGGCTCGTCGAGGATGAGGATCTCGGCATCCCGGGACAGGGCCTTGATGATCTCCACTCGCTGCTGGGCGCCGACCGGCAGATCCTCGATGAGGGCATCGGGATCGATGTTGAAATTGAAGCGCGAAGAGATCTCCTTGACCTTCTTGCGCGCCTCGCTGATGTCGAGGAGCCCGAGGCTCTTCGTCGGTTCGTAGCCCAGCGCCACGGATTCGGCGACGGTGAACACGGGCACGAGCATGAAATGCTGGTGGACCATGCCGATGCCCGCAGCGACGGCGTCGCCCGGCCCGGAGAACTTCACCGGCTTGTCGTCGATGAGGATCTCTCCCCCATCGGCGTCGTAGAGTCCGTAGAGGACATTCATCATGGTGGATTTGCCGGCGCCGTTCTCACCCAACAGGGCGTGGATCTCGCCCGGTTCGATGGTGAGATCGATGTGGTCGTTGGCCACGAACGATCCGAACACCTTGGTCATCCCGCGAAGCTCGAGTTTCACTGCTTCCGGTTCTCCTCACAAACTTGAAAACTGCAGGGCCGAAAGAACTCGGCCCTGCAGTTTAACCGACGAGCTTACTTCGGTGTGCTCTCAGACTCGACGACCAGGCTGCCATCGACGATCTGCTTCTTCAGATCCTCGACCTTCTTCTTCACGTCCTCGGGAACCTTGTCTTCGAAGTCGTGGTACGGAGCGAGGCCCACGCCTTCGTTCTCGAGCGTACCGACGTAGGGCTCATTCGAGAACTTGTCCTCCGAGCCTTCCTTGATGGTGTCTTCGACGGCCTGCGAGATCTGCTTGACCACCGAGGTGAGGATGATGTCGCCGTATTCGGTCGACTCGTAGCCGTCGGAGTCGACCCACACGAGGTTGACGTCGCCGGCTTCCTTCGCGGCGGCCGCGGCGCCGAGGCCGACGGGTCCGGCCACGGGCATGATGACGTCGGCGCCCTGCGAAATGAGCTGCTTGGTCAGCTCCTGGCCCTGGCCCTGGTTCTCGAAGTCACCGGAGAACGATCCGTCCTGCTTCTTCTTGTTCCAGCCGAGCAGCTTGACGTCTTTCTTGTTGTCCTTATTGAACTTGTCCACGCCGTCGGCGAATCCGTCCATGAAGATCGTCACCGACGGAATCTGGATGCCGCCGAAGGTGCCGACCTTGCCCGACTTCGAAGTCGCGGCCGCAACATAGCCGGCGAGGTACGCGGCCTCGGCGGTGTTGAAGACGACGGCCTTGGCGTTGTCGATGGTCACCGGCTTGCCGTCGGCGTCGGAGAACGTGGAGTCGATGAGTGCGAAGTTGAGGTCGGGGTTCGCTTCTGCGGCTTCCTGGATCGTGTCCTCGAGGAGGAATCCGACACCGAAGGTGAGGTTGCAGCCCTGCTGCACCATGTTGTCGACGTTCGGCTTGAAGTCCGCGTCGCCCTGCGACTCGGCGAGCTTCTCTTCGATGCCGAGGTTCTTCTTCGCGTTCTCCATGCCCTCGCGGCCGGACTGGTTGAAGGACTGGTCGTCCCAACCGCCGGAGTCGGAGACCATGCAGGCCATGTAGTCGGAGCCGGATTCTCCACCTGAGCCGCAAGCCGAGAGGACCAGGGCAGATGCGGCGATCATCGACACCGCTGAAGCGAGCTTCTTCACGTTTTCTCTTTTCTGATACAGACAGCGCACACGGATGAGGGCCCTGTCTGCCCTTACCGAAAATGTGAAACCACTGGACGAACTGTCATATTTTGATGAGTTTCGGTCAGTCTAATGCACTGAGGTCATTTGGAAAGGTCCGTTAGCACCTCAATCGCAGACACCGATATGAAAAAGAAATAATCCGTCATGCGGTGGGGTTATCGGTCCGAAATGCGAACAGAAAACGCCTTGTGTTTGAGACAGAAAGATGCGGCAAACGATGCGGCCGGCGGCCGGCCGGACTGGCCCATCCGGTCAATCGGGCGAACCGCGGTGAACTAGGCTAGAGACTGCTATGGCACATCTCCTCGGGGCAGAAGCCCTCCACCTCGAATACCCCACGCGAGTCGTCTTCGACTCGGTCACTCTCGGCGTCGAGTCCGGCGACATGATCGGCATCGTCGGCCGCAACGGTGACGGCAAGTCGAGCCTGCTCGGCATGCTCGCAGGCACCATCGAACCCGATTCCGGACGCGTGACGTATCGCGGCGGGCTGCGTCTGGGCATGCTCGGCCAGCGCGATGACCTCGATGACGAGGCGACCGTCGGCTTCTCCGTCGTCGGCGATGCCGCCGATCACGAATGGGCCGCCGATCCGCGGGCCCGTGACATCATCTCCGGTCTCATCGCCGATCTCGATTGGGATGCGCAGATCTCCTCGCTCTCCGGCGGTCAGCGCCGTCGAGTGGCCCTGGCGGCTCTGCTCATCGGCGATTGGGACATGCTCATCCTCGACGAGCCGACGAACCACCTCGATGTCGACGGCATCGCGTGGCTGGCGAAGCATATTCGCGGCCGGTGGCCGAAGAATTCCGGAGCCCTGCTGCTGGTCACCCACGACCGGTGGTTCCTCGACGAGGTGTGCACGAAGACCTGGGAGGTCCACGACCGCATTGTCGAGCCTTTCGAAGGCGGTTATGCCGCCTATGTCCTCCAGCGCGTCGAGCGCGATCGGATCGCCGCCGCCACCGAGGCGAAGCGACAGAATCTCATGCGCAAGGAACTCGCATGGCTGCGACGCGGTGCTCCCGCCCGGACGTCGAAGCCGAAGTTCCGCATTGAAGCCGCCAACCAGCTCATCGCCGATGTGCCGGAGGTGCGCAATCCGATCGAGCTGAAGAAGATGGCCACGGCCCGCCTGGGCAAGGACGTCGTCGATCTGCTCGACGTGTCCAAGCACTTCGCCGAGACCACGATTCTGGAGGATGTCACGTGGCGCATCGGTCCCGGTGAGCGCACCGGGATCCTCGGTCCGAACGGTGCTGGGAAGTCGACTCTGCTCGGTCTGGTCTCGGGAGAGATCGAACCCGATGCGGGTCGGGTCAAGCGCGGCAAGACCGTGCAGATCGGTGTGCTCGATCAGCAGTTCAGGGATCTGGCCCGCATCGCCGAATCCCGTGTGCGCGAGGTTCTCGCCGAGTCGAAGACCTCGTTCAACATCGAAGGCAAGGACTTCACTCCGGCCCAGCTGCTCGAACGGCTCGGCTTCGCGAAGGAGCATCTGTCCGCCAGGGTCAAGGAGCTCTCCGGCGGGCAGAAGCGCCGACTCCAGCTTCTGCTGCTGCTCATGGCCGAACCCAATGTCATCATCCTCGACGAGCCGACGAACGACGTCGACTCGGACATGCTCGCGGCGATGGAGGATCTCCTCGATTCCTGGCCGGGCACCCTCATCGTCGTCTCCCACGACCGGTACCTGTTGGAGCGGGTCACCGATCAGCAGTACGCGATCCTCGACAACGGTCTGCGCCATGTGCCCGGCGGCGTCGAAGAGTATCTGCGGCTGCGGGCCGAACAGGAACGTCGCGGCGCTGCCGGTTCGAACAGGGCTTCCGGCGGTTCGAACGGGGCCTCAGCGGGAACCGACGGAAACGGTGACGGTGGGGCCGCCTCGGCGAGCGGAGGATCCGCATCGGTTCCGAAGCTGTCCGGCGCGGAAGCCCGGGCGGCGAAGAAGGAACTGTCGTCGATCGAGCGGCGGATGGACAAGCTGAACACTCAGATCGCGAAGAAGCACGAGGAGATGGCCGCCCACGACCAGACCGATTTCGAGGGACTGGCCAAGCTCACGTCCGCGATCCGCGAGTCCCAGGACGAACTCGACGAACTCGAGATGCGCTGGCTCGAAGCGTCCGAAGCTCTCGAGGCCTGAGTGATCGACGAAGCGACGATGCGAGACCTGCTCGAGGCGGAACGAGCGGAGACGCAGGCGCTCATCGACCGCCTGACTCAGGGAATCGATGAGGTCTCGGCCGCTCGCGAGGGCGACAACAGCGACGACGAGCACGATCCGGAAGGGGCGACGCTCGCCTTCGAACGGTCGCAGGCCGCGACCTTGCTCGAACAGTCCGAGAATCGCCTCGAGGAGATCGCCGAGGCGGTCGACCGCCTGAACGCGGGCACGTTCGGGACCTGCATCGACTGCGGCAGACCCATCGCCGAGGCGCGGCTGGAGGCCCGCCCCTACGCGGCCAAATGCGTGAACTGCGCCGCCCGCGGCTAGTCGTTTCCATTCCCGTTCGCACGCACGAGTGCACCGTCGCACACGACCGGGCGACCGCCTCGGCGCCGGTCTGAACTTTCCCCAAAGCCTGCCGGGTGCGGTAGTGTATCGGCGTGTCATCACGGGACTATCGCATCGACCGCGCCAAGGGAATACTCATCTTCCTGGTGGTTCTGGGCCACCTCCTCGCCAGGACCTCCCCATGGGAGTCGCCGATCCTGGGCGCACCGATGTACTTCATCTACATGTTCCACATGCCGGCGTTCGTCTTCCTTGCCGGCATCACGGCGAAGTCGAACAAACTGGCCGAACGGGTTCTGACCTACTTCGTCCTCCTCGCCACGGTGCTGCCGCTCATGTGGGGGTGGATGTGGCTCTTCGGGCTCAATCCCGACTACGACTTCCTCCGACCGTTCTGGTACACGTGGTTCCTGCTGTCGATGGCGTGGTGGATGATCACGGTCCCCTTCATCGAGCGATTCCCGCGCACGATGCTCGTCGCTTCTCTCATCGTCGGGCTCTTCGGCGGATTGCTGCCGGTCCTCGACACCGAGCTCTCCGCGGCTCGGACGATGGCGTTCTGGCCGTTCTTCGTCATCGGCAAGCTCTACGGCAAGCAGATCATCGACTGGGCGGGCAGCCTCGCGATCTGGCAGAAACTCTGTCTCAGTGCCGCTGCCCTCGCGGCCGTCGGATATTTCTTCCTCGACCAGGTCGACTACAACTGGCTCTACGGCAGCCTCAACTTCGCCCACTTCGACGTCAGCGTTCCCGAAGGCGTGGGACTGCGACTCATCGTCGACATCGGAGCGGTGCTGCTGACGCTGGCCCTTCTATCCTGGTTGAGCAATACGAAGGACACGATCGCGACGATCGGCAAGAACAGCCTCGCTGTCTACATCCTCCACGGATTCGTCGTCCGCGCCCTGCAGCCGGTCCTCGACGAAAGCCGCAACGTCCTCCACGACGCCGTCGTCCTGCTCATCTGTGTGGCCCTGGCCGTCGTCTGGACGGGCTTGCTCGCCTGGTCGCCCTTCGAACGCGCCCTGCGCTGGTGGTCCTCGACCGTCACCGGCCTGCTGCTCAAACCGTTCCCCTTCCTCCGGCCGGAGGACTCCGACCGTCGCAGCGGGCGAGGTCGCGGAGAGCGAGGCCGCAGCAGGCGAAATCGCGGAGAGCGAGGTCGCCGTGGAGATGCCGGCTACACCGGCGACACCTATCACCCCGGGGACGCCTACAGCGAGGGCGACGGACCGGACCGGCAGGGACTCGGGCTGCAGCCCATGCCCGGAGTCGGCTACCAGCACTCCCCCGGCTACGAACAGCAGCCCGGTCAGCAGCAGTCGTTCGCCTCCCCCGCCCCGGTTGCGGGCGAGCCGTACCCGTTGCCGGGTTCACATGAGGTTCCGCAGAACAACGCCACCTACGAACCCACTCAGGAGGTGCCCGCCGGCGCAGCCCAGCGGGCAGTGCGCTACCGTCGCCTGCCGGTCTATCTCGGCGGCGACGAGGACCGCTGACGATCGGGCCGCCTCGGCGGTCGCTGATCTTTGTGGGGACCCCACCGGAGCCCAGCGTTGCAGGCTTTCGGTCGGGCCGCCTCGGCGAGGTCGTGTTCTTTCATGGCCTTCAGCGTCGAATTATGTCGATGTGACGGACCTCACTGCGTCGATTGATGGTGTGATAACAATGTTCGGGCCGTTTGCCCGGGCTCGGCCACATCATCGAATCGGAGAGCATCCATGACCGCGACCAACGCCCTGACCCAACGCCTCGATGCCGGCCCCGTGATCTGTGCGGAAGGCTTCCTGTTCGAGCTCGAGAAGCGCGGATATCTGTCTGCCGGCGAGTTCGTCCCCGAGGTGGCCCTCGAGTTCCCCGACGCCCTGCGCTCCCTCCACGTCGACTTCCAGCGGGCCGGTTCCGACATCGTCGAGGCCTTCACCTACAACGGGCACCGCGAGAAGATGCGCGTGATCGGCAAGGAAGATCTGCTCGAACCGCTCAACCGCGCCGCCCTCCAGATCGCTCGGTCCGTCGCCGACGCCAAGCCCGGAAACTTCATGGCCGGAAACATCTCGAACTCGAACATCTGGGATCCCGCCGACGAGTCCAAGCAGTCCGAGGTGCGGGCCATGTTCGCCGAAATGGTCGCCTGGGCGGTCGAGGAAGGTGCCGACCTCATCATCGGCGAGACCTTCTACTTCGCTGGTGAGGCCATCGCCGCCGCCGAGATCGCCAAGGCCAGCGGACTGCCCGTCGTCCTCACCCTCGCCCCGATGGCCTTCCAGGAGATGGCCGACGGGGTCGGGATCGTCGAGACCGCGCAGCGCCTCGAGCAGCTCGGCGTCGATGTCGTCGGGCTCAACTGCTTCCGCGGTCCCGCGACGATGCTGCCGTGGCTGAAGGAGATCCGTCAGGCAGTGTCCTGTCACGTCGGCGCCCTGCCGATCCCCTACCGCACCACTGAGGACGAGCCGACGTTCTTCAACCTCTCCGATCCCCGCGCCGAGGTGGCCTCCCCGCACGGACGCACGTTCCCCACCGCGCTCGATCCCCTGCAGACCAACCGCTACGAAATCGGCGCGTTCGCCAAGGAAGCCTACGACCTGGGCGTCAACTACATCGGAGTGTGCTGCGGCGCGACCCCGATGCACATCCGCGAGGTCGCCGAGGCGGTCGGACTGACCACCGATGCCAGCCGTTTCTCCGAGAACATGGCCAACCACTTCATGTACGGCAGCAACGAACGGCTCGCCGACAACGTCGTGGCCCTCGGAGACACTGCCTGAGGCCTTGGAGCATCGCTCACCATTAGGGCCAATACATACAGTCAGCGCCGTAACCGCTCGACGCTACGGGAGGTTACGGCGCTGACTGTATCCTGTGCGACTACGCGGAGGCGATGGCGCTAGCGGTGCGTGGTACTCGGCGATCAAGCGACCTCGGTGACTGCTTTTTGGTTCGCAGAAATCGCCTGCACCTGTTCAGCTTTTGTAAAGTCATCACGGCGGAGGACGAGCAAAGCCGCAAGTGACACCACACCGGTACCGACGAAGAAGTACCATGGCGAGGTAATATCACCTGTCGCTGAGATGAACCAGGCAGCGATGAGCGGTGCGCTGCCACCGAAGATCGCGACGGGAAGATTGTAGGCGACAGCGATGCCGGTCGACCGGATCTTGGTGGGCAACAGCTCGGTCATCGTCGCGTATGTCGACGAGGCGTAGAACCCGAACGACAGTGCGCACGCCACGAGTGGGAAGAAGAAGCTCACCGGCGTTGCACCGGGAGCGGCCAGGAAGAACCATAGCATCGACAATGTCGCCGCGACTCCCGAAACAAGCAGCACGGGCTTGCGGCCCCATTTGTCCGACATGATTCCGCCGATCGGCATCACAGCCGCTGCGAGCACGCACGCAGAGATGATGAACCAGAAGCGCACGGTGCCGGAGAACTGAAGCATTTCACCAAGGAACGTCGAGGCGTAGGTGAGCACGAGGTAGAAGATCGAAGCGTGGACGGTGATGATGCAGAACACGAGCATGAGCGCGCGACCCCAGGTCATGGTTTCACGAAGTGGTGCTTTCGAACTCTCTCCGGCAGCGACGATCGCGAGGAACTCCGGGCTGTCTTCGAGCTTGAGGCGGATGTAGATGGCGATCATGCCCAAGACACCTGCGAAGAGGAATGGGATCCGCCAGCCCCACGCCAGCATCGCCGCTTCCCCGAGGGCCGCCGACATGCCATTGGCCACAAGGCTTCCGAGCAGCAGCCCGAGGACGGCCGTGGTCATAAGCCAACTCGTCGAGTGGCCACGCTTGCCGGGACCGGCGTATTCGGCGATGAAGCTCGTCACCGTGCCGATTTCGCCGCCGGCGGAGAATCCTTGGATGCAACGCAACAGCACCAGCAGGATTGGAGCGGCGAGACCGATGGTGGCGTAGGTGGGCAGTAGGCCGATAAGGCAGGTAGAGCCGGCCATGCAGATGAGCACGATGAGCAGAGTCTGCTTGCGTCCGATGCGATCTGCCATCGGCCCGAAGACCAATCCCCCGAGAGGCCGGATGAAGAAGCTGAGAGCAAATACTGCGAAGCTGCTCAGCAGAGAGATCGTCGGGTCTTCCGAGGCGAAGAAGAGCTGTCCCATGTACACAGCGAGGAATCCGTAGATCCCATAGTCGTACCATTCGATGACATGTCCGGTGACGGCGCCGACGAAGGCTCTCCTGCGACGGAGCCCGTCTGCCTCGGTGATTGTGATTTCAGCCATTGCTGTTCCCTTCTCTCGCGCATCGTTGCGCTGAAATGATGTGTGCCGTCGTTGTACACACAGCGGTGGAGCGTCACTAGTGGTGTTAGTTTCCACGTGATGGTGCTTCACACGTGGTACCGAAATGTGGTCTGGGGTCAGGACGCGTGCTTCGACTGGGCTCCGATCTTGAAACGGCGGATCTTGCCTACGCTCGTCCGCGGCAGCTCGTCGAGAACGTGCCACTCGCGAGGTCGGGCGGCTGGCGCAAGGTTCTCCTCTGCCCATTGCGCCAGCTTGCCGAGGTCGACTCCGGCACTGGAATCGGCAGCGACGACGTAGGCGTGTGGGACCACGTCGCGGATCGGGTCCGGCACCCCGATGACAGCGACCTCGAGCACGCCTGGGGCCTGGGCGAGTGCGGCTTCGATCTCAGTGAGGCTGACGTTCTCTCCCGAGACCTTGATGACGTCGTCGACGCGGCCGACGAACGAGAGGACTCCGTCCTCGTCACGTCGGGCGAGATCACCTGTGAGCAGCCATTCAGTTCCGTCAGCCCCTGTGTGGAAGGCCATGTCTGTGGTCGCCGGGTCGTCGAGGTACTCGAGGAACAGATCCTTCCCGCGAGTGCCGGCGACCGCGATCATGCCGCTCTCGCCCGTATCGACGGGCTGCCTGGTGAGTGGGTCGAGTAGGTCGACACGTCGGCCTTCGAGCGGCTGTCCGATGACATCGCAGCGCGGTGGAACCGATCGGTCGTAACTGACGATCGCGATTGTCTCCGTCATCCCGTACAGTTGCCGAGCGGCGACGCTGACGAGCTCGGCGAACTGCTCATGATGGTCGGGAGCGAGATTCTGTGCATACCAGACGTGTTCGAGTTCGGCCGGTGTCTGCTCAGCGGGCGTGCGGGCGAGGATCATCCGGATCGGAGCAGCGAAGAGGCTGGCGTGAGTGACCTCGAGTTCCCGCGCCCATTCGACCCAGCGACTGGCTGAGAAGTCCGCGGTTACCGCCACCGAGGCACCCGCGCGGATGGCCGAGGAGAAACAGTAATATTGCGCGTTCGCGTGGAACAACGGCAGGGTCACGTACCACCGGTGGTGGGCTTGCAGATCTGCGGCTGCGGCCATGCGTTCGGCGACCTCGAGGTAGTTCGCATGGGTGAGTACGACTCCCTTGGGCTGCGAGGTGGTACCGGAGGTGAACATCACCGCGAGCCTGTCCCCGGATGCAGGCTCAACCCTATTGGCGGCATCGAGATCAACGTTCGGCCGTTCTTCGTCCAGATCGGTCGTTGCGGTCGGAGTCTGCAACAGCGGCGTCCCGGGTACGAGATCGGCTGCGGTTTCAGAAAGCTCAAGGACCGGCAACTGGGGCTGGGCGGCGGAGCCTTGCCGGTAGATATCAGCGCGTTCCACGCTGCAGATCCCGAGTACCGGGGCGACCCTCGAGATCTGAGTGTTGATGTCGTTCTTCGCTGAAGCGGGGTCGACGGGGACGATCCAGGCACCGATTCGCGCTGCGGCCAGCCAGATCGCAATGAATCCCGGGCAATTCTTCAGGCACAGGTGGATCGCGGCGCCGGAATGAACCCCGCGACCTGTCAATGCGGCCGCCGTCTGGTCGACGATCCAGTCGAATTCGCGGTATGTCCACGCCGTGACCTCGCCGGTCTTGTCTCGAAAGAGGAGGAACTCTCGCTCGGCCGCCTCACGGACAGCTGCCGTCCACAGCTGTGCGAAAGTTGAGTCGTTCTCAGCCGATGAGAAATGGTGCGATGATGTCACTGGTGAGCTCCGTTGTCGTCATTGACGGTGGTCTGAATTGCAGAATGTGACAATCGTCGCACGCGTCAGCTCACGAATGAACGGTGAGGTCTCTGAAAGATCTGACCCTCTTTTGGAGTTCTCTCTAAACGCGAATCGGGTTCAAGATTCGTCGATGTCGAACGCGGCCAGCGCCCACGTGATGTCCAACAGCTCTTTCATCCCGAGTTCAGCGATGCCGACCGTGTCGTGGAAGCGCTGAAGCCGGTAGCGCACGGTGTTCTCGTGCACGTGCAACATCTCGGCCGTCTTCTTCACGTTCATCAACGTCCTGATCCACGTGCGGACCGTTTCGAGCACATCGGCACCGGCTGCGGTGTCCGGGCGCAGCGGGAGGACGAAACGGTCAATGAGGTGACTGTTGAGGTCAGCCTGCCCAGGTATTGCCACCTGCCACGTGAGGTCGGTCAAGGAGTGGGCCCCCGGCGCTCCCCGGTGGGCGATCGTCCACACGTTCTCGCAGATCCGGGCAGATTCCGTGATCCGTGACAGCGGGACGAAGGGACCGATGGCCACCGGCACCGAGACGGCCCTAGGGGTGCGAGCCACGATACCTATGATGCGCGCATCCATCTGTGCGACCACTGCCGGTCGCCTGCCGTCCGAACCCGCCGCTTGCAGGGATTCGACGCTCGGCTCGCCATGACCGAATCCGCGAACGCTTCCGCTTTCACCCGGTGCGGCGCAGATAATGACGGCGTAGTCGCGATCGAAGTCGAGTCCGTAGCGACGTGCTTTGAGCAGGGTCTCTGGTCCCGGGTCCTCGGATTCGATGAGACTACGGATGAGGGAGCTGGCAGCGAAGGATTCGCGCAGCGCGGCGGCCCCCGCCCTATAGCGGAACTCCGCGGCCGCTCCGGTTGTGAACCAATCGCCGAGCTGCCACAGCAGGGTCGACCCTTCTAAGGTCACCTGCGGTTCGAGCTCCTGGGCGGCCGCCTCGGCGATGAATGCCTCATGAACGACGTTGAGGCTGATGCGATATGCCCGGATAATGTCCTCGATGGGGACATTCTGGTCGATCCGGGCACGCGTGGTCGCCCGCGATTCGGGCACTTCCTCCGCCTCGGCGATGACGCCGGTGGTGAGGACCTCGACCGCACGTGCTGCGTTCGTGCGCACGGATGCGAGTAGCTGATTGCGCGGCACGTCGACATAGCTGGCCATCTCGGAATAGATCCGATCGGCGGCACTGTCGGCAATCGCGTCGTCGAGGTCCTTCACCTTCTGGGCGACCTGCGCAAGGCCGGCGGCCACTAAATCTCAACCATGGCAGGACGACCGGTGGCTGCTGAAGCCCCTCAGGCTTCGGCGGTCACGCCGATCGAGTCGAGAGCGGCCTCGAGCCGCGCGATGGTGCCGTCGATGTCGCCGAGCTTGTCGAGACCGAACAGGCCGATGCGGAAGCTCGAGAAGTCTTCGGGCTCATCGCACTGCAGCGGCACTCCGGCAGCGATCTGCACACCGACTTCCTTGAAGCTGGCACCGGTCGCGAGCTTCGGATTGTCGGTGTGGACGACGACCACGCTCGGCGAGGCGAACTCATCCGAAGCCACCGAGGGCAGTCCGCGTTCGGCGAGGACCGCGCGCACGCGCTGTCCGAGTTCGGCCTGCGCGGCGGCGAGCTTATCGAAGCCGCGCTCCTCGCTTTCGACCATGAGCTTGGCATTGTGCGCCAAAGCATCGGTGGGCATCGTCGCGTGGTACGGCGCACGGCCGGCTTCGTATTCGTCGGCGATGAACAGCCACTTCTTCAGGTCCATCGCGAAGCTCGTCGAGGTGGATGCCTCGACGGCGGCACGGCCGGCCTTGCTGAGCATGACGTAGCCGGCGCACGGCGATCCGCTCCACCCCTTCTGCGGAGCGGAGATGAGCACATCGACACCGAGGTCGGTCATCGACGCCCACACCGCGCCCGAGGCGATGCAGTCGAGAACGAAGATTCCGCCGACCGAGTGCACAGCCTCGGCAACCTGGCGAACGTAGCCATCGGGCAGGAGCATCCCCGAGGCGGTCTCGACGTGGGGAGCGAACACGACAGCGGGCTTCTCGCGCTCGATGGCGGCGACCACCTCGGCGATGGGGGCTGGCGACCACGGCGACTGGTGCTCGGCACTGTCCGGGGAGGCCTTGAGCACGGTCGTCTCCGAGGCGATGGCTCCGGCGTCGAGGATCTGCGACCAGCGGAAGGAGAACAGACCGTTGCGCACGATCAGCGCCTTCTTGCCGGTGGCGACCTGACGGGCAACGGATTCCATGGCGTAGCTGCCGCCG
Source organism: Brevibacterium sediminis (assembly GCF_024895295.1). Classification (NCBI taxonomy): domain Bacteria; kingdom Bacillati; phylum Actinomycetota; class Actinomycetes; order Micrococcales; family Brevibacteriaceae; genus Brevibacterium; species Brevibacterium sediminis. The sequence continues at coordinate 153,418 of NZ_JAHQRN010000004.1, read as the reverse complement.
CCGGGGACGATGGCAGCGGAATCGGCGTCGTAGGCCGAGCGCAGGATCCGGTTGATCTCCTGCATCACGGATACGAACCGCTGCGACATGTGGTTGAGCGATCGGTCGGTGAAGACCACCGAGTATTCGAGCAGTCCGTCCGGGTCAACATCTTCGTGTGGCAAAGTCATGGCTCTAACATATCGACAGTCCGCCATCCGGGCCACCGGAGTCGATCAGTGAGATCGCAGCGACCCTCGCCGAGGCGGCCGAACGTCAGGTTCACCCCGCACCGAGGCGGCCCTGTCGCTGGAGTCCCCCATCACCGAGGCGGCCCGACGATCAGACTTCGACTTCGCCCCGATCCCCCGACCACAGGGTATGGAAAGTCCCGGGACGGTCGGTGCGTGCGTAGGTGTGCGAACCGAAGCGATCGCGTTGGGCTTGGATGAGGGCGGCACTGCCCGCCTCGGTGCGCAGTCCGTCGAAGTAGGCCAGCGTCGAGGACAGTCCCGGCACGGCGATTCCGTGACCGATGGCCTCGACCACGGTCGCCCGCAGGGATTCCTGGCAGCGGTCGGCGACCTCGCGGACGAAGTCGGCGGCGAGCAGGTTCTCAGGCGGAGTCGGTAGGTCGAAGGCCTCGACGATTCGATCGAGCAGGCGGGCCCTGATGATGCACCCGGCCCGCCAGATTCCGGCGAGCGCCCCGAGGTCGATGTCCCATCCGTGTTCGGCCGCCCCTACCGCGATCTCGTGGAAGCCCTGGACATAGGCCATCACCTTGCCCAGCAGCAGGGCCTTGCCGATCTCCTCGATGCGCGCCGCACGCTCGTCCGGAGACAACGACGACGATCCGGCGACGGGACAGGGACCGGCCAAGCGGAGTCCCTGAGCGCGCAGATCGACCGCGGATGACAGCGAACGGGAGAAGACCGCCTCGGCGATGGTGGGCACCGGAACCCCGAGATCGAGTCCGACCTGCGCCGTCCACGCACCCGTGCCCTTGGCCTTCGCGGCGTCGGCGACAATGTCGACGAACGGCCGGCCCGTCGCCTCATCGACATGGGCGAGGACGTCGGCGGTGATCTCGATGAGGTAGGACTCGAGCTCTCCGATGTTCCAGTCGGCGAAGACCTCGGCGATCTCGGGCGGTGTCATGCCCAGGCCGTCACGCAGGAGGGTGAAGGCCTCGCTGATGAGCTGCATATCGGCGTACTCGATGCCGTTGTGGACCATCTTGACGAAGTGCCCGGCCCCGTCGGTGCCGATGTGATCGACGCAGGCCCCGTCGCCGGCCTTCGCCGCGATGGGGTCGAGCAGCGGACGCAGGCGCTGCCATGCGGTCTCCGATCCGCCGACCATGAGGGAAGGCCCGAGCAGGGCGCCGACCTCTCCCCCGGAGATGCCGACCCCGGCGAACTCGATGCCGGTGCCCTCGAGTCGGGCCCCGCGGGCGATCGTGTCCCGGAAGTGGGAGTTGCCGCCGTCGACGATGATGTCTCCGGGGGCGAACGCCTCGGCGAGATCGCCGATCGCCGCATCCGTGGCGCCTCCGGCATTGACCATGAGGATCGCCACTCGTGGTTGGTTGAGCTTCCCGGCCAGGTCGGTCGGGTCGGCGGCGACGAGGAAGTCCGCCTCCGGGAAGTCCTGCGCCAGGTTCTGGGCGCGCTCGACGTCGCGGTCGTAGACGGCCACTCGGCGGCCCGACTCACGGGCGAGGTTGCGGGCGAGATTCGACCCCATCACGCCGGTTCCGATCACCGCGACATCGGCCTTCATGAGCATCCTTCTTCCCTGTGATCAGCAGTGTTGACAGTCGCTTCCCACCAGCACTACGGTGCAATAAATCTGTTTTAATAACTGATTATAGATATTTCTTCATATTTTATCGAGAGGTTTCGGTTATGGGTCACAGCCCTTTCCTTCCACCGCTCGTCATCATGGGTGTCTCGGGAACCGGCAAAACCGTCCTCGGCGCGCAGGTGGCGCACGCCCTCGACCGTCGATTCGTCGACGCCGACGATCTGCACTCCGCGGCGAACAAAGCGAAGATGAGTTCCGGGGTGCCGCTCACGGATGAGGATCGCTCCCCCTGGCTCAACAGCGTCGCCGTCGAGGCCGCCCGCACCCCGGCCCCGGTCATCGCGTGCTCCGCGCTCAAGCGCACCTACCGTGACCTGCTGCGCAGGTCGGCACCCTCACTCGTCTTCATCCACCTCGACGGTCCTCGCGAGGTCATCGCCGACCATCTGGCCCGCCGCGACCACGAGTTCATGTCTCCCGATCTGCTCGATTCGCAGCTGGCCACCCTCGAACCGCTCGCTGCCGAGGAAGCTCACGCCACCGTCGACGTCGACCGGTCGATTCCCGAGGTCCTGAATGCGATCCTCGAATCCGTAAAGCGGCTGAACGCATGATCGTCCCGTCCACCGTCCGCCCATCCATCTGACCTCAAGGAAGAGGAACAATGACCGAACTCGAATTGGCCTGGACCCTGCCGACTCCGGCCCTGCTGGGAATCGCAGCCGCGGCGATCGCCGTGCTGCTCCTGCTCATCATCAAGGCACGCGTCCACGCCTTCATCGCCCTCGTCATCGTCTCAGTGATCACAGCACTGGCCGCCGGCATCATGCCCGGCGACCTCATCGACGTCCTCTACGACGGCTTCGGATCCACCCTGGCCAGTGTGGCTCTGCTCGTCGGACTCGGTGCGATGCTCGGGCGGATGCTCGAACTCTCCGGCGGCGCCGAGGTGCTCACCGACGCCCTCATCCGCCTCTTCGGTGAGAAGCGCGCACCCTTCGCGCTCGGCGTGACCTCGCTGCTCTTCGGCTTCCCGATCTTCTTCGACGCCGGCCTCGTCGTCATGCTGCCGATCATCTTCACGATCGCGCGCCGCCTCGGCGGGTCTCTGCTGCTCTACGCGATGCCTGCGGCCATGGCATTCTCCGCCATGCACATCTTCGTACCCCCGCACCCCGGCCCTGTCGCAGCCTCCGGACTGCTCGGCGCGAACGTCGGCCTCGTCCTCATCTGCGGAATCATCATCGCCATCCCTTCCTGGTACCTCACCGGGTATCTGTTCGGGCTCATCATCGGCAAACGCATCGACATCCCGGTCCCGACGGTCCTTTCGGCCGGGAAGGACGACAACTTCAAAGATTTCGCCTCGCGCCCGAAGCTCGGCCACGTCATCTTCCTCCTCGTCCTGCCTCTCGTGCTCATCTTCCTCAACACCGGGCTGAACTTCGCCGGTGAAGCAGGGTGGGTCGATATCGAATCGGTGGGCATCAGCTCCCTGCGCCTACTGGGTGAAACCCCGATCGCCCTGCTCATCACCGTCGTCATCGCCATGTGGCTGCTCGGTTGGAAGCAGAAGAAGGACCAATCTCTCATCGAGACCGTCGTCGACTCCGCGCTCGGCCCGGTGTGCTCGATCATCCTCATCACCGGTGCCGGCGGCATGTTCGGCGGAGTGCTGCGTGCCAGCGGCATCGGCGATTCCCTGGCCGATTCGCTGGCTGCCCTCGGCCTGCCCGTCATCGTCGCCGGCTTCGTCATCGCCGCGATCGTGCGCATCGCACAGGGTTCGGCGACGGTGGCCCTGACGACCGCGGCGGCGCTGGTCCAGCCGATCGTCGCCGGCAACCCGGACTTCTCGAGCCTGCAGGTCGTGGCGATCGTGCTGTCTCTGGCCGCCGGTTCGGTCTTCGCCAGCCACGTCAACGACTCCGGCTTCTGGCTGGTGTCCCGCTTCTTCGGCATGGATACGAAGACGACGCTGAAGACCTGGACCGTCGCCGAGACGCTGCTCGGCACCGTCGGATTCCTGCTCAGCCTCGCCCTCTACGGAGTCGTCAGCCTGTTCTGAAGCCGGTGCTCAGCCGCCCGGGCGCTTGGGTGCTCAGATGCCCGGGTGCCTCGGCACCCTCGTCAATTGTTGGGATGCCGGGGTTCGTCGGCCCAGACGCTGCCCATCTCCGCGTCGGCCTTGGCCACGATCTTCGCCATCGCGTCCTTCGCCCGGGCCGGGTCCTGCCCGCCGATGGCATCGGCGACGTCGAAATGCCATTGCAGGGCATCCGGGTGCGGGAACTTCGGCATCAGTCCCGCTCCGGTGCGGCCGGCGAGGATCTCGCCGATGACGGTGTCGAAGGCGGCGAAGAGCTCGTTGCCTCCGGCGCCGAGCACTGCCCGGTGGAATTCCACATCGGCTTCGAGGAACGCCTCGACATCGCCCTGCCTGCCCGAGGCTCGCATCCGAGCGGCCAGACCCATGATCTCCTCGGCGGCTTCTGCAGGGGCATACTGTGCGGCCAGTCCGGCCGCTTCGGGTTCGATGGCCACTCGCAGTTCCGTCAGCGACCGCAGCTGCCGCGCCGGCGCCTCGGTCATCCTCCAGCGGATGACGAGCGGGTCGAGCAGCATCCATTCGCTCATCGCGAGCACGACGAGGCCGACCCGACGGATCGGCTGCAGCATGCCCAATGATTCGAGGACTCGGACGACTTCGCGCACCACCGACAGCGACACATCGTAGCGGGCACGCAGATCTTCGGCCTTGATGATCGTCCCGGCGGCCAGCCGCCCGGAGACGATGTCCTGCCCGACCTGATCGCGCAGCGTTTCATGGAGGTTGCCGCGATTCTCCGGGCCCGATTTCGGACTGTCGGCCGCCTCGGCGGGGGTCTGGTTCTCCTCCCCCACGGTCAGCCGCCGTCCACGATATGCGCTCCGGGGGCGGGCCCGGTGGTGCGCAGTGCTTCGTTGACGCCGCGCGTAGCCTGCAGGAGCACAGCGAGGTCGAGGGCGTGGTGGGCGTCGCGGGCGAGGAAGCCGATCGTCGGCCCTGACCCGCTGAGCAGGGGCAGGACGGCGCCGGCGTCCCGGCCGGCCTCCATCACCTCGGCGATTTCGGGCATGAAGGACACGGCCGCCTCGGTGAGATCGTTCGCCGCGAATTCCGCGAGCGAGTCCGGTTCGCCGGCGGCGAGCGCCGTGAGCACCTGATCGGGGACGGTCGCGGGTGCCGGGTCGGGGTTGAGTTCGTCGAAGCGGGCGTAGACGTCCGGGGTGGGCAGGGGCGACGCCGAGGTGGCCATCACCCAGTGGAAGGTTCCGCGGGTGAGCACGGGGCTCAGCTTCTCCCCGCGACCGTGGCCGATAGCCGTGCCTCCGCGCAGGAGGAAAGCGACGTCGGCCCCGACGGCGACCGCGCATTGGTGGAGGATCGCCTCATCGACTCCGCCGACGAGGTGAGCGGCTCCGACGAGCGCGGCGGCCGCGTCGGCCGATCCCCCGCCCATTCCGCCGGCCACGGGCACCTGTTTGTCGATGACGATGTCGAGGTCGCGCAGCACATCGACATCCCGGTCGCCCTCGAGCGCGGCGATGAGGAGGTCGACGGCGCGTCTGGCGAAGTTCGATTCATCGCGTGGGACCTCGGCATCCGCGTAGTGGCCCTGGACGATGATCGTTCGTGTTCCGCCCGGAATGAGAGTGAGGGTCTCGCCGAGGTTGAGCGCTTGGAATACGGTCGCGAGTTCGTGATACCCGTTGTTCGCCGCACCCACACCGAGGTGGATGTTGATCTTCCCCGGCGCCTGCACTTTCACCGGGGCCGGGATCGTCATGCGCGGACGCAGCGGGACGGTCATGGTGAGGGATCCTCGGCGGGCGGGGCCGGTGCAGCGGCATCTCCGTTGGAGGCGCCACCGTCGTCGACGGCAACGGCGGCGAGGCGTTGGAAGTCGGCGACGGTGAGGGCCTCGCCGCGGGTCTTCGGGTCGATTCCGGCGACCGTCAGCAGGTCTTCGGACTGCTGGGGGCTGCCGGCCCATCCGGACAGGGCTGCGCGCAGGGTCTTGCGGCGCTGGGCGAAAGCGGCGTCGATGAGGGTGAAGAGGCGGCTGCGCACGGCCGGGTCGCGGTCGGTGCGGGTGACGTCGATGCGGACGAGTCCGGAGTCGATGTTCGGGGCCGGCCAGAACACGTTCTTGCCGATCTTGCCCGCCAGCTGCACGTCCCCGTACCACTGGGCTTTGACGCTGGGGACTCCGTAGGTGCGGGAGCCGGGGGCGGCGGCGAGCCGTTCGGCGACTTCGAGCTGGACCATGACGAGGACGGTTGTCAGGCTCGGGAAGGTCTCGAGGAAGTGCAGCAGCACGGGCACGGCCACGTTGTAGGGCAGGTTCGCCACGAGCGCATCGGGCTGGTTCTCGGCATCGGGCCGATCGTCCGCGGGTTCGGTGGTGTGCTGCGGCGTGGGCAGCGTCGTGACGCGCAGGGCGTCGGCGTTGACCAGGTGGAACGGGGCATCACTGCCGGCGAACCTGTCGACGGTGCTCGGCAGCTTCTGCGCGAGCAGTTCGTCGATCTCGACCGCGGTGACCCTGTGACCGGCTTCGAGCAGGCCGAGGGTGAGCGAACCGAGCCCCGGACCGATCTCGACGACGTTCGAGTTCTCTTCGAGACCTGCGGCGGTGACGATCGAGCGCACGGTATTGGGGTCGATGACGAAGTTCTGGCCCTTCTGCTTCGTCGGGCGCAGACCGATGTCAGCGGCTAATTCGCGGATATCGCGGGCGGTCAATAACGTCACAGCCAACAACTTACCGCAACGGTCGGCTCGCACAATCACCGCAGCGGCCCGGCGGTTCGGGTGGACCTCCTCGGCGCAGGGAATGACCTCACCGCGCAGACGATAGGGTGAAGCCTATGGATCCGCAGACACTGACCGAACTGCTCGACGTCGCCGTCCTCGAACGTCTTGACCGCCTCGACGCCCTCGAGGGCGATGAGCTCGCCCGGTCCACGGCCCTGCGCAAGGAGGGCTACTCCGCCGAGGTAACTGCGGCCCTGCTCACTCAGGCCCGGCTGCGTCAGGAGGCGGCAGCGAAGCTCGGCCCCTTCGCGGAGGACATGCTCTTCACTCGCGACGGACTGGCCCAGGCCACGCGGCTGCCGGTCGCCGCTCATCATGCGCGTCGCCTCATCGGCGACGTGGCCGAGGGTGAGTCCTTCCGCATCGCCGATCTCGGATGCGGGATCGGCGCGGACTCGGTCGCCTTCGCCGGAATGGGCGCGCAGGTCTCGGCTGTCGATGCCGACGAGGTCACCGCTGCCATCGCCGCCTTCAACCTCCGCCACCTGCCCGATGCGGCCGTCGAACATACTCGCGCCGAGGATGTCGACCTGGATGGATTCGATGCCCTCTGGTTCGATCCGGCCCGGCGGACCATCGGCAAGGCCGACAAACGCGGATCGACCTCCCGCATCACCGACCCCGAGGCCTTCTCCCCTTCTCTGTCATGGGTGATCGAGAAGGCGAGTACGGCGAAGGCGGCCGGGGTGAAGCTCGGCCCGGCGCTCGACCACGACCTCGTCCCCGAGGATGCCGAAGCCCAGTGGGTCTCCCATAACGGAGAGGTCGTCGAGGTCTGCCTCTACTTCGGTGCAGCCAGGCAACGCCCCGGCCGCGGAGCTCTCGTCATGGGCGAACGCACCCTCCTCGTCCATGAACACGATCTCCCTCTTGAGGACGAGTCGGGCATCGGGGAGCTCGGGAAGTATCTGCTCGAACCCGACGGTGCGATCGTGCGCGCCGGACTCGTCGCCGCATTGTGTGCACCGCTGCAGGCCCGCCGACTCCACCCGAAGATCGCGTATCTGACCACCGACGTCGAACCGAGCGGGCCGGCCTCCGCAGGCGTCACCTCCTACGAGGTCGTCGACGTGCTGCCCGCGAAGGTCCCGAGCCTGCGCAAGGAGCTCGTCTCCCGCGGAATCGGCTCGGTCGTGATCAAGAAACGCGGAGCCGACATCGTGCCCGACCAGGTCCGACGCCAACTCAAACTGCCCAAGGGAGACAAAGCCACGCTCGTATTCACCCGGCTCGGCGATAAGCACGTCGTGCTGCTCACGCAACCCGTGTGACCCCTTCAACCTGCCCATGAAGAAATCCGCCCGTGAAGGAGATCGAATTGTCCCGCTCCGACGTTCTCATCAGCGCCGATGAACTGCTCACCCGAATGGCCGACTCCCCAGCCCCGAGGCTGCTCGACGTCCGCTGGACCCTGCCGAAGCCCGATGGCCGCGAGGACTTCGCCGCCGGACACATCCCCGGTGCCGTCTATGTCGACCTCGACACGGAGCTCGCCGACCACGGCACCACCGATCCGACGGCCGGTCGTCACCCGCTGCCGAGCCCCGAAGCCTTTCAGGAGACGGTGCGCTCCTGGGGCATCGACGAAGGCACCGAGGTCGTGGTCTATGACGACAATTCCTCCCTCGGCGCAGCCCGGGCCTGGTGGCTGCTGCGCTGGGCGGGATTGAGCGCGCGAGTCCTCGACGGCGGGCTCGCAGCGTTCCGTGACGCCGGCGGGACTCTCGAGACCGGCGACTCCCCCGAGGTCGCACCGAGTGCCGTGGAGATCAGCCCGGGTCGACTGCCCGTCATCGATGCCGAGGCGGCAGCCGGTTTCGATGGAGTCCTGCTCGATGCCCGTGCCGGTGAGCGCTTCCGCGGAGAGACCGAACCGCTCGATCCGCAGGCCGGTCACATTCCCGGAGCGAAGAGCGCCCCGGCCACGGATAACGTTCCTGCGGGGACGTTCCTGCCCGAGGCGCTGCTGCGCGAACGCTTCGATGAACTGGGCGCCCTCGATGGTCCCGTCGGCGTGTACTGCGGTTCGGGAGTCACCGCCTGCCACAACGCTCTGGCGCTGGCGACCCTCGGCGTCGAGGCCAGCCTCTACCCCGCGAGCTGGTCCGGTTGGTCATCCGATCCCAACCGACCGGTCGAAACCGGCTCCTGACGCTCAGTCACCACCGGAGCCTGACGCTCAGTCACCACCGCACGCGCGCACCACCGCATCCGCGCGCAATAAAACGTCGACGGCATTCTTGGGTCGATCCACGGTGGTTTGGCCGCGAATAACGCCGCGGATCGACCCAAGAATCGCGTCTTGCGAATGTCACGAAACGTTATTCAAGGCTGAGACTGAGCGCTGAATCACAGTCGTAATCAGGCGGAACCACAGCCCACCACCAGCCATTCTTGTCCACATTGCACCTGTGACCTGGAATTATGCCCTCGAACCTGCCCAAGAATCCTTTTGTAACAAAAACGTGACAGAAGATCACGAATTCGTTACAGTGGAGGACATCGTCACACTCAGACAGGCAACGAGAGGAAATCGTGGCATCTAAGCAGCACGGCCGCCGCGCCGCGAACGCCAAGGCCAAGACACCACTGACCGAGCTGAGCGAACTGCTCGCAGCAAACTCCGGCGCATTCGGCCGCCGTGCCGCAGTCGTCGCCGCCAGCGGCGGACTGCTCACCGCAGCAGTCCTCCCCGCTGCCGGGCAGGGAGCCGACGACGAGGCGAAGGTCGCAGCCGAGTCCGAGAAGCAGGCGCCGGTCGAGTTCAAGAACCAGACACCGACCATCGATGCCGGCGGCGCGTCGAAGAAGGGTGATCAGGAAGCTGAAGTCACCGTCGACACGGACGTCGTCACCGCCGAGGCCGCGCCCAAGCCAAAGCCCAAACCGAAGCCGAAGCCCGAGCCGAAGGAAGAGCCGAAGACGACCGTCGCCGAGCCGGCTCCCGCTGAGGAGCCCGAAGATGAGCCGAGCGAGTCCTCGGACGATGACTCCGCCGGCACCAGCGATGAGGGTCCGGCCGATTCGGGCGAAGACAAAAGCAAGGACGACGGCGCGGACTCGGGCTCCAGCGACGTCAAGGTCCCGGACGGATCGAAGGCCGAGCAGGTCATCGCCATCGCGAAGCAGTACGTCGGCACGCCGTACGTGCTGGGCGGGACTTCGACCAGCGGCTGGGACTGCTCCGGCTACACCTCATTCGTCTACGGCAAGGTGGGCGTGAACCTGCCGCGCACGTCCGATGCGCAGAAGGGCGCCGGGCAGATCGTCTCGGCTTCCGAGGCGAAGGCCGGAGATATCATCTGGTCACCGGGCCACGTCGGCATCTACGCCGGTGACGGCATGATGTACGACGCTGGCAACACTCGAGTGAACACCAGCTACCGCAGCGTGGACTGGATGACCCAGCAGGGTGCTCAGTTCATCCGCGTGCTCTGATCTCCATTTAGAACTGAATAAATGAGGAATCCCCTCGTCGGCACAGTGCCGATGAGGGGATCTCTTATGTGCGCCGCTCGTTCGCGGCCTTGGCTCGTTCACGACCATGATCGCAGCTGACTAGTTGTCACCCGCATTCGGGAGCTTTGTCGCTGCCGTCGTATTCGGCAGGCAGCTGACCCGATGCCTCGAGGTCGCCTTTCAGCCACTTCACCACGGCCCGCAGTGCGTACGGGTTCGAATCGTACGCGGTCACGGCGGACTTCGCCGCGGTGCTGCGCATCGTCCACGGAGCAGCGGTGCCTACGGCCACCTCGGCGGAGGTCGACGGGCTCAGACTCACGGAGGTTCCACCGGATCCGACGGTGAGGTCCTCGGCCTCGGCTGCTTCCTTCAGTGCTGCCTTTTCCTTATCGCTGCCGCCGACGATCGAGATCGAATCGGTCCCGGTGAAGGAGCATTCGCCCTTGAGCACGGTCAGCGACTGATCGGCGACTTCGGTGAGGACCTTCTTCGGATCCTTCGCATCCGAGTCCCCGGCCTGCACGCTCTTCTGGGCTTCGGCGGTGGCCAGCTGGGCTGCGACGACGCGTTCGGACTTCTCGACGAGGTCCTTCTTCTCAAGCGTCCCGTCCCCCATCGCCTGGACGATCGCCTTCTGCGCGGCCGCCGAATCCGGGGGCATGAGCGCGATATCGGCTCCAGCAGCGAGCGCCTTGACGGTCTCTCCGCCCTTGAGGTTCTGCGGCACAGCCTTCATGTTCAGCGCATCCGTGGTGATGACACCGTCATAGTCGAGAGTCTCCCGCAGCGCCGAGTAGGCCTTCTTGTTCAGCGTCGCGGGCGTCGTCTTCGCATCGGGCAGCCCGATATGGCCCATCATCACCATCGGCACCCCGGCCTTGACCGCGGACTTGAACGGCAGGAGGTCCGTGTCCTCCATCTCCTCGATCGACTTCTCCGACACCGGCAGGCTCTCGTGCGAATCCACGCCGAGGCGGCCGTGCCCCGGGAAATGCTTCGCCGAGCTCGACACCCCACCTGACCGGTATCCCTCGACTGCGTCGGCGACGACCTCGGCGACATCCTCGTGGTCGGTGCCGCCCGAGCGGACGTTGATCGCCTTGTCCTTCGGCCCAACCGTGACGTCGGAGTCCGGAGCGAAGTCGATGGTGAAGCCCAAATCGGTGAGGTTCTGCCCCTGCACGGTCGTGGCGTCGGTGATGAGATCGGAATCCTCGGTCGCGGCCAGGCCCATGAGCGGCGGGAACGGCAGGGCTGCGGTGCCGAGGCGTGACACCGGTCCGCCTTCCTGATCCACGCCGATCGATACGGGCTGACCCTTCGACCGTGCCCCGGAGATCTGACCAGTCAGTTCCGTGACCTGGTCCTTCGTCGGGTTCTCGGCCAGGTTGTAGCCCATGACGATGACCCCGCCGAGGTGGTTCTGCTTGACCATGTCCACCGGGGTCTGCGTGTCGGTGCCTTCCCAGGTGCCGATGATGAGGGACCCGGCGAGTTCCTCGTCGGAGAAGTCTCCGACGATGTCCGCAGCCTCGTCCTTGAAGTCGGCTGGATCCGCGTCGGCGGGGTTGTCCAGGGACGATTCGGACTGGGCTTCAGACTGCGCTTGGGTCTCAGCACCGGAATCGGCGGAGGACTTCTGTCCGGCCGTGGAGGATTCGGGGGCTGACGCTCCGCCGGAACAGCCGACGAGCGCGAGAGTCGTGGTCAGGGCCAGGAGGCTCAGGCGAGAACGCAACATGTCTCCATGCTAGACGTTCCCGCCAGCTCAACGCCCGTTCAGAGTTCTTCGTGAGCGGCCAGACGGCGGGCGGTCTCCTTCGCTCCCCGTTCGTGCAGCGATGTCAGTGCCTTGAGATACGGTTCGGTGAACCTCGGCTCCTCGGCCAGCGGTCCGAAGAACTGTTCCTGCCGGACGAAAGCCAGCGGGTCCTCTGCCTGTGTCGCGGCCACTGCCTGCAGTTCGTCGGCATAGCGATCGACGATGGTGAACCGACCGCCGGATTCGTCGTGCCCTTCGGCATACCGGGCCCACGAGGCGCAGATCGCCGCGGCTACCTCGATCGGGTGGCCCGAGGCGAGGTTGTCCTTGACGACCGGCAGCAGCCATTTGGGGATCCGGTCGGACGACTCTGCGCCGAGGCGGGCGAGAGTGTCGCGGATCTCCGGGTTGCTGAAACGTTCGATGAGCGAGTCCTTATAGGCGTCCAGGTCGATTCCGGGCAGCGGTGCCAGACTCGGTGTGCCTTCCTCGTCCATGTATCGGCGCAGGTAGGCGGGGATGTCCGGGTTCGCCATCGCCTCATGGGCGAAGGTGTATCCGCCGAGGAGGCCGAAGTACGCGAGCCCCTGATGCCCGGAGTTGAGCAGGCGCAGCTTCATATGCTCATAGGGCTGAACGTCGTCGACGACCTGTACTCGAGCCTCTTCATAGGGAGGACGGCCGGAGGTGAAATCGTCCTCGAGCACCCACTGGAAGAAGGGCTCGGCGACGACCGGCCAGGCATCGGTGACTCCGGTGTCGGCCACCAGGTCGGCGCGGTCGCCGTCAGTGGTGGCCGGGGTGATGCGGTCGACCATCGAGTTCGGGAACGCCACGGACTCGGCGATCCACTCCGCGAGTTCGGCATCGACGAGGCGAGCGAAGGCAGAGAACATCTTCGCCGCCACATCGCCGTTCTCCGAGATGTTGTCGCACGACTGCACGGTGAACGGTGCGACTCCGGCCTCGCGCCGTGCCCGCAGAGCGGAGACGACATAGCCGAAGACGGTGGCCGGCAGCTCACCGGCCCGCAGCGCCTCGACATCGGCGGCGATCGTCGGCTCATCGGTGATGAACTCCCCGGTGACGGGGTTGACGTTGTATCCGCCCTCGGTGACGGTCAGGGAGACGATCCGGATCGTCTCATCGGTGAGCAGGTTAAGCAGTCCGGCAGGGTTATCGGGCCCGAATCGGTAGTCGATGATCGACCCGATCACCCGACGTTCCTTGGTTCCGTCGGCGTGTTTGAGAGTCAGCGTGTACAGGTGATCTTGGTCGGCGAGCGCATCGCGCATGGCCACGTCGTGGGGCAGCACTCCGGCTCCGACGATCCCCCAGTCGGAGGCGAGCCCAGCCCCGAGCAGATCGTCGAGGACCATCGCCATGTGCGCGCGGTGGAATCCGCCCACTCCGAAATGGACGATGCCGGGGCTCACGGCCGACCGATCATAGGTGGGGACGGCGATACCGTGGTCGGCCACCTCGGCGAGGTTCTGGGTATTGAGGGAAAGCGCGGTGGTCGGTGCGGTCATTTGACGGCTCCCATGGACAGGCCCTGGACGAGTTTGTCCTGGGCGGCGATTCCGGCCACGAGCACGGGCACGGAGATAATGAGCGAGGCCGCGCACACCTGCGACAGGAACAGACCCTGGGAGGTGACGAAGCTGGTGAGGAACACGGGTGCCGTCGATGCCGCCGTGGAGGTGAGCACGGTGGCGAAGAGGAGTTCGTTCCACGAGAAGATGAAGCAGATCAGTGCGGTCGCGGCCAGTCCGGGTGCGGTCAGCGGCAGCAGGATCTGGAGGAAGACGCGCGGCAGGCGGGCGCCGTCGAGTTCGGCGGCTTCGAGGACTTCGACGGGCACCTCGGCGAGGAAGGAGCGCATCATCCACACCGCGATCGGCATGTTCATCGCCGAGTAGATGATGATGAGCAGCAGCCAGGTGTCGAGGATGCCGAAGGATTTCGCGACGAGGTAGACGGGCAGGAGGCCCGCAACCATCGGCAGCATCTTCGTCGACAGGAGGAAGAACAGCACGTCCGACCAGCGTTCGATGCGGCGGATCGCCAGTGAGTACGCGGCCATCGTGGAGAGGACGAGGACGATGAGCGTCGAAACGATGGCGGCGACCGCGGAGTTGATGAGGAACGGCCAGGGGTTCGCGCCGTTGCCGCCGCCGAAGAAGTTGACGAAGGACTCCAGCGTCAGCGGGGCGAAGTAGCTGGGCGGATTCGTCGAGGCGTCGGTCTCCGCGTGCAGGCTGGTCAGCAGCATCCACAGCAGAGGTGAGACGAACAGGAGTCCGACGAACCAGGCCAACAGGCCGAGCAGGATCTTGCCCGCCCGCCCCTGGCCGGGCCGCCTCGGTGCGTTCGCCTTTCGCCGAGGCGGCTCTGCGGATCCGGGTCCGCCCGGTTCGGTCGGGGTGGGGGTCACCCCTGGTGCGGGGTGGGCATCCACGGTGAGGTCGGGGGTGCTCATGAGTTCTCCTCCTTGAGCAGGGTCGATGCGGTGCGCAGGGCGAAGGTCGCGGTGATGAGGGAGGCGATGACGACGATGACGCCGACGGCGGAGGCGACTCCGTAGTCCTGGGCGACGAAGAACTCCTGGTAGATGACGTACGGCAGGGTGGCGGTGCCGAGCCCTCCGGAGGTCATGGTGAAGACCATGTCGAAGTTCTGGACGATGTAGATGGTGCCCAGCAGTGCGGCGAGTTCGATGTATCGGCGCAGGTGGGGCAGGGTGATGAAGCGGAAGGTCTGCCAGGGTCCGGCGCCGTCGACGAGGGCCGCCTCGTAGACGTCCATGGGTCGTGACTGCAGTCCGGCGAGCATGATGAGCATCATGAACGGAGTCCACTGCCAGACGAGCACGACCCCGATGCCCAGCAGCGGGTTCGAGGTCATGAGGTCCGGTTGCGGGGCGTTTTCTCCGAACACGGTGGTCAGCAGCCCATTGATCAGCCCGTATGAAGGGTTGAAGATCGCGTGCTTGAACAGCAGCGCGGCGGCGACGGGGACGACGAGGAACGGCGTGATCATCAGGGTGCGGACGAAACCGCGGCCGATGAACTTCCGATCGAGCAGCAGGGCGATGCCCAGGCCCAGCAGAGCCGAGGCCAGCACGACGCCGACCGTGAGCCCGACGGTGACGATGACGGCCTTGAGCAGGTTCGCATCGGTGAAGACGGTGACGTAGTTCTGGACGGTGCCGAAGCTGATGTCATCAGGGTAGGCGGCGTTCCAGTTCATGAACGAGATGATGATCGTGATCGCGAACGGGATCTGGGTGACGAGGATGACGAAGATCAGCGCCGGCAGCATGGGCGCACGCTTGAGCCATCGGTCCTTGGCACGGGGTTTCGGCGGCGTGATCGGCTGCGATGCACGCTCGGCGGCTGGAGCTGACACTTCGAACATCCTTCGTCAGGCGGGTGGTGCGGTCAGGCGGTGGTGCGGATGGGGCCGGGGCCGCCTCGGGGAGGGTGACGATCACCCGCCCCGAGGCGCTCGGTCACTTCTTGTATTTGTCTCCGACCTTCTCGGCTTCCTTCTGGCCCTTCTTCAGGGCCGCATCGGCCGACGTCCGACCGGCGATGGCGGAGCTGACGTCTTCGGAGATGCCCGTGGCGAGGTCCGCGAATTCGGGGATCGTCACGAACTGGACTCCCAGTGTCGGCCGCGGCTGGACTCCGGGGCTGACCGGATCGGCCGAGTTGATGGCGTCCTCGGTCTGCTGGTAGAAGGGCTTCGCGGCCTTCTGGTACTCGGGGTTCTCATAGGTCGAGGTCCGCTTGCCGGCAGGCACGTGCTGCCAGCCGAGCTCCTCGGCGACGGTCTCCTCGTAGTCCTTCGACGAGGCCCAGGCGACGAACTGCTTCGCCGCGTCCTGGTTCTTGCCTGCGGCCTGGATGCCCCATGCCCAGGTGTAGAGCCAGGAGCTCGACTCCGTTTCCTTCACCGGTGCCGCGACGTAGCCGATCTTGCCCTTGACGGGAGAGTCATCGGCTTCGAGGGTTCCGGTGGCGGCCGTCGAGTCGTACCACATGGCGACCTTGCCCTGCTGCAGGTTCGTCAGGCACTCGGTGTAGCCGGCCTGCGGGGCTCCGGATTCGCCGTGGTCCTTGATGAGGTCGACGTAGAAGTTCGTGGCTTCCTTGAATTCCTTGGAATCGACCTGCGCGTTCCAGTCCTCGTCGAACCAGGTTCCGCCGAAGGTGTTGACCACGGTCGTCAGCGGAGCGAACATCTCGCCCCAGCCGGGCAGTCCGCGCAGGCAGATGCCCTTCGTGCCCTTCTCCGCACCGTCGACCTTCGCCGCGAGCTTAGCGACTTCGTCCCAGGTCGGATTCTCCGGCATCTCCACGCCGGCCTTGTCGAAGATGTCCGTGCGGTACATGAGGAACGAGCCCTCACCGTAGAACGGCTCACCGTAGACCTGGTCGTCGACCGTCATCGACTCGGCCATCGGGGCGAGGATGTCGTCCTGGTCGAAGCCCTCGGCATCGACGACGCCTTCGTCCATGGGGGTGAGCCACTTGTTCTTCGCGTAGGTCGGGATTTCGTAGTTCGACATCGAGGCGACGTCGTAGTTGCCGGCCTGAGCGGCGAACTCCTGGCCGATCTTCGCCCGCACCTCGTTCTCCGGCAGCACGGTGTAGTTGACCTTGATGCCCGTGTCCTTGGTGAAGTGGTCGGCTGTGAGCTTCTGCAGGTCCTGCATCTGCGGGTTGTTGACCATGAGGACGTTGACTTCGTCGCCGCCGCCCCCGGCCGAGCTGCCGCCGGCACCACCACAGCCGGACAATGCCAGTGCTCCGACCATGCCGATGGCCGCCCAAGTGGCTCTCCGGCCTGTGATCAGGTGTTTCATCGTTGCGCCTTCCCTCGTCCTTGCGGGATCGCAGCCCGCCGTCGGTTCGCTGCGAGAAAATCATATGAGCATCCGTGCTCATATGTGCAATACTGTGTCACGAACCAATCAGATGTGCAACACTTCACATATGAGCGAACACAGAGTCGTCGACGCCGAAGGGAGGACCATGTCCACGGTGCCCACCGCCCGCCACCGCCGCTTCCTCGCGCAGCTGGCCCGCGATCACTACCTCGAGGGGCGGTCCAAGGTCGAGATCGGCAAGGCGAACGGACTCAGCCGGTTCCAGGTCGCCCGCCTCCTCCAAGAGGCCGTCGACACCGGAGTCGTGACCATCACCATCGAAGCCGACGCCGGTGAAGCCGACGGTCTGGCCGAGCAGGTCGCCGCAGCGCTCGGCCTCGACTCGGTCGTCATCGTCGACATCCCCGACGAGACCCAGGCCTCCCAGCAGATGGGTCGGGCCGCGCTGTCGCTGGTCGGCCGCCACGCCCATGCGGGGATGCGCATCGGCCTGTCTTGGTCGCGCACCTTGGATTCCGCGGCCGCGTTCACTCCGGCCCTGCCCCGCTGCACGATCGTCCAGCTCGCCGGTGCGCTGCGCCTGGAATCGCATCGTCCCAGCTCGGAGATCTTCACCCGGCTGGGCCAGGATCCGGCGGTGAGCATGGTCCGTCTGCCCGCCCCGCTGCTCGTCACCGAGGCGGGAACCGCTGCTGACCTGCGGGCACTGCCCGAGATCTCCGGGACCCTGGCCGCCGCCGATGACCTCGATCTTGCCGTGGTCTCCGTGGCTTCCTGGGCCGAGGGCCTGTCCTCGGTGTGGGAGAAGTGCTCCCCCGCCCAGCGTCAGGCGGGCATCGACGACGGTGCCATCGCCGAGGTGTCCGGACGTCTCTTCGCCGCCGACGGATCCGATGTCACCACGATCGACGACCGCGTCATCGCCGTCACCCTCGATCAGCTCCGCCGGGCTGCGACGACCGTGGGAGTCGCCCGTGGAGCCGAGCGCGCCCGCGCAGTCCGTGCCGCCTGTGCCGCCGGGATCCTCGATATCGCGATCATCGACCGTGCGTTGGCCGATGAGATCCTCGCCGAGGCGGCCGCCCCCGGTGCTGCTCCAGCCGAGGAGGAGTTCCGATGAGTGCGAATCGCAGGTTCGTCGCCGGTGTCGACTCCTCGACCCAGAGCTGCAAGGTCGTCATCGCCGATCCGAACTCCGGTGACATCATCCGCACCGGTTCGGCCCCGCACCCTCCCGGCACCGAGGTCGACCCCGAAGCGTGGTGGACGGCTCTGCAGGAGGCGATCGCGGCAGCCGGCGGACTCGACGATGTCGCGGGTCTGAGCATCAGCGGTCAGCAGCATGGACTCGTCGCCCTCGACGCCGAGGGCCGGGTCATCCGCGATGCCCTGCTGTGGAACGATCTGCGCAGCAAGGCCGCGGCCAGAGACCTCATCGCCGAGGTCGGAGCCGCCGACTATGTCGCGCGCACCGGGGTCCTGCCCGTCGCCTCCTTCACCGCCGCCAAACTGCGGTGGCTGCGCGAGGCCGAACCGGACAATGCCGACCGGGTCGCCGCCGTCGCCCTGCCGCACGACTGGCTGAGCTGGCGCTTCCTCGGATACGGCCCCACCGACGCATCCGTCCGCGGTCCCGTGCTCGAGGCCTTGGTCACCGACGCGTCCGACGCCAGCGGCACCGCCTACTTCGACCCCTCCGCTTCTCGCTACGATCTCGATCTCTTCCGCATCGCCTTCGGTGCGTCCGCCCGTGAGGCAGCGGGCTTGCCGTGCGCCGCGGATACGGACGTGGAGGCGGATTCACCGAACGTGGGCGGGAACGGGCAAGCCGCCTCGGCGATCATCCTTCCCCGCGTCCTCGCCCCCGACGAGGCGGCCGGGCACAGCCCGGACGGAATCGTCGTGGGCCCCGGGGCCGGGGACAATGCCGCCGCGGCGCTGGGACTCGGGGTCACCTCGGGGGATCTCGTCATCTCGATCGGAACGTCCGGTACGGTCTTCGGCACCACCGACCTGCCCATCGCCGATTCGTCCGGCACGGTCGCCGGTTTCGCCTCTGCCGACGGCGGGCGCCTGCCGCTGGTCGCCACGCTCAATGCCGCCCGTGTCCTCGATTCGGCGGCGAAGCTGCTGCGGGTCAGCCACGACGAACTCGCGGCCCTGGCGCTGGCGTCCCGGCCGGGAGCGGACGGGCTCACGCTCGTCCCGTATTTCGAGGGCGAGCGCACCCCGAACCTGCCCGATGCCACCGCTCGGCTCGAGGGGATGACCCTGGCGAACTCCTCGGCGCAGAACGTCGCCCGCGCCTTCGTCGAAGGAATGCTGTGCGGTCTGGCGGACGGGCTCGACGCGGTGCAGGCGCAGGGTCTGGAGGCCGGACGGCTGCTGCTCATCGGCGGGGCGGCACGCAATCCTGCCGTCCGGGAGGTCGCCCGCGATATCTTCACCGTGCCCATCGACGTGCCCGAACAGGCCGAATACGTCGCCATCGGGGCGGCTCGGCAGGCGGCGTGGACACTCTCGGGGACCCTGCCGGACTGGACAGTCGAGCTCGTCGCCACCCTGCATCCGCGTCCATCGCGGGTGCGGCAGCAGTACCGGTCCTGTGCAGCGCAGACGGCTGCACAGCAGACGGCCAGTCTCGTCTCGCCGGGCCACACAACGCCGGAACCGACTTCGTCAGAACCCTCTATGTCCGAATGCTCATCGTCCGATCAATCACTGACCGATCACCGTGGATCTTCGGGTGCGCGCGCATCCGTGAAAGGTTGAGAACAATGGCCACAGTCACCTTCGACAAAGCACTTCGTCAATACCCCGAGGCACTCAAACCCTCCGTCGACGAGGTCAGCCTCGACATCGCCGACGGGGAGTTCCTCGTCCTCGTCGGCCCCTCGGGCTGCGGGAAGTCGACGACCCTGCGCATGCTCGCAGGGCTCGAACCCGTCGATTCCGGGCACATCCGCATCGGCGACCACGATGTCACAGACCTCTCCCCCAGGGAACGCGATATTGCGATGGTGTTCCAGAACTATGCGCTCTACCCGCATATGAGCGTGCGCGAGAACATGGCCTTTGCACTGAAGATCGCGGGAGTCGCCAAGCAGGAACGCGATCAGCGCGTCGAGGAAGCCGCCCGGCTGCTCGACCTGGAACCGTACCTCGACCGCAAGCCGAAGGCGCTGTCCGGTGGGCAGCGACAGCGAGTGGCGATGGGGCGTGCCATCGTCCGGTCCCCGCAGGTCTTCCTCATGGACGAGCCGCTGTCGAACCTCGATGCGAAGCTGCGGGTGCAGACCCGCGCGCAAATCGCATCGCTGACTCGCCGCCTCGGCGTCACCACCGTCTACGTCACCCACGATCAGGTGGAGGCGATGACGATGGGCGACCGGGTCGCGGTCCTCGCCGATGGCCGGCTGCAGCAGGTCGACACTCCGGCGAATCTCTACGACCGTCCGGCGAACCTCTTCGTCGCGGGCTTCATGGGCTCGCCGGCGATGAACCTCGTCGACGTGCCGGTCGAGGGCACGTCGCTGCGCCTCGGCGGTGTCGAACTGTCCCTGACTGCACAGCAGCGTGACCAGGTCACCGGTGAGACAATCACCGTCGGCATCCGTCCGGAGGATCTGCAGATCACCGAGACGCAAGGCCTCGAGGTCACCGTCGATCTCGTCGAGGAGCTCGGCGCCGATGCCTACGTCCACGGTCGAGCGGTCCTGGCCTCGGGCGAGAAGACAGTGGTGGCTCGCGTCGCCGGTCGGTCGACGATCCGCCGCGGGGACACCGTGCGCGTCGCTCCCGATACCGCGCGCCTGCACCTCTTCGACACCGATTCGGGCAGCCGATTGGCCGAGGACACACGCCGGGCCGCGTGACCGGCGGACCTCGTGACCGGCGCGCCGACGGAGGCGAGCGCACCGCGGGACGGCGGCGCCGCCTCGGCGGGGGAATGCGGGGCATCACACAGCTCGAAAGTCGCCGCTGAGTCAGGGGAATCGGGCGTGCGCGATTATGATCGGATCATGGTCGATTTCGCACGCTCTCCCCGCTCCACCCTCGGTGTCGAGTGGGAACTGGCTCTGCTGGATTCTCGCAGCCTGGATCTGACCCCGGCTGCCGAGACTCTGTTGGCCGATGTGGCCGAGCATGCGCCCGAGTACGAGAAGCACATCGTCGGAGAGATGCTGACGAACACCATCGAGCTCGTCACCGGCGTGCACAACCAGGTGTCGACCGTCGCCGAGGATCTGGCCACCTCGATCGGGGCGCTGCGGAAGCTGACCGAGGCACGCGGTGTCGAGCTCATGTCGGCGGGCACCCACCCGTTCGCGCAGTGGCAGTCGCAGGAGGTCCGCGCGAAAGACCGCTATCTCGAACTCGTCGATCGCACCCAGTGGTGGGGTCGGAACATGCTGATCTTCGGCGTCCATGTCCACGTCGGCATCGACTCGCGCGACAAGGTGCTGCCGATCGTCAACGCACTGCTCGCCTATGTCCCGCACCTGCAGGCACTGTCCGCGTCGTCTCCGTTCTGGGGCGGCACTGACACCGGCTATGCCTCGAACCGGGCGATGATGTTCCAGCAGCTGCCCACGGCCGGTCTGCCGTTCCAGTTCGATCAGTGGGCGGACTACGAGAAGTACGTCGACGATATGCTCACCACCGGGATCATCGACAACATCAACGAGATCCGCTGGGACATCCGGCCGGCCCCGCACTGGGGCACCGTCGAGGTCCGCGTCTGCGACGGACTGCCGACCCTCGAGGAGATCCTCGCGGTCACCGCGTTCATCCAGTGCCTCGTCGATGACATGTCCGAGCGCCTCGACGCCGGTGAGACCCTGCCGACGATGCCCGATTGGTTCCACAACGAGAACAAATGGCGCGCCGCCCGCTACGGCATGGACGCGATCATCATCGAGAACGCCGCAGCCGACGAGCGTCTCGTCACCGAGTGCCTGGCCGACGAGATCGAGCGCCTCTCGCCCGTCGCCGAACGCCTCGGCTGTGTCGACGAGCTGCACTCGATCACCTCGATCATCGAACGAGGCGTGCCCTACCAGCGCCTGCAGAAGGTCTTCGGGACCACGGGCTCGCTCACCGAGGTGACCCGCTCGCTCATCGGCGACCTCCGCAACTCCTACAGCTGAGGCGGCTCTTCCGGGTTCGATTGCGCCCACCCGCGGCCGCATCAGCCCCTCATGCGTCCTAGGGGTGGATCCACCACGATTCGCAAGGAGATTTCAAGACGGATCCACCCACAGGAGACACGTGGGCCCGCAGGCACAGCCCCAACGGCGAGCGAGCCGAGCTCACAGATGGGGTCGGAGCAGCTCCAAGAGCGTCGGCAGCGCGGAGGCGACTCCCGGGTGCAGTTCGTAGTCGTTGAGCTCGTCCAGCGGCACCCACGACAGCTGGATGCTCTCGGGGTCATTGATGACAGCGTCGAAGCGGCGCAGGGTCTTCGCGATCACCGTCGTGTACGACCAGGTGTCCAGGTCGAGGATGTGCGTCTCGAGGATCTCGATGCCCGATCCATCCTGGTCAGGCACCCCGGCCTCTTCCCAGGACTCCCGGACCGCGGCCTCGACCGCCGACTCGCCCATATCGCGGGCGCCGCCGGGGAATCCCCAAGTCCCACCTTCGACCGACCACAGCGCCCGGTGCTGCATGAGCACCCCGCGCTCGGGATCGACGAGCATGAGCCCCGCGGCCCCGTTGAGACCCCAATGCTTCTTCCCATCGGACCCATACGTCCACCCGTCACCCGATCGCCGAGGCGGCCGACCGGCAGGCAGACTCGTTGACTTCGCCGCCTGTGCGTTGCGTTCGGCGGCGCTGTTCGGGTCGTTCTCAGACGAGGACATGATCGACATCCAAAGAGGAGACGGCGGCGAAGGACAGGTCACTCGGTCCGATTCCGCGGGAGACGAGCTCCGCACCGAGAGCCGCGACCATGGCTCCGTTATCCGTGCACAGTTTCAACGGCGGCACCCGCAGAGTCACGCCCGCCTCGGCGCAGCGGTCAGCGAGCACTTCACGCAGGTGCGAGTTCGCGGCCACTCCCCCACCGAGCACGACATGATTGATTCCGGTATCGGCCGCAGCGAGCAGAGTCTTGGTCACAAGCACGTCGACGACAGCATCTTCGAACCCGGCGGCGATATCGGCCACACGCAGGTCCGCACCCAGAGTCTCCGCTTTCGTCACCTCGCGCAGTGCAGCGGTTTTGAGCCCGGAGAACGAGAAGTTATACCGGCGTTCGGGGTCCCGAAGGTCCTGTTTCTTCGCCAGTCCGCGCGGGAACTTCACTGCCTTCCGGTCACCGGGGATCCCGGTGCCGTCGAGCAGGCCGAGAGCAGCCTTCGAGATGTTCGGTCCGCCGGGATAGTTAAGCCCCAGCAGGCGCGCGGTC
This sequence comes from Brevibacterium sediminis, assembly GCF_024895295.1. Taxonomy (NCBI): domain Bacteria; kingdom Bacillati; phylum Actinomycetota; class Actinomycetes; order Micrococcales; family Brevibacteriaceae; genus Brevibacterium; species Brevibacterium sediminis. The sequence continues at coordinate 130,233 of NZ_JAHQRN010000004.1, read as the reverse complement.
TTGTCGAAGGCCTCACCTGCGGCATCGTCGATGGTGGCGCCGAGGAGTTCGATGTCCTCGACGAGGTCGCCGATGCGCAGAATCTCGGTGTGCCCACCGGAGACGAGCAGGGCGATGGTGGGAGTGGTCAATCCGTCGACGTCCTCGGCGACGAGGTCGACGGCCACGTGAGCGGCCAGATGGTTCACTCCGTAGAGCGGTTTTCCCAGCGCCGCGGCAAGTCCTTTGGCCGCGCCGACCCCGACCATGAGTGCACCGGAGAGACCCGGTCCGGCGGTCACCGCGACGGCGTCGATATCGGACAGCTCCACCTCGGCGGTCTCACACGCCGAGGCGATGGCCGGGCCGATGGCCTGCACATGGGCGCGAGAGGCGACTTCGGGCACGACCCCGCCGAAGCGCACATGCTCGTCCATCGACGAGGACACGGTGTTCGTCAGCAGCGTGCGGCCGCGGACGATGCCGACCCCGGTTTCGTCGCACGAGGATTCGATGCCGAGGACGAGAGGCTCGCTCATGATCCGTCCTCCGGAGCGTCGGCAGACTCCGCGGCTTCGAGGTCGAGGTCGGAGTAGACGGCCACGAGTTCGGGCTCGGTCACCTCGGCGATGTCCATGCCGAGGGTGCGGGCGAACAGGCGCAGGTGCGTGTCCCACATCGGCCCCGCCTCGGCGGCCTGACCGCGGGCGGTCTCGGCATCAGGAGCGGTATGGGTGAGCACGAGCAGGGTCTCCTGACCGGTCTCCCCCTCGATCGGCAGCACGCGGAGGCCGAGCACGCCGAAGTCGTCGAGTTCGAGCAGCACGTGATCGAAGTCCTCACAGCTGAGGACAGATCCATTCAGATCGATGTCCTCGAGCGCGAACGTGATCGGCCGGGACGCGGGTGCGTCGGCGTCATCCCCCGCATCTGCCCCGGTTTCCTCGCCGAGGCGGAACGGCGCGAACCAGGCCCGTGCACTCTCAGCATCGGTCAGTGCGTTCCAGACCGTTTCGACGTCACGCTCGAGGAGCACCTCGATGACGAGATCGGTGCCGTTCTCCCAGGTGACCAGGCGCGGGCTGGTCCCACTCATGCTTCCACCCAAGCTCCGTCGAGGGCCGCCTTCTCATCAGGACTCAGCTGCATCTCAGTTCCGACGAGCAGCTCGGTGAGCTGTTCGGGCACGCGCGCCGAGGCGATCGTCGAGGGGATGAAATCGTGAGTGAGCTGCCACGCGATGGCCGTGGCCGTCATCGACGCTCCGTGGTCGGCGGCGACATCGTGAAGGACTTCGAGGGCGCCGAGGGCCTTCTGGTCATCGACGAAATCGGCGACACGGTCACCGCGGACGCTGCCGGTGGCGTCGCCGCCGGTGTGCTTGCCGGTGAGGAAACCGGAGGCCAGTGAGTGGAACGGCAGTTCGGCGATGCCCTCAGAACGCAGGTACGCCTGCTTCTGCGGATCGACGGCGGCGCGGGAGACGAGGTTGAACCGGTCCTGGACGACTCGGTAGCAGGCAAGCGAGAACTTCGTCGAGATCTTCCGGGCTTTCTGCAGTCGCTCGAGGCTGAAGTTCGATGCCCCGAGGTAGCTGACCTTGCCGGAGCGGACGAGCGCGTCGAACGTCTCGGCGACGGCGACCTGATCGACGTCGTCATCGTCTCTGTGGGCATAGTAGACATCGATGTGGTCGGTGCCGAGCCGGCGCAGCGAGTCGTCGACGGCGATGCGGATATTCGCCGGGTCGAGGCCCTTGCGCTTGGGATGCATGCCGACCTTGGTGGCGATGACCATCTCGTCGCGGTTGCCGCGAGCCTTCATCCATTCGCCGATGATCGTCTCGGACTCTCCGCCCGAGTTCCCCTCGACCCAGGCCGAATACGCATCGGCGGTGTCGATGAAGTTTCCGCCGGCCTCGGCGTAAGCGTCGAGGACAGCGAAGCTCTGATCCCGATCCGCGCCCCAGCCGAAGGGGTTGCCACCCAGCTGAAGAGGGTGAACGAAGAGATCGGTATCTGCCAATTGCACACGTGTCATACCCTCCAGACTACCCTCCGAAGCATTCCGGTCAGGGCTCGGTTCACGGTGAGATCCACCGCGAACCGAGCCCTGCTCGGCCAGGTCTCCCGCTCTCAGACGAGGTCCGAGGGATCGAGGCCGATGTGGCGGCGGATTCCCGACCGGATGCCGAACCCGGCCACGATCGCCACGGCCAACCCGGTGCCCATGACGATCCAGGCCCGGATGGGCACCTCGGAGGCGGCTCGAGCTTCCTCGGCCTCCTGGGCGAAGACTGTCTCGTCGTCGATGTCGCCGTTCTTCTCCGACTTCTTGCCGTCGGCCCCCTTGCCCGCACCGGCGCCTGCTCCGCTGCCGGCACCGGCTCCGGCTCCGCCGGCACCGGCCTGCCCGGTTCCCGGCTGACCGCCGCCGCCCGCAGCGTTCTGACCGGGCGCGCCGGAGCCTGCACCTGGAGCGTAGTCTCCAGCGCCCGGCTCGTAGTCTCCGAGCGAGATGGTCATCGGCTGGGCCGGCTTGTAGGGATCCCGCGCTCCGTCGGAAGTGAACCAGTAGGAGTACTGACCTGTCTTGTGCTGGAAGTCGATGAAGTCCTGCGGGAAGGCACCCCAGTAGTCGCTGTTCTCACCGGTCTTCTTCGCCTGCGCCGAGGCGTTCTCATCGGCGCCGCCGACCGCGCTGCCGGACGAGCCGGACTTGCCCTTGTTGTCGTACTTCACGCCGAGGTAGTCCGGGGTGGCCGTGATGTGGCCGTCGTCGAGGAGTGCGTCGACGTCGATGTTCTTGAAGTTCGCCATCGTGATCGACTCGGGTGTGAGAGTGACCCACTTCGACGAGTCGAACATGTCGGCTCCGTAGCCGCTGAGGTCGGCCACGAGGCGGCCCTTCCCGCTGCTGTCGACCTCCAATTTCGGGTCGGTCGCCGACCAATAGGTCATTCCGCCGTAGAAGGCGACGGTGAAGCTGCCCTTCCACTGCACGGAGACACCGCTGTCGGTTTCGCTGACTTCGCCGTCCTTGATGGCCACCCGCGACTGGGTCCATGAGTCCTTACGCGATGTGGAGACGGCCTCACCGTCGGCATCGAGGCACCGGGAGTCCCAGGAGGCCTCCTTGAACGTCGACCCGGTCGGCTTCTGGATCGTCACGTTCCCAGACTTCGACTTGTAGAATCCGCCTCCGTCCTTAGTCGGCCAAAGTGTCGCCTCGCCGGAGTCCTTCGCCTTGCCCGCCGAGAGGAAGTTGCAGCCGCCGAAGAACGCTCCGCCGTTGGCTTCCCGGTTCAACGACCAGTACAGAGTCGCGGACCCGTCGCCGGCGCTCTTCTTGTCGTCATCGTCCTTGCCGTCATCGCCTGGCTTGCCGGGTTCCTTCGGGTTGTCGTCTGGGTTCTCAGTGTGGTCGCCGTCGTCGGGGTCGTCGACCGGTTGGGAATAGGTGACCTCGAGGTCATTGGTCGTCTTCCGCGGCTGGATCGAGGTCTTCGCCCCAGCTGTGGTGTACCAGTAGGAATCCTGGCCGGTCTCGAGGTTGAAGTCGATCCAGTCCTGCGGCATCGCTCCCCACCAGGATTCGTTCTCCGCTGACTTCGGGGTCTGAGAATTGCGTCCGTCCGCGCCCGTCTTGACTCCGAGGAAGTCCGGAGTGAATTCGAACCCCTTGTCGGAGATGTCGACCGAACCGTTCTGGAGTTCGACGATCGTGCCGTCACGAGCCTTGAGCTTCTTCCAGATGCTCAGATCGTCCATGTCCGCGCCGAAGCCGGAGTACGTTCCGGTGATGGTGCCCTTGCCGTTCTCGACCTCGAGCTTCGGGTCTGAGATCGTCCAGTAGGTCATCCCGCCGTAGTAGGCGAAGGTCCAGGAACCTTTCCACTGGATCGAGGCACTGTTCGACTCCGGGTCGACGGTTCCCTTGCCGTTGGTGATCCTCACCGAATCGCCGGTGTGGTTGTTCTCTGTCTCGGCGTTGACCTTGCCGTTGACCAGCGCGCCGTCCCCGGTTTCGCAGCGCGACTGGAACGTCGAGTACTTTCCGTTCTCCTTGACGATGGAGACGTTGCCGTCGGTGAAGTTCCCATCCTTGTTCGTCTTGAACAGAGTGCCGGCGTCCTTGTCCGTCCAGATGCGTGCCATTCCCGAATCCCCGGCCTCACCTGCGGCCAGGTAGTTGCATCCGCCGAAGTAGGATCCGCCGGTGGATTCGTCATTGACCGACCAGTTGAAGACCGCGTCGTCGATGTCCTGCTCGCCCGAGTCGGTCGCTTCGTCCTCAGGCGAAGTCGTCGAGGCGGCTCCCGGCACCGAGTACGGCGCGGTCATCGCCTGTGCGGGTCCGGTGAGCCCGAAACCGAGCAGCCCCAGGGCAGCGATCCCTGCCGCGGTGCGTGTGAGAATTCGACCCCTGTGGGTGGAGGTGTGAGTGTGCATCGTCGTTCCTCGTCCGTTTTCGTCCCGCAGGACGATCCGTTCGTGTGTCATGAGTGCGTCGTCGTGTGGTCAGAGTTGTCGGTGCCGTCCGGAGCGACCGCCGTGAGGACTCGCGTGTCCTTGTGATCCTCCGGGTCGGTCTCCCCCGCCGAGGCGGCCCCACCGTCCCCGGGTCCCGTGCTGTTGGCTCCGGACTCGGCTGTGATGACGCCTCCGGTGTAGAAGCTCGGCGCAGCGCCGACGCCTTCGTCGCCGCGGCTGCCCGCGGCTTTCCGGTCCTCGTCCTCGAAGAAGGCGATGACCTGCGGAGGGAGTTTCCCGGTGCCGGGACCGAGGCTCTGGTGGTTCGCGTGCGCCACGGCACGCTCGGAGCCGCGTTCGAGCTTGGCCAGCTGCAGTTTCTTCTTCCGCTGCATCACGAGCCGACGTTTGGCCAGCTTGTGCTGGGTCCGAATCCGTTTCCGCTCGCGTCGGTCGCGTTCCTTCTCCATCGCCGCCGGGCTGACTCCCAGCAGCAGACTCTTGACCGCGAGGTAGCCGCCGATGCCGAACCCGAGACCGACCGCGATGATCGACCCGAGCACGAGCACTCCGGCGAGGATGGCGAAGAAGATCAGCCATGATGTGCTCATCGGCGGTTCGCTGGCCACCGGTGCCACATTCGGGTTCTGTGCAGGGTCAACGGTCTGGGTGTCCCCTCCGCCGGAGTTGCCGCTGCCGGAGCTCGCTTCCGCTCCGCCTCCATCGTCACCGGAACCACCGGTTGATTCTTCGCTCTTCTCATCGCCTCCGGACTTCTCAGTCTTCTCACCCTTCTCGCTCTTCTCGTCTTTCTCGGCGTCCTTGCCTGCGGCGGCACCGGAGGCGGAGAAGTCGACGGGCGTGAAGGATTCGTTGTTCGCGTTGTCGACACCGTGGGCGCCGATCGTGATGATGCCGCACTGGACCTCGCCGCAGTCGACTTCGGTCTCGTTCTGCGACCGGTCATAGGTCGTGAATTTCTCGCCGGGGACTTTGATGGTTCCGCTCCAGGTCCCGTTCGCCGCGACTTCGCCGCCGTTGGCGGCATACGCTGTGCTCGATCCGGGAAAGGTCACGAACAGCTGATATCCGGCCGGTTTGGTCTCGTCGTCATAGACGTAGCGGTAGTTCGACCCAGTCACTCCGCCCTTGCTCGGCCGCCATCCGCCGGAGGCGTCGTCGACCCAGCCGAAAAGGACGTAGATCCCACCGAATCCGCCTTCGACGGATTGGAAACCGGAGCCGGAGAGTTTGAGCGTCGACTCGCCGTCGGCCTTCGGGGTGCCGGACACGGACACCTTCGGGGCCGCCTCGGCGGGGGTCGGATTGAGCATCGTCGTCGTCACGCCCACGGCGACGGCCAAGAGCGCGGAGATCGTAATGAGCGCGAGGATCCGCTTCACCGGCACCGAGGCGATGGTCCGGTGGAGTGCAGTCGTCAACATGGGTCAGTCTTCCTTTCGGCCGGCGCGCACGGGCACGACCAACGGTGCTCCGGTGTTGGGGTCGGCCACGATGGATACGGGATAGTCGTAGACGTCGCTGATGCGGTCGGCGGTGAGCACCTCGGCGGGTGGACCGTCGGCGATGATCGAGCCGTCGGAGAGCATCGCGATCCGGTCGGCGTAGGCACCGGCGAGATCGAGGTTGTGGACGATGATGACCACGGCGCCTCCGGTCGAGGCGTAGTCGCGCGCCTGTTGGAGGACGAGCTCTTGGTGGCGGATGTCCATCGGTGCGGTCGGCTCGTCGAGGAGCAGCGCCGGGGTCGCCTGCGCAAGCACCCGGGCCAGCGCGACCCGGGCCTTCTCGCCTCCGGACAGGGAGGTGAACTTCCGGGCCGCGAACTGCACGGTCTCCGTCCGCGACATCGATCCGGCGACGATGAGGTCGTCGTGCTGGGATTCGCGCATGCCCGCCCACGGGGAGCGGCCCATTTCGACGACCTCGAGGACGGTGAATGGGAATGCCATTCCGATGTCCTGGAGGAGGACCGCTCGGCGCATCGCCAGTTCTCGGGTCGACCAGGAGTACTCCACTTCGTCGTCGATGAACACCTTGCCGGCGCCGAGCTCGACGTCGGCGGTGATGACATTGACCAGGGTCGATTTGCCGGCGCCGTTGGGGCCGACGATGGCGAGGACCTCCCCGCATCGGATGTCGAGGTCGATGCCGGCGAGGATGGTGCGTTCGCCGAAGCTCACCTCGGCTCCGCGCACGGAGATGATCGGCTTGCCGGCGACGGGGAATTCCGGGCGGCGGACTGCTGACCTGCCCACGGTGATGATGCTCATGCCCAACCTCCGGATTCCTTGCGGCTGCGTCTGATGAGGTAGAAGAAGAACGGCCCGCCGACCAGCGAGGTGAGCATGCCGATCGGCAGATCGGCGAACTCGACGAGGGTGCGAGCGGCAAGATCGGCGATCGAGAGCAGCACGGCCCCGCCGAGCACGCTGGCCGGCAGCAGGAGCCGGTGCCCGGGGCCGATGATCATGCGGATGATATGTGGGACGACGAGGCCGACGAAGGCGATGATCCCGCAGAAGGCCACAGCTGCGGAGACGAGCAGGGCGACGACGGCCATGACGATGATGCGCAGCCGCTCGACATTGATTCCGACGTGGCGTGCGCTCTTCTCCCCCAGCGACAGGATGTCGAGGCCCGGCGCGAGAGTCTGGGCGATGATGATCCCGAAGACGATGAGCGGGAGGATCAGCCCGACCTGGGACCATAGGCTGCCGTTGAAGCTGCCCATCTGCCAGAACACGATCTGTTCCCGCGCCGAGGTGGGTGCGGCGAAGGTGATATACGCGATCGCGGCTCCGGCGATGGCGTTTACCGCGACACCCGTGAGCACGAGCGTGATCACCTCTGTCCGCCCTCCCGAGCGGGAGACCGTGTAGACGATGAAGGTCGTGATCAGACCGCTGACGAAGGCGAAGGTCGGGGTGGTGAAGGCACCGAGGAAGGACCAGCCGAAGAGGATCGAGGCACTGGCGCCGACCGCGGCACCGGAGGAGACTCCGACGACGCCGGGTTCGGCCAGCGGGTTGCCGAAAACGCCCTGCATCATGGCTCCTGCCACGGCGAGAGCGGCACCGACGAGGACGGTCATGACCACGCGGGGGAAGCGCACCTGCCACAGTGCTTCCTCACCGAAATCGTGGCTCGGTCCCGGCAGCCAGTCGAGTCCGACTTTGCCCAGCAGTGAGCCGATGACCTCGAGCGGCGGGATGAAGAGCTGACCGATTGCGGCAGAGAGCACGCATGCGGCGATGAGGGCGATGGTGAGGACGAGGAACAGGGTTCCCGCTCTGGCGGTGCGCTGGCCGCGGATGCGTCCGAGGTCGAGGCCGCCGTCCTCCCGGACGGCTTCGATACGGCTCGTCGGGGCGAGGCGGTTCGACGGGTCAAAGCGGCGGGATCGGCGCAGCGAGGTGTCCCGAATCTCGGTGGACTCACTCATGCCTCATCCTCTTCCAGTTCCTCATTGATCTCTTTCAGACGCTTCTCGATGGATTTCGGCGGATGGTCCGGGTGATAGGCGAGCTCGGGCGCGTAGATCGCGGTACCGAGAGCCGCGAGCACCTGCGCCGAACGCGGGCCGAAGCTCATCACTTCGTAGTCGCTCATATCGACGAGCCGTCGATTCTTCCCTGCCGGAGTCTGTTTGATGCCGGGCAGTTCGAGAGCCTTGTCGATGCCTCCCACCGAGGCGAGCCCCAGGGTCATGACGATGATGACGTCGGGGGCTGCCTTGATGAGTGCCTCCGAATTCGTCGGCGACATGCCTTCGAATCCGACCTCGGCGGCGACATCGCGGGCGGAGACGGATTGGATGAGCGAATCCGCGCCGGAGCCGACGCCGAACCAGTAGTAGATGTTGCCGCGCAGATAAAGGAAGACCGTCCGCGGGCGATCGGCGGGATCCTCGGGAGCGAGCTTCGCGACGGCTTTCTGCGTGTCGTTGATCTCGCGGACGGTGCGTTCGGCGAGCTTGTCACCGAGTTCGGGCACACCGAGAGCATCCGCGACCTCCCGGATCTGCGGTCCCGCGGAGCGCACGCCGTCGGAATACGACGATGAGATGAAGATGACGGGAATGCCGGCATTGCGCAGCTGCAGCTGCGCGTCGTAGGGGCCGATGGTCGTGTCGGTGAGGACGACGTCGGGCGAGAGCGCGAGCACCGCCTCGGCGTTGATCTCATGTCCGCCTTGAGTGATCAGCGGCAGCTGCTCGGCACCGGGGACGAGCTGAGTGAAGTCAGTGGCGATGTCGCGGCCGACGAGGTTGCAGCCGAGTCCGAGACCGACCACCGCGGCGGCGATCCCGCCGTTCTGGTTCATTGCGAGGATTCGGTCGGTCTTCTTCACCGTCTGCTCGGGACCGTCATTGCTCTTCACCGTCACCGGCAGGTTCGCTTCGTGCGCGGCCGTGTCGGAGACCGGCGGAATCTCGCCGGCCTGCGTATACGCAGTCGTCTGCCCCGTGATCTCCGTCGGGTCGGGCAGAGCTTTCCGGTCGACGTCGGGAACGTCGGGCAGATTCGGCGTCGACCGGGCGGGAGGCTGCTGACATGCGGCCTCACCTTGGGCGTTGATCGAACCGATGTTGTGGATTCCGTTGTTCCACAGCAGGACCGCCAGCACCAGACCGCCGGCGAGCCACGCGGTCCGGCGGAACGATCGACGGCGCACAGTCCTGCGCAAAGACCACTTCTGCATGAGTTACTCGAACATCCCTGAAAGTCATTTAATTAAGGCAAGGCTACTCATTCATAAGTAAGGCTAACCTTGGCTTTTTACGATATGTCTGTGTAGTCTATTTATCGTTCAGCGAATCCACAACTTCTGCTGATGATGAATCCAGGATCTTTTCCGAGGCCTGGCACCACGCGGTCTTCGCCGTGTGCGACGTTGAAAATGAGGAGAATCTATGACGCACAAGAGTGCGCGCGCACGTGCCGCGAAGGCACGACGCTTGACTTCGCCGCTGGCGGCCGGAGCGGCAATTGCAGCCGCCACCGGACTGCTGGGGATGGGCATGAGCGCCCCGGCATTCGGAGCGGTCGACAAGACCGTTGACGATGCTGTGTTCAGCTGGTCGGTCAACAACGAGTCCACCGGCGGCGCCTACTTCGGTGGGTGCAACTTCCTCGCAGCCGGTGAAGCCGGAGACACAGGCATGGCTCGCATCTGGACCGCCAAGGACGCAGGATCGATCTATTCCGTCGATGACGCGGGGAAGTTCACCGATGGGAACACCTCGATCGTCAAGACGAGTGGCGAACTGTCGGACTTCGACAGCCGCTGCACCGACGGTGAGGGCAACAAGGTCAACGGCAAGATCAACGCCGAAGCGCCGAACAACCACACAGGTGACCACGTAGAGATCAAGAACGGCACCGGAACGGTCGATCCCGACAACGACAATGCCTCCATCCAGTGGGAGGGCTCCTGGTCGTTCGCGTACTACGGCGGAATGACCTACTGGACGATCTCGGATCCGAAGCTCGAGGTCAAGAACGGCAAGGGCACCATCACCGGAACCTACTCCGGGTTCGGTGCCGATATGGACGATCTGAGCATCTGGAAGAAGCTCGATGCGCGTGACGGCGATATCGTCGAAATCCAGCAGGGCGAGGTCGATGTCACCGACTCGGGCTTCGAATTCACCCCTGACTACCTCGGCGTGGAGACCGCCACCGACGGCCGCAACCTGCAGTCGCCGAAGTCGTCTGAGAACGAGTCCTGGTGGGGCGCCATGCCGCAGGACTGGATCGACTTCAACGTCGAGACCGGTCAGGACTCCTACTGGTACACCACCGCCGGAGCGAGCACCTCGATCCAGCCGCGGAAGAAGACGAATCCGCTCACTGTCGAGTACACAGCTCAGGCCCCAGCCCCCGACGTCTCGACGTCACACTCCGTGAAGTCCGCAAGCGCCGAGGACGGCCTCACCGTCAACGTCACAGGCGATGGCTACGACAATCTCCCCGATTCCAGCCTCGGCAAACCGTCGGCAGGCGCGTATGCCGCCATCGTTGATCGTGACCTCGCCAGCAAAGATGTCACCGCCGGCAATACGACCGCTGTGCAGTACGTGATGCCGCCGCAGATCAAGGACGGCAAGATCGACGTCGATGTCACCGCAAAGACCGTCGACCTCGACGAGTCGAAGGACTACGACGTGCTGACCTGGGTCGCCCACGGCCTGCCCACCGGAGATGCCGAGCTCTATCGCGAACCCATCGAACTGACCGACGAGCAGAAGAACGCCCTGTTCCCCGCTGACGACGATGCAGATGATGCAGCTGACGACGGCGCGACCGACGGAGCCGAAGCCGGTGACGACGGTGGAGCCGACGCCGCCGAAGGCGAAGCCGATGACAAGGGCGCAGCCGATGCGGCCGAAGGCGAAGCCGACGATAACGGCACCGCAGACACGGGCGCCGACGGTGCTGAAGCCGATGACGACGGTGCAGCCGACGCAGCCGAAGGCGAAGCCGATGACAAGGGCGCAGCCGACGGTGCCGAGTCCGACGACAATGGTTCAGCCGATGCAGCCGAGGGTGCGGAAGACGGGGCGTCGGATGCCGCTGAAGCCGGTGACGACGGTACGGCCGATGCAGCCGAAGGCGAAGCCGACGGGTCGAAGGCCGGCGCCGCAGCAGACGGATCGACCGACGGTTCCGACTCGGATGCCGGAGGCGCTGCCGACGGTGATGACTCCGACGGCGGTTCCGACGGTGACGAAGACAAGCCTGCCAAGCCGGTCGTCGCAGACCAGACAGTCGGCGAGGACCGTCTCGTCAAGGGCAAGACCGCCCCGAACGCCGAGGTGAATCTTGCCTGGACCCCCGTGGTCGAGAAGAACGCGGACAGCCAGATCAAGGCCTTCGCCGCGAAGGTCCCGTCCGAGGACAACGTCACGGTGACTGCCGACGCTGAGGGCAACTTCTCCGCCAAGGCCCCGAGCGCCAAGGGCACGTACGCCTACTCGGCAATCGCCACGGTCGACGGTGTTCCGTCCGACCCCGCCGAGTTCACCGTCACGGTGACCGAGGACGAAGCCGCCGATGACGACGCCGGCAGCGAAGGCAGCTCGGACGGCGGGTCAGCCGACGCCGCCGGATCCGGTGACGACGGTGCGACCGACGGAGCCGAAGCCGGTTCCGACGGCGGCTCGAGCGCCTCAGGCGGTGCGTCCGACGGCTCCGGCGCAGCAGGTTCGTCCTCTGCCGGATCCGAAGGTTCGTCGACAGGCGGCTCCGAGTCGGGCAGCTCCGACGGAGGAAACCTCCCGCGTACCGGTGCCGAGCTGATGACTCTGCCGATCGCGATCGGTCTTCTCATCCTCGGCGCAGGTTCTGTTATGTTCTCGCGGATGCGCAAGCGCTAGACTGACCTCAGACAAGTTCTGTAGTGAGCCAGCGAGTCCGTCCCGGTTCGGCACGAGAGTTCCGAACCGGGACGGACTCACCCCCATAGTCCCACTATCGCGAACCGTCATTCGGATCGACGATCTCTCAATGAGGAAACATCATGTCTGAACCGTTCTCCGCTCGCCTCAAGGCCAGCACCGCCACCATCCACGACGAGGTCGAACACACCACGTTCATGGTCGACCTCATGGAAGGACGGCTCGACGCAAGGGCCTACGCCCTGCTGCTCAAGCAGTACGACGTCATCTACGGCGTGCTCGAGTCGAAGTCACGGGAGTTCGCCGACGATCCTGTCTTCGCGCCGTTCTTCGACGCCCATCTGTTCCGGGCCGACCGCATCGCCGCCGACCTGGCCGCGCTCGACGGCACCGAACTGCCTGTCATGCCCAGCGCCACCGCCTATGCCGCGCACCTGGCGGGACTCGACCGCGCCGAGCGGGTCATCGCCCACCACTACACGCGCTACCTCGGCGACCTCTCCGGCGGTCAGGCGATCGGCACCCTCATGGGCCGGCACTACAGTCTGCCGGCGACCTCGCTGACGATGTGGGATTTCGCCGAGCTCGGCAAGACGAAGCCGTACAAGGACGCCTACCGCCGACTCCTCGACCAGGTTGCGGCAACCGGCGGTGACGAGCAGATCGTCGTCGACGAGACGATGGAAGCGTTCCGACTCAATGGAGCGCTGCTCGTCGACCTCACCGAGGCGACCGATAACCGTGCGGTTCCCGTCGCCTAGGGCGCGACTTGAGAAGGATCAGTCGCCGATCCGCAGACGCATGAGAATTCCCGCGGCGCCCGGATAGTAGTCCGGGCGCCGCCCCCATTCCTCGAACCCGAAGGATGCGTACATCCCCAGCGCCGCAGCATTGCGTTCGTCAACCTCGAGGTGGACGACCTCGGAACCGCGTTCCTTCGCCCAATCGATTCCCGCCTGCAGCAGGGCACGTCCGATCCCTGTGCCGCGCGCAGCCTCGGTGGTGGCGATCGTCATCACATCGGCTTCCGCACCGGCCCCCGACATGACGATCCACCCTGCCAACTCCCCCGCCGAGGCGGTCCTGGCGGCGAGCATGACCGTGCCGTTCTGCGCCTTGACCGACCAGTAGTAGCCGAGCGTCCAGGCTGTGGGTCCGAAGATCGCCGCATCGTGGTCGGCCACCTCGGCGAGGTCCCACCAGGGAAGCTCGGCGATGGTCGTGGAGGTCATTTCAATGAGCTCTTGCGTACCGGGGTCGCCTTCGCATCGGGTTCGCGCAGGTATTCGGGGATCGGGTCGGCAAGGTCTCGACCGGCGGCGAGTTCCCGTGCCGCCGCGAAGGCAAGATATTCGGCACGAGGATCGGTGATCGACTCAGAGGTCGACGCTCCGAGGACGTCCGGATAGAGGAGGAATCCGCGGCCGAGCTTCTGATCGATCGTATCGAGCCGGTAGCCGTTGTCGGCGAGAACTGAAGCAACCTCGGCCGGTTTGGCCACGAACGGCCCGGCGTTCAGTCTGGCGTGGGCGGAGTCGTAGACGCTGAAATAGACCTCTTTGCGGCGGGCGTCCGAAGCGATGAGGACGGGGCGAACGGATTCGGTCCCGGCGGGCGACGCGACCTCCGACGCAAGTGCTGGGGAGCCTGCTGCCCTGCGGACGAACTCTTCGGCGATCGCGGCTTGGGACAGCAGTCCCTTGACGGGAATCCCGCGGGCCTGACCGACGGCGATTCCGGCGGCGATTCCTACTCGCAGACCGGTAAAGGGTCCGGGTCCGATGCCGACGACGACGAGTTCGGGCTGGGCATCCTCGGCGAGCACGCCGGCGAGCGCGGGACCGATGAACTCAACGTGTCGACGTTGGTCATCGGCCTGTTCGGCCGCGATGACCGAACCGGTGTCCGTATCCACGAGGGCCACAGAGGCCGACTGCGAGGTGTCGATGGCCAGAATGATCATGATTCGTCTCCCTCATTCGCCGAGTCCTCGGCAGACAGATCGGCAGAGGCAGGGTCGTCGACTCGCACGCCTGCCAGTGCCGAGACAGCGGCCACAACCTGCGGCATCCGATCGATCCAGGCATCCCCGCGACCAACGAGGTCGACGGTGCGTCGTTCGTCCTCCACCTCGTCCTCGTCGTCCACACCGACCGAGTCATCGTCCCCTGCGGCTTCATCCCACACCGGGGTGATGGTGATGTCGAGGTGATCGCTGCTGAGCTGCTCGGCCAGGCCGGCTCCCCATTCGACGACCGTGATCGACTCGTCGAGTTCGGAGTCGAGGTCGAGATCTTCGAGCTCCTCCCCGTCGGCCAACCGATACGCGTCGACGTGGACGAGGGCGGGTCCGCCAGAGCGCGACGGGTGTTCGCGGGCGATGACGAACGTCGGCGACGTGATCCGCCCGGCCACGTCGAGGGCTTTGCCCAGCGACTGCGTGAACGTCGTCTTCCCCGCTCCGAGGTTGCCCGTGAGGATGAGCAGATCACCGGCGCGCAGATGGTCGGCCAGGACCGCAGCGAACGTGCGCATCTGCTCCAAGGATTCGAGATGGACCCTCATCGCCCGTCTCCCTTCCGGGCGACCCGGTCGACCCGGGCGCTGAGCTGGGTGACGATCTCGTAGTTGATCGTGTTCGCCCAGGTCCCCCATTCGGCCGCGCTCGGCCCACCGGGACCGAAGATGACGACCTCGTCGCCGATGGCCACCTCATCGTTGCCGGCACCGATGTCGATGATCATCTGATCCATGGCGATACGCCCGACGACGGGGTAACGACGATCCCGGATGGCCACCTCGGCGCGGTTCGAGGCTGCCCGCGGCAGTCCGTCCCCGTACCCACCGGGCACGAGCGCGAACCGGGTGTCGGTCGCGGCGGTGAACGTCAGCCCGTAGGAGGCGCCGTGACCTGCTGGGATGTCCTTGAGATTGATGACGCTGGAGGTCAGCCGCATGACCGGGCGGAGCCCGAGAGCCGCCGGATCCCCGTCTTCGAGCGGGGACAGACCGTAGAGGGCGAGCCCCACCCTCGCCGAGGTGCCCGGGCACGGTCCCAGGGTGAGCGCTCCCGGTGAGTTCGCGATGTGCACATCCAGGTCATCCGATTCGCCGAGGCGGCCGTCCGCGGCGTCGAGCACGGCCCGAAGCTGCCCGTGGGCGGAGGAGAAGACCGCGCTCTGCGCTGCGGTCTCGGGGCGTTCGGGTTCGTCGGCGACGGCGAAGTGGCTCATGATTCCGACGATGCGGATATCGGCTCCGGCATCGTGTGTCTTGGAGTCGTCGGTGTGGCTGTCTTCGGCGTGACGGCGCAGCCAGTCGAAGGCACGGACAAGAGCCTCCGGGGACAGACCGTTGCGGCCGAGACCGGTGTCGATCTTGAGATGGGCTCGGGCTGTGACGCCGGTGCGGCGGGCCGCCTCGGCGAGTCGGTCGAGGGCGCCGACCGTCGAAATTCCCAGTTCGATGCCGGCGCGAACCGCCTCGTCGAGGTCGGTGGTCGGTCCGTAGAGCCAGGCGAGGATCTGCGCTTCGGGGCCGAGCAGGCTGCGCAGACGAAGGGCTTCGGGGATCGTGGCCACACAGAACTCGCGCCACCCGGCCGAGAAGAGAGCGGGTGCGACGAGGTCGATGCCGTGGCCGTAGGCGTTGGCTTTGACGACGCATTTGAGGCGGGCGGGTGATAGCCGATCGGCAAGGACGGCGGCGTTGTCGCACAGGGCTGCCTCGTCGATCTCGGCCCGTACGAGAGCCTCGGGGATGTCGAAAGATGTCACTGGATAAGACTACCGCCGACCCCCGTCGACCAGCACCTTCGTTACGCTGATCCCCCGCGACATTCGGCTCCGGCGCCGGTGTCGCAGGTGCAGCCGACGACGTGTTCGGCGAAGACCGGCTCGACGAGCCATTCGATGAAGAAGGAGACATCATGCACACCACACCAGCCCGCATCCTCGCAATGGTGATTACGGCTGTCCTGTTCGCGGCGGGCCTCACCGTGATCGGACAGACCGGTCCTGCCGAGGCGGCCGCGAAGTACTGCACCGGCGTCGAGTCGAACAGCTCGGTGACGGCCGCGAAGGCCATCGAGGTCAAGCAGCGGTCGACGATCACCGCCGATATCTACCTGTGCAAGAAGTCCGGCGACCGGTACGCCCGCGACAGCGGCCCGTTCAAGGCCCGCCTCGGCTACAACGGCACCACGTCGAGCAAACGGGAAGGTGACGGCAAGACCCCGAAGGGTGTGTTCTGGATGCGCGATGGCTTCGGCACCTCGGCGAATCCCGGGCTGGGCAAGCCGTGGACGAAGGTCACCCGCGATCATGTCTGGGTCGACGGTGACGCGACGAAGGCCGAGGGATACAACACGATGCAGCGGAAGTCCGAAGGGTACAAGGGCGAATCTCTCTACCAGCCGAAGCCGTACAAGTATGCCCAGGTCATCGGCTACAACGAGGCTCGCACGCCGGGGAAGGGATCGGCGATCTTCCTGCATGCGAACACGGAGTCGATGAAGACCGCCGGCTGTGTGTCGATGTACGAGTCCAGTCTCGTCAAGGCGATGAAGTGGGAGGGCTCGACGAAGACGCAGATCCTCATCCACTGAGGTGGATGAGCAGATTCAGTCAGTGCCGTGGATGAGTTCGCCGACCACCTCGGCGAGGGCATCGGCGAATCCGGACGCGGTCACCGCGCGTCGGCCGGCCTCGTTGTGCAGCAGCACTCCGAGACCGGCCAGGCGAGCCCACTCACGGGGTGGACGCGTCCGATCGTCGCTGTCGTAGCGGCCGTGGGCGGCGGCGATCGCGGCGAGCGTGCCGAGGATCCCGGCGAGCACGTCCCCGGAGCCCGCCGTGGCGAGGGTGCCTGGCCCCGGTGCAGGCAGAACGACGTGCCCGTCGGGTGCGGCGATGACCGTGTGATGGCCTTTGAGCAGGACGATCGCTCCGGTCAGCTCCGCGGCTCGCCGCGCCCATCGCATCGGGTTCGCCCCGATCCGGCCGGCGGTGATGATCTCGCCGAGGAGGCGGCTGAGCAGCCGCGCCAGCTCGGCGGCGTGCGGGGTGATGATGAGCGGGCGGTCGACCAGCCAGGTGCCTGCCATCGATTCGGCGCGGGCGATCATGTCGAGGCCGCCTGCGTCGACGACGACCGGTGTGCGGTTGCCGGCCAGCGCCTCGGCGACGCCCTGCACGAATTCGGGTTCGGGGTCGCCCGGGCCGAGGACGACGGAGTCGATGCGTCCGGAGGCGTTGACGACCTCGGGGTGGAGGCCGAGGACGTATTCGGCGACGAGCGGGGAGCCGAGATAGCGGACCATCCCTGCTCCGGTGTTCACCGCCGAGGTGGTGGTGAGCACGCCCGCGCCAGGGTAGTCCTCGGAGCCGGCGAGGACCCCGGTGACACCGCGGGAGTACTTGTGCCCGGTCTCATCGGGGCGCGGGAATCCGGTGACGAGATCATCGTGATCGAGCAGCTCCGCGGCGGCCGAGCTGGGGTCGAGGCCGAGGCCGATATCGATGACGTCGATGGTTCCGATGAACTCGTCCACACGCGGATCGATGAGTTCGGCCTTGAGTCCACCGAAGGTCACAGTGCGGTCGGCGTGGAGTCGTTTCTCTGCCCCGGTGTGGTTCGGGTCGAGGTCGGAGGGGACGTCGACGGCGATGAGGCGGCCGGTGCGGTGCGGGGCCCA
Organism: Brevibacterium sediminis; assembly: GCF_024895295.1. NCBI lineage: Bacteria > Bacillati > Actinomycetota > Actinomycetes > Micrococcales > Brevibacteriaceae > Brevibacterium > Brevibacterium sediminis. The sequence goes on along the minus strand of NZ_JAHQRN010000004.1, from coordinate 112,664 downwards.
ATCGGCGGTAAGTGAGGAGATGTGGTCGGGCAGTCCGCGCCGCCCGCCCGTGCCGAGGATGCCGTCGAGGACGAGATCGGCGCGGGAGAGTTCGCGCAGAGCGTCGGCCCGGGCCGCATCGGACTCGGCCGAGGTGAACGCGATGACCTGCGCACCGGCGCTGTGTGCCGCGGCCAGTCCATCGTCGTGAGTGCGATCGAAGAGGGTGATGACCGTGACGGCGGCACCGCGCCTTCCCAGAGTCGCCGCGGCGAAGAGTGCGTCCCCGGCGTTGTTGCCGGGCCCGGCCAGTACGCTCACGCGGGTGCCGGTGACCTGTCCGTGGTCGGCCTTCAGCATGGCGGCCGCACTGTTCGCCAGTGCTCGGGCGGCCCTGGCCATGAGCGGGATGCCGGCTTCGAGCAGCGGATTCTCGGCCTCCCTGATGGTTTCACTCGGGTAGGCGAACATGCTCATCGACTGTTCCTCTTCACAATTCTGCTCCTGATACGACGTCGCCCTGCACGGGACCTATCCCTGCACCGTATGCCGTTTCCACCGTCCGAGCCAGGGGTCGGGCGGATCATCCCTCGGACAGCTGCGCCAGCCGGCGCCCGGCCAGATGAGCGAGGAACAGAGCCTGGTCGGCGAGACCGTCGTCGCTGTGGCGGGCGCGAGGGGAATGATTGGCTTCGCGTTCTTCGACCGGCAGATTCGGCAGGGCGACTCCGAAGTGTCCATAGGCTCCGGGCACGGCGTCGAGCACACGGGAGAAGTCCTCGGAACCGGGCAGCGGATTCGCCTTGCGCACGGTCCGTTCCTCGCCGAAGAGGTCGGTGAAGGTGGAGAGGAAGAACTCGGCTTCGGCGTCGTCGTTGATCGTCGGCGGCAGGATCTGCTCGTACTCGACGTCGGCGGTCAGACCGTGGGCGGCGACGAGGTCACGGACAAGCTGAGGCAGCTCCGCCTCGGCGCGGGAGGTCACAGCTTCCGAGAACGTGCGCACACTGACGACCAAGGTCGCGAAGTCGGGGACGACGTTGGGAGCGGTGCCGCCGTTGAACTGGCCGACGGTGATCACGAGCGGGTCGAAGATGTCGAAGCGGCGGGTGACGTACTCCTGCAGCTGGCCCACGAGCATCGCACCGACCTGGATGGGGTCCTTGCCGGTGGCCGGGCGGGAGGCGTGCGTGCCCTTGCCATTCACGGTGATCGTCATCTTCGAAAACGCCGCCATGTACGACCCGGGACGGGAGCTGGCGACGCCGAGGTCGGCGTCGGCGGAGACGTGGATGCCGTAGGCGGCCTTGACGCGGGGTCCGGCGGCGTCGAGGACGCCTTCATCGATCATCTTCCCGGCCCCGTCATAGCCTTCTTCACCGGGCTGGAACATGAACACGACGTCGCCGGGCAGGGAGTCGCGGTCGCGGTGGAGGAGTTTGAGTGCGCCGACGAGCCCGGCGGTGTGCAGGTCGTGGCCGCAGGCGTGCATCCTCCCCGAGGTGGCCGCGAAGTCGAAGCCGGTCGCCTCGGTGACGGGCAGTCCGTCCATGTCCCCGCGCAGTAGGACGGCGGGCACGACCCCGGTCGAGTCCTCCCTGCGGGCACCGCCGCGCAGGACGACGACGATCGACGACAGCCTCTCCCCCGTGCTCACCTCGACGTCGAGGCCCTCGATGGCGTCGAGGACGAGCTTCTGCGTCACCGGCAGGTCGAGTCCGACCTCGACGTTCTCGTGCAGGGCACGGCGCAGGGTGACCAGACCGGGCGCGATGTCGTTCGCGTCATCGGCGGTGGGCAGGTGCACCTGGGTGGCGGCCGCCTCGGCGGGGGTCGGGCTCATAGGGGCGGCGATGTCGGCAGCGGCGGTGTTGTCGGTGTCGTTGGGAAGTGAGCTCATGCCTTGAGTCTATTACCCACCAGGCGCAGGCGGATTGAGACCGATCAGCCTTCCTAGAAATCCGCGCGCTACGCGTGATTCTTCCGGCGGCAGTGATCGATCAGCAGTCTTCGCAATGGAGCCGCTACAGTCCTGTAGCGTCTCTGGCCTCATCGACGAGCTCATTGAGGATCGTGATCAGGCCGGGGATTTCGGTTGTGGTCGCCAGCCAAAGTATTTCGTAGTCGATGTCACCGTATTCATGGGCAAGGACGTTCCGCAGTCCAACGATTCGTTCGAGTCCGGGCACACGAGCAGCGGTGTCGGCATCGTCTCTGCGGAGGCGCTTCAGCGCCTCCCCCAAAATCTCCAGTTGGCGCTCGATCGCTGAGCGAACGACGAGATCGGAAATGAATTCCTCTTCGGTCTTGCCGCCAGCAAACTCACGGACCAACTTAGCCGCTTCAGCAGCATCCCAGAGGTGCGCACCTGTCTTACGCTGCATAGACTTCCCGCGCACTCTCGAACGCAACCGCTTTGAAGAAGGGGTTCTTCACCGAGCGTTCCATGACCAGATCGACTCGCCGTCCGACGATCCGCTCCAGCTCAGCCTTCAGATCGAAGTAGTCGTGGAACAGATTGTCCCGTTCCGGTCGAAAAGTGACGAGGAAGTCGATGTCGCTCGTCTCCGGATTGAACCGATCCGTGAGCACGGACCCGAAAATGCGAAGCCGTTCCACACCGAATCTTTCGCAAGCGCTCCTGATTGCGTCAGTGTCGAGTACCACGGCGGATTCCATGAGTCTATTCTCCCAGATCGGGAGCGACTCAACCAGGCCATATAACAGTTCCTTGCGAATACATTCACCTCCATCGGACGTGAACCGTACGCGGTGGTGGGCGATGGACGGATCTCATGAAGCGTCAGGGGTCCCGGTTCTCGGTGGCAGACAGAGAATTCAGCGAAGCTCACCATGTTGATCGATACGGCATACTGATCGTCATGGCCCAGGACATAGACCTTCGTGTGCGATTCACTGTTGATGACGCCCACCTATCTGCACTCCATGCACGAGCGTTTGGACACTCAGGTGGAGAGGTGAAACCGTGGGGAGCGCGCTTGAAGCGGCACAGCCTGACGTGGATCGGTGCGTTCTCCGACGACCAGTTGATCGGGTTCGTCCACGCCTGTTGGGACGGCGGGGTGCACGCGTTCGTCCTCGACACAATTGTTGATCCGGGACATCAGAGGCGTGGTATCGGAAAACGACTGGTCCAGACTCTCGTTCATGAAATCAAAGCCGCCGGCTGCGAATGGGTGCATGTCGACTATGAGCCGCACCTCGAAGTTTTCTATCATGATTCGTGCGGGTTCAGCCGAACACATGCTGGTCTACTGAGACTCGCGTCCCGATGATGCTCGACTGTGCAAGAAGTCGACGGTTCAGACCAGCCCGTGGTGGGCGGCGAAGGGATCCCAATCGGGATCGGTGTGGATATCCAACTCGATCTCACGGGCGACGGTGGCGGCCGCCTCGGCGCCGTAGAGATGGGTGATGAGTGCCGCAGTCATGTCCATGCCAGCGGCCACACCCGATGAGGTCCATCGATCCCGGTCCTCGACCCATCTGGCCTGCGGTATCCAGGTGACATCCTCGCCGTGTTCGGACGCCCACGTGAAAGCCTTCTTGTTCGACGTCGCCCGATACCCGTCGAGCAGGCCGGCGGCAGCGAGCACCGCCGAACCGGTGCACACAGAGGTGATGAGCTCGGCACCGGCCGACCAGTTCACGAGGCGGTCGAGGAATGCTCGGTCGTCGACCAGCTGCCGGGTGCCCATCCCGCCGGGAACCATGACGATGTCCGGGTTGCTCGCTGTGTCGAAGGACTCGGTGACGATAACCTCGATGCCCTGAGCGCTGCGGACGGGCCCAGGCTGAGCGGCGACATAGGAGAGGGTGAAGGAATCCGGGAGACGGCTGAAGAGTTCGACGGGGCCGAATACATCGAGAACTTCGAAGCCGTCGAAGAGCACTACCGCCACATTGCTAGTCAGTGAGTCCATCGAATCATTGTCCCAGCTGCAGCGTCAGTCTTCCTGCCGCGGATTCAGTCTTCCGGCCGAAGAACTCGCTTGTACATCGAATGGGTGAAGTGCTCCGCGGCGCCTTCGATGCCGGGGCTCAGCGACGGCCCGTCGCCCTCGGCGATGACGAAGGTCATCGTCAGGTGCGCATCGTGGGTGATCGACAGGTGGATGTTCGTTCCGCCGATGGCACGGAAGTGCTCGAGCACGAGCCCGCGCAGACGGAAACTCGGCGCACCGGACCTGGCGGGGACCACCTCGGCGGACTGCCACGGCAGCCATCCGGGGAAGCCGATCGCCTTCTTCAGCGCCTCCTTCGCGGAGAACCGCGCCGCCAAGGAGGCATCCGTCCGGCGTTTGCCATTGCGTTTGAGCTGCTCACCGGGAGTGAGCAGGCGGTCGAGCAGTTCAGGCACGCGTTCGATGTGCTCCGCGAAGCGCGGCACGTCGGCGATGTCAGTGCCGATCCCTAGAATCGCCACAATCGAACCTCCTCAGATACCCGACCGACTCAGATGCCGGACCGACCGTTGTCGTGCCCGGCACCGAGGCGGATCATTCGACCGTGACCGACTTCGCGAGGTTGCGCGGCTGGTCGACGTCGAGGCCCTTGGCCGTGGCCAGCTCCATCGCGAAGATCTGCAGCGGAACCGTCGTCAGCAGCGGCGCCATGAGCGTCGTCGTCTCGGGCACGTAGATGACCTCGGAGGCGAACTGATCGACCTCTTCGTCGCCTTCCTCGGCGATGACGACGGTGTTCGCACCGCGGGCGCGGACTTCCTGGATGTTCGAGATGACCTTCGCATGCAGCGAATCCCGGCCGCGCTTGGATGGGACGACGATGATGACGAGCTGACCGTCGTCGATCAGCGCGATCGGTCCGTGCTTGAGCTCACCTGCGGCGAAGCCCTCGGCGTGGATGTACGCGAGCTCCTTGAGCTTGAGCGCACCCTCCATCGCCACCGGGTAGCCGACGTGACGGCCGAGGAACAGCACCGAACCGACGTCCTGGTTGCGGTCGGCCAGGGCGAGGACCTGCGACTTCGTCTCGTCGAGGATGTGCTGGATCTTCGCAGGGATGGACTGCAGCTCGGCGAGGATCGTGCCGATCTCGTCGCGGAACTTGTTGCCCCGCAGCTGGGCGAGGTAGAGGCCGAGCAGGTAGCAGGCGACGACCTGCGACAGGAAGGCCTTCGTCGAGGCCACGGCGATCTCCGGGCCGGCGTGGGTGTACAGCGCGGCATCGGATTCGCGTGGGATCGTCGAGCCGAAGGTGTTGCAGATCGCGATGACCTTCGCACCCTGCTGACGTGCGTGGCGGACGGCCATGATCGTGTCCATGGTCTCACCGGACTGCGAGATCGCCACGACGAGCGTCTTCTCCGTGACCACCGGATCCCGGTAGCGGAATTCGTGGGCCAGCTCCACCTCGGTGGGGATGCGGCACCAGTGCTCGATCGCGTACTTCGCGACCTGACCGGCGTACGCTGCGGTGCCGCAGGCGATGACGACGATCTTGTCCACGGACTTGAGCACGTTCTCATCGATGTGCATCTCGTCCAGCGTCAGGCGGCCCTCGGTATCGAGACGGCCGAGCAGAGTATCGGCCACGGCCTGCGGCTGATCGTGGATCTCCTTGTCCATGAAGGACGCGAAGCCGCCCTTCTCCGCCGAGGCGGTGTCCCAGTCGACCTCGAACTGCTCACCCTCGACGGGGTTGCCTTCGGTGTCCGTGATCGTGACCGTCTCCGGGGTGATGGTGACGACTTCGTCCTGGCCGATCTCGACGGCCGTGCGGGTGTAGTCGATGAACGCGGCGACGTCGGAGCCGAGGAAGTTCTCGCCCTCACCGAGGCCGATGACCAGCGGTGAGTTCCGGCGCGCGGCGACGACCTGACCGGGAGCGTCGGCGTGGACGGCGAGCAGGGTGAACGCACCTTCGAGTTCGGTGGCGGTCTTGCGCATCGCGGCGGTGAGGTCGCCCGTGGTTTTGTAGTTCTTGGCCAGCTGGGCGGCGGCCACCTCGGTGTCGGTCTCGGAGAGGAATTCGACGCCCTCGGCGACGAGGTCCTTCTTCAGGTGGGCGAAGTTCTCGATGATCCCGTTGTGGATGAGCGCGAGCTTGCCGCCGTCGGCCAGGTGCGGGTGGGCGTTGAGGTCGGTGGGTCCACCGTGGGTGGCCCAGCGGGTGTGGCCGATTCCGGTCTGCGCAGCCGGCAGTGGGTTGGCCTCGATCTCCTCGGTCAGGGCGGAGAACTTTCCGGCCTTCTTCGCCGAGGCGAGCTGACCCTCGGGCGTCACGAGCGCGACGCCGGCCGAGTCGTAGCCGCGGTACTCGAGCCTCTTCAGGCCGCCGAGCACGACATCGAGCGCCGAGTGGTCGGCATTGTCAACGGGGGCCTTGGATACATAGCCAACGATTCCACACATGAGGGAGATTTTACGCACTGATAGCCGATCTCGGGTATTCCGGCGAGTCACGATCGGGTCAACGTGACGAACTGCACGCGCACGCGGGCGCGTGAGGGGACGGTCGGGCACACCTGACGGGGCCGGAGACGGAACGGTCACCTCGGTGAGGGTGGGGCGCCTCGGTGGGGTGGGGCGCCTCGGTGGGGTGGGGCTCCTCGGTGGGGGTGGGGGGCTTTCGCCGACCTGGGGCGGGCGGCGAACATGACGCATGACACAATGGTGGGATGAGCCATGTCGACCCTCAGTTGGACCGTGCGCGCAAGCTCGCCGGCCTCAATACCGCCCGGCGCAGCGAGCCGGACACGACGTCTCCGTTCTGGGAGTTCGATCGGGAGGTGTGGGGTACGCTCGCCCAGGCTACGCCGCTTCCGCTGAAGCAGCGCGATATCGAACGGCTGCGCGGGCTCGGGGATCGGATCAACCTCGACGAGGTGGCCCAGGTCTATCTGCCCCTGTCACGACTGCTCAACCTCTACGTCTCCGCACGGCGGGCGAAGCACGACCTGACCAGGGAATTCTTCTCTCCGCTGCACGAACGCGGGTTGGAACCGCAGGATGCCAAGCGCACGCCCTTCGTCATCGGCGTCGCCGGATCGGTGGCCGTGGGCAAGTCGACGACGGCACGTGTGCTGCGCGAACTGCTCGCCCGCTGGCCCGACACTCCGCGCGTCGAGCTCATCACCACCGACGGATTTCTCTACCCCAACGCCGAACTCGACCGTCGCCGCCTCAACGGGCGGAAGGGATTCCCCGAATCCTACGATCGGCGCAAGCTGCTCAAGTTCATCTCCGCCGTGAAATCCGGGGCCCCCGAGGTCCGTGCACCTGTGTACTCGCACCACACCTATGACATCGTTCCCGGCGCCGAGGTGGTCGTGCGCTCCCCCGATGTCCTCATCGTCGAGGGCCTCAACGTCCTCCAACCCGCCCGCCCCCGTCAGGACGGGACCGTGGGCTTGGCCATCAGCGACTACTTCGACTTCTCCGTCTACGTCGATGCGCGCTCCCGTGACATCCGCCAGTGGTACATCTCGCGGTTCCTCAAACTCAAGCACGGTGCGTTCCAGGACGAGGATTCCTACTTCCACCGGTACTCGCAGCTCGACGACGACGAGGCGATCACCTTGGCCACGGAGATCTGGGACTCCATCAACTTCCCGAACCTGCGCGAGAACGTCCAGCCCAGCCGCGGCCGAGCCGATCTCGTGCTCCACAAATCCTCCGACCACACCATCCGGAAGGTGCAGCTGCGGAAGCTGTGACGGGAGTCGCTGGTGGGTCTGGGACCTCGGACGGGGCGGGCCGCCTCGGCGAGCTTGCGATGGTACCTGTGATGGGAGTCGCCGGGCGGTGAGGAAATAGTTTCACCGCTCTGGCGGTTGCACAGTGTGCACTGAACTACTCACCGCCGGCAGGCCACCCGCCCGCGGCGGCGGCCGGATGCGAGCGATCCTCGCGCCGTCACGGGCTCCCCCGTGCATGCTCGGTCGTTTCGGCAGCAGAAAGGGACCCAGTATGAGCGTGCCATCCGCACATCACCTCATGTACTCCTCGGTCAAGAGCAAGAAGACCCCCGAGACGCGCATCCAACCGGGCATCTACAAGCGGATCGCCGGGTATGCGACCCGGCACAAGCGCAAACTCATCATCTTCCTGCTGCTGTCCGTGCTCACCGCGGGCATCGGCGTCCTCAACCCGGTCCTCGCCGGCGACGTCGTCAACGCGATCACCGGCGGCGGGCCCGTGTCCACGGTCGTATGGCTAGCCGTGGCCATCGGCGGGTTGGCCATCGCCGATGCGGCCATCTCGATCACGAACCGGTACCTGTCCTCACGGATCGGCGAGGGACTCATCTTCGATCTGCGCACGGCCGTCTATGATCACGTCCAGTCGATGCCGATCGCATTCTTCAATCGCACCCGCACCGGCGCCCTGGTCTCCCGGCTCAATACGGACGTCATCGGTGCGCAGCGGGCGTTTTCGAACACCCTGTCCGGCATCGTGTCGAACTTCGTCTCCCTGGCCCTGACCGTCGGCGTCATGGTCACGATCTCCTGGCAGGTGACCGTGCTGTCGATCCTGCTGCTGCCGCTGTTCATCATCCCCACCCGAATGCTCAGCGGAAAGCTCGCATCCCTGCAGTTCGAAGCGGCCAACAATTCCGCAGACATGTCGACCCGCATGACCGAGCGCTTCTCCGCCGCTGGTGCCACCCTGGTCAAACTCTTCGGCAATCCCCGCCAGGAGAACGAGGAGTTCGCCGACCGCGCCGGCCAGGTCCGCGATATCGGGGTCAAGGTCGCGATGCTGCAGTCGACGTTCGTGTCCTCACTGACTCTGGTCTCCGCCCTGGCGCTGGCTCTGGTCTACGGCGTCGGCGGTGCACAGGCCGTCGTCGGCAACCTCAACGCCGGTCAGGTCGTGACCCTGGCACTGCTGCTGACCAGGCTCTACACGCCGCTGACGATGCTCGCCAACGCGCGCCTGGACATCCAGAGCGCAGTGGTGTCGTTCCAGCGGGTGTTCGAGATCCTCGATCTCGTGCCCTACTTCAAGGAGCCGTCGCAGCCGAAGGCCCTGCCCGCCGTCGGGTTGGATGTGCAGTTCGATCACGTCGACTTCGCCTACCCCAGCGCCTCGCAGGTCAGCTTGGCCAGCCTCGAAGACGTATCCGTGCTCGACACCCGCGGCGGCGATCAGGTTCTCCACGATCTGAGCTTCACGATTCCCGCCGGGCACACCGTTGCCCTCGTCGGATCCTCGGGTGCGGGAAAGTCGACGATCGCGTCGCTGCTGCCGCGGCTCTACGACGTCACGGGCGGCACGATCACCATCGGCGGAGTCGATGTTCGCGATCTGTCGTTCGCCGATCTGCGCGAGGCCGTCGGCGTCGTCACCCAGGACGGACATGTCTTCCACGAGTCGATCCGCGCCAACCTGGCGCTGGTCAATCCCGATGCCACCGAGGAGCAGATGCTCGATGCCATCGAACGGGCACAGCTGAAAGGCGTCATCGATGCGCTTCCCGATGGACTGGACACCGTCGTCGGAGAGCGCGGGTACCGTCTCTCCGGAGGCGAGCGTCAGCGCCTGACCATCGCCCGGATGCTGCTGGCGTCTCCGGAGATCGTCGTGCTCGATGAGGCCACCTCGGCGCTGGATTCGACGAATGAGGCCGCGATCCAGCGTGCCCTGGCCCAGGCGATGCACGGGCGGACAGCTCTGGTCATCGCCCACCGTCTGTCGACGATCCGGCAGGCCGACACGATCCTCGTCGTCGAGGCCGGTCGTATCATCGAGAAGGGCACTCACGAGGAGCTGGTCGGTCGCGGCGGCCGCTACGCCGAGCTCTACGCCACCCAGTTCGCCTCGAGCTGAGGGCGCGACGCTGAAACCACTCTCGGTGCGAGTCCCGCACTGACGCCGCAGGGTCAGAGACTTCTTCGAGTCAAGTGTGCGCAGATTGCCGGTTTCGAGCCGAAATTGTGCAATCTGCGCACAGTTGACTGGCCAACGCCGCGGCAGAAGGTCTTTCCGCCCCGCGGTCGCCACGGCAGGGTCCCTCTGAAACTGGCGATCGGCGCGGCACTGCGCACTCGGCAAACCCTACGTCTCTCAACGTCGATCAAGGGCCCGCCCGAATATGCTGCGGAAGACCGCGACATATCTGAGCGAGCCCTTGATCGAGCGAATGGCGCCCCGCAAGGCACGCCGGAGCCGGTGACTCGGCGTTTACAGCGCGAGGTGCTCCTTGACCGACGCGGCCAGGCGCTCGGCCTGGGCGGAGGCGGCATCCTCGGTGGCAGCTTCGACCATGACCCGGATGAGCGGCTCCGTGCCCGAGGCGCGCAGCAGCACGCGACCGGTGTCCGCGAGTTCCGCCTCGACGGCCGCCACCTCGGCGGCGACCTGCGGGTGATCGACGTTGTTCTTGTCCACGCCCTTGACGTTGACGAGCGCCTGCGGCAGCTGCGGGATCTCCGCGGCGAGGTCGGCCAGGGTGCGCTTGGCATCGGCCATCCGCTTCATCAGATGCAGGGCGGTCTGCACTCCGTCGCCGGTGGTGCCGTGATCGAGCATGAGCACGTGTCCGGACTGCTCCCCGCCGAGCGCATACCCGTCGGCGAGCATCCGCTCGAGCACATACCGGTCGCCGACAGCGGTCTGCACGGTATCGATGCCGTATTTGTCCATCGCCTGCTTCAGACCCAGGTTCGACATGACGGTCGTGACGAGGGTGTTGCCGCGCAGTTCACCGAGCTCCTTGAGCCCGATCGCCAGGATGCCCATGACCTGGTCGCCATTGACGACCCGCCCCAAGGAGTCCACGGCCAGGCAGCGGTCGGCGTCACCGTCGAAAGCCACGCCCAGATCGGACTGGGTCTCGACGACGAGGCGCTGCAGCGGTCCGAGGTGGGTCGATCCCACACCGTCGTTGATGTTGAAGCCGTCGGGTTCGGCGGCGGAGACGATGACTTCGGCGCCGGCCTGGCGCAGGGCGGCGGGTCCGACGATGGACGCCGCACCGTGAGCGCAGTCGACGACGACTTTGAGTCCCGACAGCGGGCGCACATTGTCGGCGTCGACACAGCGCACCAGGTGTTCGGTGTACTCGTCTGCAGCGGCCGGGTAGCGCGAGATGCGGCCGACGTCCGCGCCGGTCGGACGGTCCCAGTCCTCATCGAAGATCGCGAGGATCTCGTCTTCGACCGCGTCGTCGAGCTTCGTGCCTCCCGCGGCGAAGAACTTGATGCCGTTGTCGGGCATGGGGTTGTGGGAGGCGGAGATGACGACGCCGAAAGCGGCGCCGGTGTCCTTGACGACCTGGGCGATGCCCGGCGTCGGCAGCATGCCCGCGTCGAGGACGTCGACTCCCGTCGAGGCGATTCCGGCGCTCAGTGCGGCGGAGAGGAATTCGCCGGAAACGCGCGTATCACGTCCGACCACGGCGAAGGGGCGCTTCTCACCCGTCCAGCCGCTGCTGAGCACGCGTGAACCTGCGACCGAGAGCTGGAGCGCGAGTTTGGCCGAGATATCGCGATTGGCCAGTCCGCGCACTCCATCGGTGCCGAAGAGTCGAGACATAGTGGAGATCCTTTCGTCAATGTCGGAGTCGATCTTAGTCGATCCGCTGTGTGTCGCTCGTGATGTCGGCGTCCTCGCCGAGGCGGCTCACCCGCAGCCGTGGCTGCTGTGGTCGCGGCGTCGCGAGTGTCCGTTCAAGGCCGAGCGCGCTTATCGTGCGGTGCACAGCTCGAAAGATGTGCGTCGCCTTGAACGACGGGAACGAGCGGAAGGTGATCAGTTCGTTCAAGGCGGAGCGCGCTTATCGTGCGGTGCACAATGCGATATTCGCGCTCAGGCTTGAACGACGGACTATGCGCCGAGGCGGCACACCCGACCGCAGCCGCGGTCGCGCGCAACGCCGGCTAAGTCAGCGACCGTGTGAGATGAGTCCGGATATGAGAAATGCGGCCCCGAACCTGGTTCGGGACCGCATTCTCATGTTCATGATGCTGAACTGTCGATGACTGCGACTCAGTGGCAGACCAGCCGCAGTCGGTTCGCCAGCGAGATCAGCGCTTCGAGAACTGAGGTGCCTTACGGGCCTTCTTGAGACCGGCCTTCTTGCGCTCAGGAACGCGAGCATCGCGGCTGAGGTATCCGGCCTTCTTCAGCTCGGCACGGTTGGACTCCGCGTCGATCTGGTTGAGCGAACGAGCCACGCCCAGGCGGACGGCGCCGGCCTGGCCGGAGGGTCCACCGCCGGAGATCCGGACGATGACGTCGAAACGTCCGCCCAGGTCCAGCAGGGTGAAGGGCTCGTTGACGAGCTGCTGGTGCAGCTTGTTCGGGAAGTACTCTTCGAGAGTACGTCCGTTGATGGTCCACTCACCGGTGCCGGGGACGAGGCGCACACGAGCAATTGCCTGCTTGCGGCGGCCGACTCCGTTGCCGGGGGCGGTCAGGGACTGTCCACGTCCACCGGCGGTGCTTTCGCCCAGGCCAGCGGATGCGGGAGTCTCGGAAGTGTATTCGGTGATCTCTTCTTCGACAGTTTCTGTCGCGTTGGTGGTATCAGCCACGGTTCTCCTCGGTATGTCTAGAGCTCAGGCGCTTACTGCGCGACCTGGCTGAGTTCGTACGGCTGCGGATTCTGAGCGGCGTGCGGGTGCTCGGCACCTGCATAGACCTTCAGCTTCTGCATCTGGGCACGTCCGAGACGAGTCTTCGGGACCATACCGGCGACAGCCTTTTCGACTGCACGCTCGGGGTGGGTGGCGAGGAGCTCGGCGTAGTTCACGCTCTTGAGGCCACCGGGGTATCCGGAGTGGCGGTAAGCGCGCTTCTTCTCGAGCTTCGCACCTGTCAGCGCGACCTTGTCGGCGTTGATGATGATGACGAAGTCACCGGTGTCGGTGTTCGGAGTGAACGTGGTCTTGTGCTTGCCGCGCAGGAGGCGTGCAACCTGCGAAGCAAGGCGACCGAGCACCTGGTCAGTGGCGTCGATGACGTGCCACTGGTGCTCAACGTCACCGGGCTTAGCTGTATACGTACGCAAAAGTAGCCTTCTTTTCGTATCTGTGTTCAGTGCAGCGCCGGATCCTCATCGGGTCGTGAGTCCAATGGGTCTCAAGCGCTGGTTGTCTTCAATCGGGTGAACCTATCGACGCATTCCCCTCACCTACGGGCCTGCAACGCATGAGGCTATGTAAGGGAGTGCGACAAGCACACACAACGACAATCAAATATACATGCCCTCAGCCCCGGGGAGCAAACGCCCAGAGCGGTCTCAGGGCCAGCTGAAACCCGAGCCGATAGTATTGATCTGTGCCGACTCACTCCAGCCTGCCCTTCCGACTTCCCGCATTGAGAATCCTGATGCTGGGTCTCTTGGTCGGGCTCCTGACGGCGGGCCTCGGACTCGGCCCCTCCTCCGCATCGGCATCAACCGACGGCTCGGCATCAACGGACAGCATGGCACCGACCGACGGTTCGGCCAACGCGAATGCGTCCTCCGCGCAGTCCACTGACACCGGCAGGCCCCCGGCTGGGCAGACGGTCGTCTTCGGCATTCCGGGTCTGACCATCGATGATATCGACCCAGAGCGCACTCCGAACCTCTTTCGTCTGCTCTCCGAGGGCGCGGCCGCGAACCTCAACGTGCGCACGATCGGCTCGGCGACCTGCCCCGCCTCCGGCTGGCTGTCCTTCGGCGCGGGCGCCCGCGCGCAGGCCGGTCCCTCCCCCATCGCCGAGGATGCCGACCCCGATGACTCGGCCCGCTGCCCGACGATGATCGCCCCCACCACGGACGGTTCCGTGGACGACGAGGACGGGGCCGCCTCGGCGAAGGAGACGGCGAACAGTGACGAAGCTCATGGCGACGAATCCGCGGCCGGAACGACGACGGCTCGGATCGAAGGTTTCGATGCGGTCAAGGAACCCAATATCGGCTCCGGCTACTCCGTCGACTACGGCATGCTCGCGCGCGCCGTCACAGAAGCCGGCAGCGCCGTGCCCGCCGGCACCGACGCAACCGATGCGGACTCCCTGCTCGAACCCTGCGTCGCAGCCGAAGGCCCCGGCGCAGCATATGCCGCCGCGGACGAAGACGGGGTGGTGACGAACTTCACGGACGATGCGTTGGTCACGGACTGCCGCCTCGGCGTCGTCGACCTCGGCGCGATCGGCATCCGCTCCTGGCTGTTCGGCCCGATCCCGAACTACTCCTATACCGTTCCGCCGAACTACGACCGGGAGACCCGCGTCGCCGAAGCCGACCGCCGCCTCGGCGTGCGCCTGCAGGAAGTGCGGGAGAACGCGAAGGACGGGGCCGCGGATCCGACGATCATCGTCGCCGGCCTCGGTGACAGTTCCGGTCTGCCGCAGCTGCGCGCGTTCATCGCGTCCGGGCCCGGCTTCGAACCCGGGTCCCTGTCCTCGGCGACGACCCGCACCCCGGGGCTGCTGCAGATCACCGATCTGGCGCCGGGCATCCTCGATGTCCTCGAAGTCGATTCCCCGCGCGCCGTCGGCTTCGACTCCACCCCGACCGATGATGATCCGCAGCAGCGCATCGACGATCTCGTCGCCGAGGCGCAGAAGTCGACGACGATCCATCAGAATCTCTCGACGTTCTCCATCACCCTCGACGTCATCTTCTACATCCTCTTCATCGCGTGCGCGGTCCTGCTCAACCGCTCCATCCTCGGCCGCCGAGGCGGTGCCACCCGAGCGTCCCACGTCCACCGCTTCCTCGGTCGGGTTTCCCTGGGCGTGGCCTCCCTGCCGATGGGAGCGTTCCTCGCCGGGCTCCTCCCCTGGTCGAGGATGGCCGATCCCGGGCTCGGCCTGTTCCTCTCGGTCATCGGCACGGCCGCCGTTCTGTTCGTCCTCGCCCTCATCCCGCCATGGGGTCGGACCTGGCGAGGACGGGTCGGCGCCCTGGCCGGGGCGAACCTGCTCATCCTCGCGACCGACCTGGCCACCGGGTCCCATCTGCAGGCGAACTCGCTGCTCGGGTACAACCCGATCGTCGGCGGCCGCTACTACGGACTCGGCAATCAGGGTGCGGCGATCTTCATCGTCAGCCTCTTCATCTTCTTAGGGCTTGTGGTGTCCTGGCTGCGGACGCGGGGCCACCGAAAAGCCGTGATCATCGTGCCGGTCGCCGTCGGACTGGCCGCCGTGTTCGTCTCCGGCAACCCCTCCTGGGGTGCGAAGTTCGGCGGCACGATCGCCATCCTCGCCGGACTCATGGTCCTGCTGGCACTGCTGTCGAAGATCCGACTGACTCTGCTGCGCCTCGCCCTCATCGGTCTGTCTTCGCTGGCCGTGCTCATCGGCATCGCCTTCCTCGACTGGCTGCGCCCGGCCGGGGCGCGCTCACATTTCGGCACGTTCTTCGACCAGATCGTCACCGGTGAGGCCCTGCAGGTCGTCGGCCGCAAGCTCGGCGCGAACCTCCACATCATCCAGGTCAATCCGGCTCTGGCCATCGTCACCCCGCTTGCGGCCATCGCGATCCTCATCTTCCTCCGCTACCTCCTCCACTTCCCCCGCGTCCACGCCGGCAGCCGGACCGGGCGCCTGGTCAACAAATGGCGCGGACGGCTCCCCCAGCTCTTCACCGATTCAGACCTGCACTATGGATTCCTGGCCGCCGCCACCGGGCTCGGCGTCGGGCTCGTGCTCACCGATTCCGGGGTCGCCGTGCCCTCGACCGGAGCCATGGTTCTGCTGCCCTTCCTGCTGGCGCTCAGTGCTGAGCACGCCGAGGAGGCTCACCGATGAGAGCCCCCGTGACCTCCCCCGCCGCTCGGGTTCTGCTCGGGATCCTGGCCATCGCCCTGTTCGTCCTCGGCCTGCCCCAAGCCGGGCAGGCGGTTCCGGGCGCGGGCTCGAACGCGGATGCTGCCACGGGCGCGAATGCGGCCGCGGGTGCGTCGGCTCGAGCCGACGCCCAGGCGGCGGGCGGGAACGGGGGCACGGCTCCGGCCTCGGAAGACGGCGACGGCGGGACCGCCTCGGCGAATCCCGGGGTCGTGTCGATCAACGTCTCCGGGTTCAGCTTCGAGGACCTCGATCCGCGCACCACACCGCACCTGTGGGTGATGATGAAGGGCGGGCAGATCGGGACGATCACACCGCGCAGCGTGCGCTCGACGAGCTGCCCGGTCGACGGCTGGCTGGGACTCGGATCAGGGCGGCGGGCCGCCGACGAACCCCGCGATCAGTGCCGCGAACCGGCATCTCCGCTCGACGGCTGGGTCGCCGATTGGGACGTGTACGCGCAGGTGGCCCGCGGCGACAACTACGATGCCTCCCTCGGGGCCCTGGCCGAGGCAGTGCCCGATATCCGCGCCTTCGGCAACGGTGCCGCCATCGCCGCGGCCACCCCAACCGGCCGCGTCGAGAACTGGTCGCCCGTCGGAGCCGACCTTGGAGCGGACGTCGCGAAATCGACCGCAGACGGCGAGCTTACGCTCGTCGATCTCGGCAATACCGCCGCCGACGGCTACTCGCTGAAGAATCTCGACGCTCAGGTCGGGGACATCCTCGAATCGACGGGATGGATGAGCGCGGATCAGCCGAACCGCCTCGGCGAAGGACGCGTTCCCGTGGTGTTCTCATCGATCGCCGACGGCACGCATGAAGATTCGTCGATGCAGGCGACGATGATGGTCGCCCCGGGCGAGCAGGCGGGACTGCTCACCTCCTCGTCGACGCGGCAGCCGGGACTGGTGCAGGTGCCCGACCTGGCACCGACGCTCGTGGCACTGTCCGGTGCCGAGGAGATGGACAATGCGGCCGGGGCGCCGATGACCTCGGGGGCGCATGGGTCCGATTGGCATTCGCGCTATCAGGCAGTCCTCGATCGTCAGGTGGCGGTGAAGACGCAGAACGATCTGTCGACGTGGTTCTTCCCCGTGGTCGCCGTGCTCATGATCGGACTGTTGGCCTTGGCGTGGTTTATGCGGAAGAACCACCGGGAGCTCGTCCATTCCGGGGCGTACCGCCTCGGTGTCGTATTCGCGGCGATGCCGATCTCGACGTATCTGGTCAATACCGTGCCGTGGGAGCGGGCGACGAATCCGGACATCGCGATGCTCGGAGCCCTGGCCGGGTGGGCGCTGCTGCTCGGGGTGCTGGCGCTCCTCGGCCCCTGGCGGCGGCACAAGTTCGGGCCGGTGCTCTTCGTGTCCACCGTGACCGTCGCCGTGCTCGCCTACGACGTCGTCACCGGATCCCAGCTGCAGATGTCGACGCTCTTGGGTGAGCCCCTGCTCATCGCCTCCCGGTTCTACGGGATCGGGAACTCGGCACTGGCGCTGTACTGCTGTGCGCTGCTGATGGCGGTCGCAGGGTTCGCGTCACTGGTGACCAAGCCGCTGCATCGGGTCCTCATCGTCACCGTTCCCGTGCTCGCCTCCTGCGTCATCCTCGCAGCACCAGGTCTGGGCACGAAGTTCGGGTCCGTGCCGACCCTCATCATCGGAGTCGCCTACCTCGTTCTGGCCGCGGCGAGCATCCGGTTCTCGCTCAAACGGCTGGGACTGACGGTGGGCATCGCCGGGTTCGTCATGCTCACCGTGCTGTTCCTCGACTGGCTGCGCCCGGCCGATCAGCGCACGCACTTCGGACGGTTCTTCGACTCGATCATCAGCGGTCAAGCGCTCAGCGTTCTGGCTCGAAAGATCGGGATGAACATCGACATCCTCACCCAGTCGTGGATGACTCTGGTGCTGCCGCTGGTCATCATCGGCGTGTTCTGGATGGCGCTCGATCCAGCGCGCTTCCGACTGAACGGACTCCAGGACACCTACCGCCGGATCCCACTGCTGAGGGCGGCGATGATCAGCCTCGCGATCCTGCTGGGAGTCGGCACTCTCATCAACGACTCGGGCATCGTCGTGCCGGCCGTCGGCATCCTCTTCCTCGTCCCGGTGCTCACTCACCTCGAGACCTTCCGCGCCGGTCGCCCGCCGGTCCCAGCGGCGACGCCCTCCGGTGACGGTGCCGGCGATGCTGGCGCGGCCCCTGCCGACTCCGGTGCCGAGGCCGACGCCGACGGCTCCGATTCATCGTCACGCCCCTGACTCTGCGGGCATCACGCACCGGCAGCGTCAGCACCCACCTTTCCTCGCAAACCACCCCCGCAGCGACACAACACCCCGGTGCACCGGGGTGTTGTGCGACTACCGGGTGGGGATGACGCCAAGGGTGCGGGATGGCTCCGCGAGAAATGTGCCTGTATACGACGGCGGGCCGGAGAGAAGTACTCTCCGGCCCGCCGGTCTGACGCCGGCCTGGCTCAGTTCTGGAGGCTGAGCTTGCGGCGACGGACGATCGTGACCGCAGTGGTGCCGGCGACGATGAGTGCCAGTGCCGCGGCGACGATGTTGACGGTCTCGAAGCCGGTGCGCGGCAGGTCGCCGCCGTCCTTCGAACCGTTTGCATCGGCCCCGGAGCCATCGGCCGAACCACCGTCGGCAGACGCATTCGCGCCGTCAGCCCCACTGCCGGCGTTCGACGAACCGTCCGACCCACCGGCCGCGCTGTCTCCGCCATCGGCATTGCCGCCGGCCGCGCTGTCTCCTCCGTCAGCGGCGCCGCCATCGGCGGAACCACCATCGGCATTGCCGCCGTCGGCCGAACCGTCATCGCCGGCTGAGGCATTCGCATCGTCACCGACTGCCGCGGTGGCTTCGAACTCATGCGCCAGCGGCAGCGGGTTGTCATCCCACCACGGACCATCGGAATTCGCCTGCACGCTGGCCTTGACGGTCACCTCACCGGAGGCGTCCTTCGGCGCGGTCACCGTCACAGGAGTCTCGGACGCACCTGCCGGGATCGAATCGAGGGTGATCGTCTTGGCCGCCTCGGCGCTGACCTCGGGGGCCCTGCCCTTGGTGGCGCTGCTGGAAGCAGACCGGGACTCGGACTGCGCGGCCGCCTCGGCGGTATAGCCCTCCGGCAGGTCGACGGTGACGTCGATGGGACCCGCAACTTCGGACTTCGCGTTCGTCTTGAGCGCGAACTCAGCGCTCTCACCGGGCTTGATGGCCTTCGGCCCGGTCAGCTCGGCGCTCAGATCACCCTTGTCGATGACGTCCTTGGCCGCGTCTGCCTGACGCTCGTTCTTATCCGGGGTGACGTCTTTGTCTTCGGCCTGGTGCTTATTGAAGTAGTTCTCCCAGGTCTCGAAGTCGGTGAGTCCCGACTGTTCGAAATCACCCTTGGCGAAGGAGGAGAAGTTGTCGCCACCGGTGGCGAGGAAGCTCAGCGTCGCAACCCGGTAGTCCTTGTTCGGGTCGATGTCCTTGCCATCGACCTTGACCGACTTCACGTGCTCGCCCTTGTCGGCATCAGTGTCATAGACGACGTCGAGGTCATCGGAGATGCCCAGGTGGAGGAACGACCGGGAGGCACCATCGGGCTGCCACTGCTCTTCGAAGAGGCCGATGACGTCCGAACCCTTCATCGTCACGACACCATGGTCGTTGGCGAAGGGAAGCACGCTGTTGAGCTCGGCAACGGTGACTTCGCATTTCTCCTCGGAGTTGTAGATGTCATCGCAGAGCAGATCGGTGCGCAGACCGCCGGGGTTCGTGATGCCGAAGTCGGCTTCTTCCAGCTGGGTCTCTTCGACGCCTTCCTTGAGCGCATCGGCGACGAGGTTGCCGAGCGTGGACTCGGCACCGCGGTCCTCTTCGCCGTCCTTCTTCGCTCGGGTGATGTCCTCGCTGATCGTGCCGGTGACCTCCGAGCCGAGCTCCTTGGCCTTCTCCTCTGCATCGCTGACGATGCCTGCGACCTTGTCGACGACCTCGGAGTCATAGCTCTTGCCCTCGGTCTCGATGAGATCGATGCCGCTGGCCTGCCAGTCGCTGTTGCCGTCGACTCTCATGGTCACCTGCCCGACGTATTCGCCGTAGCTGCCGGCCTCGATGACGGGACGGGTGCGATCGGGTTCTCCGGGCACCGGTGCTTCGAAGGAATACGGCATATGGGTGTGGCCGGTGAACATGGCGTCGACCGAGGCGTCGGCCTCGGTGACGAGCTTCTTGAACTCCGCGTTCGACGCCTTCGCGTCTTCCAGGCTCTCGGTCGACGACGCGCCGAGGTGGGCCTCGACGATCGTCATATCCGGTCGTTCGTCCTCGGGCAGGTTCTCGAGATCGTCGGCGACGCGGTTGACTGCGTCCGTGGGGTCACCGAAGTCGAGGTCGGCGATGCCGTCCGGTGAGACGAGTGAGGCGGTGTCCTTGGTGACAACGCCGATGACGGCGATCTTGACTCCCGACACGTCGACGATGGAGTACTCGTCGAGGCCGTCGACGACGTTCTGAGTTCCCTTGTCGTAGACGTTGGCCGCCGAGTACGGGAAGTCGGCTTCGTCGCTCACTCTTCCCGTGAGGTCATCGATGCCTTTGTCGAATTCGTGGTTGCCGACAGCAGAGGCCTCGACGCCCATGGCGTTGAGGACATCGAGCGTGGGGGTGTCGTTCTGCGATGAGGAGGTGTAGGTCGAGGCACCGATGTTGTCACCGGTCGAGAGCAGAGCAGTGCCCATATTGTCGCCGCCGGTGCCGAACTTCGCTCGTTCCTCCTCGACGACCGAGGCGACCTGAGTGCCTGCCTCGGAGATGCGTCCGTGGAAGTCGGTGATATTGAGCAGCTGAACTTTGGTGCCCTCGGGCGCCGACTGCGCATCGCTGCCGGAATCCTGCTCGTCGCCGGCGTTGTCCGACGGCGCGGACTTGCCGTCGGTCGAATCGTTCGACGACTCGTCGGGGTCCGCGGGAGCCGCTTCACTCGGTGCCGTGGCGCTGTCGTCGGTGGAGTTTCCGTTGCCCAGAGAGGGTGCCCCGATGGCAGGCGCGAGGCCGGGCAGAGTCAGCATTGACACCGCGGCGCCCGTGGCCAGCACTTTGGTCACAAGTTTCGACATGTATTCGGTTCCTTCGATCGTTCAGTGAGGCGCACATCAACCGTGCCGGTGGGATTGAAGACGGATTCCATCCTGCAGTGCCAATGCGAACTGAAAGTTACTTAAGTGTGAATCTACACAGGATTCTCACAACTGGAAAGAGGAATTCTCACATGATCGCGACTCGCGCGATAAAAGGCGGCTTGATGCTGCGGCTTGATGCTTCTGCCAGCGACCCGCCGAACCGTCGGCCTATTCCTGGTCGCGTCGGGCCATCGTCTGGGCGTTGCGAGCCGCGTAGTCCTCGGGTGCCGGATAGCCGACCTCGGTGAGGACGAGTCCTTCGGCAGGCGTGACGAACATGGGCACATCCGGAGTCAGCCCGGTGTCCGCCTCGGCGATGAGTTCGGCCGGGCGGGTCACCGGCCAATTGCCGGATCCGACCTTGATCAGTCCGCCGACGAGTGCACGGACCATGTGATGGCAGAAGGCGTCGGCGCGCAGATCGATGGTGATCACAGCATCATGATCGCGCGCGACATGCAGTTCGTAGAGGGTGCGGATCGTCGTCGCGCCCTCCCGGGGTTTGCAGAACGGCAGGAAGTCGTGGAGCCCTTGGACCTCGCTCGCGGCCTCGGCCATGGCTTCGGCATCGAGTTCGCCCTTGTGCCGCGGCGTCACCTGCGTCAGCAGCGGGTCGATGAATGACCGATGATCGGCCAACCGGTACTGATACGACCGCCACAGCGCAGAGAACCTGGCGTCGAAGTCCTCTGGCACCTCGGCCACCGCGTGGACGACGATGTCGTGGAACTCACCGGCGATGAGGACTCCGCGCAGACGTGACAGGAGGGCCGCCTCGGCGGATCGATTCGACTGGCCGATGAGCTTGCCGATCGCCTCATCGCCCAGATCGATATGCACGACCTGACGGCGAGCGTGGACGCCGGAGTCGGTGCGGCCGGCGACGACGGTGGCCACCTCGGTGCCGGTGATCCTCTCCAGTCCGGATTCGATGGCGGCCTGGACCGTGCGCAGCCCCGGCTGCTTGGCCCAGCCATGGAAATCCGTGCCGCGATAGCCCAGGTCGAGGCGGAAGCGGGTCATCGGGTCGTCCTCGCCGAGGCGGGGCCCGCCGTTCCGGGTCCGCCATCGTCATCGATCGCTTCGGTGAATGGGGCGCGGGGCTTGAAGACCCCTCCGAAGAGGCGGGAGACCAGTCGCGCCCGCTGCCGGTGATAGCGCTCGACGTTCGTGTTGTAGAAACGCGCGCCGGCGAGGATCCGTTCGGTGAGCACCTGCAGCTGACCGTGCAGAAGCTGGATCGTCGTGTCGATCTCCTCATTGACCGCAGCCCGCTGGGGACGGGCAGAGTCCGAGTTCAGGGACCTCTCCGTCAGCGCCGCGGGGATGAGTGCGGCGTCATCGACGGCGTCGGTCAGGGCGTTTTCGGCTGCAGCGCCGCGGTGGTCGAAGGGGGCGCGTTCGGCAGAGGCGAGCGCGAGTTCCAGCCGGGACAGGTCCTGTCCGGCGATCTGCTGGAGGGTGCCGATATAGGCCGGCACGAGAGCGTGGCGGGCGCGAATCTCGCCGATGAGCTGGCGCTTGGCTTCATCGCACAGCGACCGGGCCATGGACAGCTGGTTGAAGCGCAGGACGGTGAGGATGACGAAGAGGACGATGAGAGCGGCGAGTACGCAACCGCCGACGATGAACCAGACCACGGCCATTCCCCTCGTTCCATGTGCTGCACGAGCATTTCCGACACCTCAGTTTACGCGGGGCTCAGACTCGTCGCGAACAGGTCATCATCCGGACACCGAGGCTACTGAGAAGAGTCACCGAGAAGGACCGCGCCCGGACACCGGCCCGGCATTCTGCAGTCACCGCAGAGAGTGCGGACCGATTTCGGCCAGATGTCGCCGACCTGTCGCCTTCGGGTCATGCGTTCGTCACTCGGCGGGCCTTAGCTGGAAGTCGTGAGAGTAGCGATCATTGCAGAATCCTTCCTCCCCAATAAGAATGGGGTCACCCACTCACTCCTGCGGGTCCTCGACCATCTGGCCGACCGCGGCGACGAAGTCCTCGTCATCGCTCCGGGCACACGCAGGGACGGTCCGAAGGAGGTCGCCGGCGCCCGCATCGTCCGGGTTCCCTCGATCGCCTTGCCGAAGTATCGGCGCATCCGCGTGGCTCCCGGCGGCGTCACCCGCATCCGCCGACTGCTGCAGCGGTTCGCCCCGGACGTCGTCCATCTGGCCAGCCCGTTCGTCCTCGGATGGCGCGGGGTCCTCGCCGCCCAGGCACTGAATCTGCCGACTGTGGCGATCTACCAGACCGAGGTTCCCGCCTATGCCGCCCGGTACGGAATGCACGGCATCGAGGCCATGCTCTGGAACCACGTCCGCAACATCCACCAGCATTCCTCTCTGACGCTGGCCCCATCGTCGTACACGATCGATCAGCTGCAAGGCCTCGGTGTCGCCGAGGTGGCACTGTGGGCCCGTGGGGTCGATTCCTCCCGTTTCGACCCGGGTCACCGGTCCGAGGCCTGGCGTCGAAGCGTTGCCCCGAATGGTGAGAAGATCATCGGCTTCGTCGGCAGGCTGGCTGCGGAGAAGCAGGTCGAAGACCTTGCCGCGCTCACCGATCTGCCCGGGGCGAAGGTCGTCATCGTCGGTGACGGTCCCTGGCGGACGCGTCTGCAGCGGTTGCTGCCGGAGGCTCATTTCACCGGGTTCCTCGGCGGGGATGCCCTGGCCCAAGCTGTGGCGAGCTTCGACCTCATGGTCGCCCCGGGTGAGCTCGAGACCTTCTGCCAGACGATTCAGGAGGCCATGGCCTCCGAGGTGCCGGTCATCGCTCCCGCCCGAGGCGGCCCACTCGACCTCGTCGACTCCTCGCGCACCGGGTGGCTCTACACCCCGAAGGATCTCGGTGCCATGCGAGCGCATGCGGCGGACCTCCTCGGCGACGAGGCGAAACGGCGGGCCTTCGGGGTCGCCGGTCGTGAGCAGGTGCAGGCCAGGAGTTGGAAGAGCGTGTGCTCACAGCTCGTCGGCCACTATTCGCGGGCGATCGAGAATCCAGCCCCGCAGGTGCTCGGCCGCGGATTCAGCTCGATGGTCAACTCCGGACTGGAGAATCCACTGCCCTACTGAGGCGATCGCGCAGTTCAGCTTCCGGCCCTTTCGCCAACCGCTCAAGTTACCGCCGCTGTATCAAACAGGTTGACAATTTCCGTATACGGTGAGCGCTGGGCGCCGAGGTGAGCGGTCGGCGCGCGCGAGCCTTCAGCTGCCGAGCTCAGCCGAGGCCAGCAGTCCAGTCCTGGACAGTCGTCACTGTCGCCTGCTTGGGGAACATCTTCTCGGTGAGCACCGCGTGGACCTCGGGGTCGCGGTCGGCGCAGGCGTCGGAGAGCACAGTGAGCTCGAAGTCGAGATCGGCGGCCTGGCGCACCGTCGAGAGCACGACACCGCTCGTGGCAACTCCGGCGAGCACGAGAGACGATGCCCCGTAGCCGCGCAGCAGCACCTCGAGATCGCTGCCGGTGAAGGCGCTGATGCGACGCTTGGTCACGATCGGCTCGCCCTGATGCCGGTCAAGGGTGTCGTGGATGCTCGTCGAGGCATGGGTCTCGTCAAGGTCGCCGTGAGCGGCGATCTGCGCGAACGATGCCGTTGCCGACAGTTCCGGATGCCCCTCGCGCAGCGCCACTCGCACCCAGACGACGGGGATGTCGTGGCTGCGAGCCGCGGCGACGGCGTCACGTGCGCGTTCGAGCACACCGGTCGAGGCGAAGGCGTCGTCACCTGCGATGCCGTTCTGAAAATCCATGGCCAAGAGAACGGTGCTGTCGGTTCCGGTCATCATGTCTCCTTCGGTTCGAGTGGGGCTGATTCCCTCTTCCGCCGAGGTTACTCCTGACTCCAGTTGGTCCGCTGAGTCGAGGCTCAATGCCGACTGAGACCGGAGCGACGGCTAGCAGTGGAGTGCCGTTGTCCGCCGAAGGCGGCATCGATATGATGAAGAGGAAGCAACGTCATGCCCCGGGCTACCGGATAATCCCGGCCTTTGGGAAGACGGCCCCCTGGCGAATGCGGAAGCACCCAGGGGGTGCTTCATATTCACGGACCTATCGTTTCAACCGCCTGCCTTCCGTCGAGCCGCTTCGCCCAAGGCGCGGATCTGGCGCAGAAGATCATGGCCCACCGACTGGCCGGGAGCAAACAACGCGCCGTTGTCGACCGCATAACGCGCTGGTATCCTGGATGATGAAGCAACGTCATGCCCCGGGCTACCGGATAATCCCGGCCTTTGGGAAGACGGCCCCCTGGCGAATGCGGAAGCACCCAGGGGGTGCTTCATATTCAAGAGCTTTCCGTCGACAGCATTGATGACCGTCAACTTGCCTTCCTGCAGAACCGGCTCGATGAATCTGACATCATCGCGCGCGATGTCACGTTGCATCGCCCATGAGATCGCGTCTGCTGACCACAACAACGGTTCGAACGCCATTCCGCCGTGAGTGAAGGCGACACCAGGGTGAATCGCGCCCGTCCTCCGCAAACTATCGACCACCCGCTCATCTGCCCGGTTGAGTCTCTGATCCCTATTGTTGTCAGCGACGATCCCCCGAACAGCCCCCTCTCCGGTACCGCTCGTGAGGTTACGGACGAGCCGGCCGAGACACAGCGCCATGGCCCTCGCAATGTCGCCCTGAGAACTGCCCGCCAACGGCATCTTCACAGCAATGACATTCCACACCGATTCCTCGGTGATCGTCTCGACCATCTCGACGATGTCACCGCGGTCGAAGTCGCTTCCGCGGAACTTCTTGTTCGTATGCCAGTAGGTTCCGTCGGCCACTTCCACCAATCGCTCGCGAATGGAATCCAAGCGCGCATGAGAGAAGATGACCGCGGCCATCTGATATAACGAGACCTCCGCCGGACCCAACCGCGTTCGAGAGAAGGTGCCCTCCGCCGCGCCTGTCGGCTGCCTCATCGACTCGTCGATGAACGCGATCGGGTTCGGGACAGCGGCGAGGTAGAACCTCTCCAGTGCAGGTGACCGCAGGTTTGGGCTCGACATACCTCCGCTCTCATCCGGCAACGCTGCTCTCTTCGAGCAGCATTGCTCTCATCCGATGATGTGCCGAACACTCTATGGGGCGGTCCTGACACGACCGACGGGGGCGGTTCAGTCGACGATGCCGCGAGCGTCGAGGGCCCGACCGGTGTCCTGCGCGTATTTCACCGACCGCAGGATCGCCGGCACCACTCGGGCCCTGATGCTCGAGTCCAATCCCCTGGCCCGGGCTGCGCGTTCGGCTTCGCCGAGCAGACCGGAGATATGGGAGATCGCCCTGACCATGAGGCTCGCTGTCAGTGCGATCGCCTCGGTGTTCGCGCCGAAGAACCGCAAGGGCGAGACCAGCACCGTGAACGTGTCGAGCAGCTGCGCCACCGACGTCGTCAGGGTGAGGATCAGGGCCGCCTGCACACAGGCGAACACGGTCCCGCCGACAGCCAGCCCCGACTCCATGGACCCGAAGAAGTACTGCAGCCCCATGACGATCGCCACGAGCACCGCCACATAGATCCATGTGCGCAGGAAGTGCTTCACCCGCAGCCGGGCGGTAAAGCCGAGGACCACGAGGACAGCGAACATCGACCAGTTGATCGCCGCATCACGGAAGATGAGCGCAACGATGCCGATCACGGCGATCACCGCCAGCTTCACTCCCGTCGGCACTGCATGCAGCCATCCCCGAGGATGCGCCACCTTCCCGAAGAGCTGCGGTCGGGCCTTGATGCCGGCGTGCTTCCGCCACGTCGTTCCGGTGTCACCGGCACCAACGCCGGTATGACCGGCCCCGACAGGACGTTTCCCACTCATGGCGTATCGCTCATGATGAGATTCCGGTAGGCGGCGACCGCCTCGGCGGGGGCGGCATCGGCCACGATCCGACCGTCGTCGACGACGATCGCGCGCTGGGCGGTCTGCGCGAACTCGAGGTCATGGGTGGTGAGGATGATGCGCACCCCGCGCCTGTCCACGAGCTCCTGGAGATGCACGCGCAGCCGCTCCTTATTGCGCAGGTCGAGCAGGGTCGTCGGCTCGTCGAGGACGAGGATCTGCGGATCCACCGCAAGCACCGCGGCCAGTGCCACGAGCTGACGCTGACCGCCGGAGAGTTCGTAGACGCTGCGTTCAGCCAGGTCGGCGATGCCGAGCTCGTCGAGCACCGCCAGTGCCGCTGCCCGCCGTTCGCGTTTGGGCACGGACTTGCGCAGGGACAGTTCGATGTCCTCGATCGGGGTCGGCATGACCAGCTGCGCGGCCGGATCGGTGAAGACGAAGCCGACCATTGAGCGCACCTTCGCCGCCTGCCGGCGCGGGTCGAAACCGTCGACGAGGACCTCTCCGACGTTCGCGGTGACCAGCCCGTTGAACAGCTGCAGCAGGGTCGACTTCCCCGAGCCGTTGGCACCGATGACGGCGACGACATCCTCGGTGAGGGTGAGATTGACCTCTTGGAGGATCGGGCGCACGACATCGCCGTCGGGTCCGTAGTCGAGGACTCCGACGCCGACGTCGCTCAACCGGATCTCACGAGTCACTTCGCGCCCTGTGCCTGCCCGGCCGACACCGATTCGACGCTGATGCCGCGACGGCGCAGCACGTCGGGGAATGCACGGTGGATGAGCACCGCCACCGAGGCGGCCAGGATGTTCTTCACAATGTCACCGGGCCAGTAGGCGAGGTCCGCGACCGCAGCCACGCCGAGCGGCAGATCGCCGTTGATCGACATGCCGAGAATGCCCAGCGGGTGGTTGAGCAGGAGGCTGCCGCCGAAGCCGCCGAGGAACAGCACCACGCCGAGCTTCATTCCGCTGAAGCGGCGCACGGCCCAGCGGGCGATGAGCCCGGCGAGGAGAGCGTAGAGCGCGAAAGAGAGGATGTAGCCTGCGCTCGGACCTGCGAGGACGCCGATTCCGCCGCGCATTCCCGAGAAGATCGGGAGTCCGACGAGACCGAGGACGACATAGAGCAGGGTGGCTGCGAATCCGCGCCAGGGTCCGAGCACCATCCCGCACAGTGCGATCGCGAAGGTCTGCAGAGTGATCGGCACACCGAGGGGACCCACCGGGACAGGAGGCATCATCGCAAAGGCCGCGAGCATCGCCGCGAAGACCGCGACGAGGGCGATATCGCTGCCGGCCGAGCGAGGACGGGTGATTCCCGCCGAGGTGGTGCTGTGGGTCGGTGTCATGAGTACTCCATTGGTCGTGATCCTCCCCGACCGGGATCGGGGACGCCCGAGGCGGCCTCGAGCACCTTCCCACTGTAACTGAACGGTGTTCAGGAGCGGTATTCGGGGTCGCGGTCGAGGCCGCATCGGCGAGGGAATCCGCACGTTCACGTGCGCAGTGCCCCCTCAACGGTCGCGGAGGATCACTCCCATTCGATCGTGCCCGGAGGCTTCGAGGTGACGTCGAGGACGACGCGGTTGATGTCGTCGACCTCGTTAGTGATGCGGTTGGAGATCACGGAGAGCACATCGTAGGGGATGCGCGTCCAGTCGGCGGTCATCGCGTCCTCGCTCGAGACCGGGCGCAGCACGACGGGGTGGCCGTAGGTGCGGCCGTCGCCCTGGACGCCGACGGAGCGGACATCGGCCAGGAGCACGACCGGGCACTGCCAGATCTCTCCGTCGAGGCCGGCCTTCGTCAGCTCTGCGCGGGCGATCGCATCGGCCTTGCGCAGGATGTTCAGGCGCTCCTCGGTGACTTCGCCGATGATACGGATCCCCAGTCCGGGGCCGGGGAACGGCTGGCGGGAGACGATGACCTCGGGCACGCCGAGTTCGCGGCCGATGGCGCGGACCTCGTCCTTGAACAGGGCGCGCAGGGGTTCGATGAGCTGGAACTGGATGTCATCGGGCAGGCCGCCGACGTTGTGGTGGCTCTTGATGTTCGCGGTGCCCGATCCACCGCCGGATTCGACGACGTCGGGGTAGAGGGTGCCCTGGACGAGGAACGCGATCTCCTCGCCTTCACCTTCCTGTGCTTCGAGGACGAGGTCGGCGGCGGCGGTTTCGAAGGTGCGGATGAACTCGCGGCCGATGATCTTGCGCTTCTCCTCCGGGTCGGTGACCCCGGCGAGCTGGGAGAGGAACTGCTCACGCGCGTCGACGGTGACCAGGCGGACGCCGATCGAATCGACGTAGTCCTTCTCGACCTGGACGCGTTCGTCCTGGCGCAGGAGCCCATGATCGACGAACACGCAGGTGAGCTGGTCGCCGATGGCCTTGTGGACGAGCGCTGCGGCCACGGAGGAGTCGACTCCGCCGGACAGGCCGCAGATGACCTTCTTGTTGCCGACGCGGGCGCGGATGAGTTCGACCTGTTCGTCGATGACGGATTCGTTCGTCCAGTCGGCTTCGAGGCCGGCGACGTTGAACAGGAAGTTCTCGAGGATCTTCTGCCCGTTCTCCGAGTGGAGGACCTCGGGGTGCCACTGCACGCCGGCGAACCTCTTCGCCGCGCATTCGAAGGCCGCGACGGGGGTGTCCGGGGTGGAGGCGAGGACGTCGAAGCCGTCGGGCGCCTCGGCGACGGAGTCCCCGTGGGACATCCAGACCTTGTAGTTCTCAGGGGTCTCGGCGAGCAGCGAGCCGGTCTGGGACACGGAGACCGGGGTCGATCCGTATTCGCGCTTGTCGGTCTTGGCCACGCGCCCGCCGAGTGCGGTCGACATGAGCTGGAAGCCGTAGCAGATGCCCATCGTGGGCACTCCGAGGTCGAACACGGACGTGTCGAAGCTCGGGGCGCCGGCGTCGTTGACGCTCGAGGGTCCGCCGGAGAGCACGATGGCCACGGGGTTCTTCGCGGCGAATTCGGACGCCGGGGCGTCGTGGGCGATGATCTCCGAGTACAGGCCGGCTTCGCGGAT
The DNA here is from genome assembly GCF_024895295.1 of Brevibacterium sediminis. Taxonomy (NCBI): domain Bacteria; kingdom Bacillati; phylum Actinomycetota; class Actinomycetes; order Micrococcales; family Brevibacteriaceae; genus Brevibacterium; species Brevibacterium sediminis. The sequence continues at coordinate 82,847 of NZ_JAHQRN010000004.1, read as the reverse complement.
GCGGCGCGCGATGAGCTGGGCGTACTGGGCGCCGAAATCGACGACGAGGACGGGGGGCACCTGCGTGCTCTGGGATTGCGTCATGATCCAATTCTAAGCGTCGGCGACCAGACGCCCGAATTCGGGTCGTGCTCCCTTCGCAGGGCGGATGAGCACGTGTCGGCGGGCCGCCTCGGCGAGGGTGGGCCGGGCCGGTTTCGCCGCCGCGGATGACCGCGGGTCGGCGGGCCGCCTCGGCGGAGGTGGGGTCCCTCTTAGGACTTGGGGGCGACGACGACGGCGGCTTCGAGCTCGGCGTCGACCTGACGGTGGATGCGGCGCTCGAGGATGAACGACATCACGGGCACGACTCCGGCCAGGGCGAGGATGAGGTAGCGGCCGAGCGTCCAGCGCATCTGCTGGTTGAGCCAGAAGCAGCCGATGAGGTAGACCACGTAGCACCAGCCGTGGCAGATCGCGATGGCTGCGGCGAGGTTGAAGCCGCCGAAGTTCAGGGCCGTCTCGGCGTCCGCGGCGATGAGGTACTTGTAGATCATCTCGACCGTGAGGATGAGCAGCATCGTACCGGTGATGAGCGCCATCACGCGGTAGAACTTCAGCGCATTGCGGGCCGAGGTGAAGCGTTTGACGCTCCACACGTTGTTCTCGTCGAAGTCGGGGCGGGAGTCCAAGGACTCGTGTTCTTCGCTCACGCTCAGTTTCCTCCGGTCGTGCGGGTGTCAGTGTTTCGGGCATCGGCGTTCTTGCTTCGTTTCCTGCCGGGCTTGGCGCCTCCGTGGCGGTGGGCCGGCAGTCCGGTGAGTCCGGACATCACCTCGGGGTCGATGGTCGCGTCGCCCGCGGGTTTGACGACAACATACTCGACGCTCTTCTCCGAATCATGGGAATCCTCGCCGAGGCGGCGCCGGAGGTAATCATCGCGCAGCAGCTGGAACCACATGTAGAGGGCCATGGCCGCGAAGATGATCCATTCGAGAGCGTAGACCGCCGACTGCAGATCGAATCCGCCCTCGTCGCGTGTCGTCGTAGTCGGAACCTGTGCGAGACCGTCGGTGCCCACCGAGGCGGCGGCGCCTGTGGCCTTCTCCGGGATGAGGAATCCGGAGTAAGTGAGCAGGTCGGGGAACAGGTTGATGATCTGCGAGGTCGAGACCGTGTGCACCTGCCCCTCGGGCAGATCGTTGCCCTCGACGGGGCCCTCGATAGGTCCGATGCGCGCGGTCAGCTCGACCTGACCGTCCATGGCCTCCGACGTCATCGCCGTGTCCTCGTCGGTGGTGAAACCGCGGACGACGGGGATCGCAATCGTCTTCTCGTCGGCGTTCGCGGCCTCGACACCTTCACCGAGGTGACCGCCGTCCGGGGCGAACATCGTTACGACCCAATACCCGGTATCGCCGTCCTGGACGCGTCCGGGAACGACGATCTGAGCATCGGGGATCCAGTGTCCTGACAGGCTGACCCGCTGGTCGGCGAGGATGCCGGGCATCGGAGCCTGGGCATCCATGACGTCGTTGAAGTCCTTGAGCTCATCGACTCCGGAGGACGCAGCGACGTCGTTCTTGTGCTGGGCCCGGTCGACCTGCCACGCGGAGAGTCCGACGAAGCAGGTGACGAGCACCAGGACGAGGAGCAGGGACCCCAGCCATTTGGGAGTCAGTGCCAGGCGGAACAGTTCAGACCACCGAACCAGTCTGGTAGGGCGAGACGGTGACGTCGACGCGTTGGAATTCCTTGAGGTCGAGGTAACCCGTGGTGGCCAGTGCCCGACGCAGGGCGCCGGCGAGGTTGAGTTCGCCGATTGCGGTGCGGCCGGGGCCGAAGAGCACCTGCTCGAGGCTGCCGACGGTGCCGAGTTCCACACGGTGTCCGCGTGGCAGATCCGGGTGATGAGCTTCGGCGCCCCAGTGCATTCCGCGGCCGGGTGCTTCGGTCGACCGGGCCAGGGCGGTGCCGAGCATGACGGCATCGGCGCCGACCCCGAAGGCCTTGACGATGTCGCCGCTGGTGCCGAGTCCGCCATCGGCGATGACATGGACGTAGCGGCCGCCGGATTCGTCCATATAGTCCCGCCGGGCGGCGTGGACGTCGGCGACGGCCGTGGCCATCGGCGCGTGGATGCCCAGAGTCTTGCGGGTCGTGGCTGCCGCTCCCCCGCCGAAGCCGACGAGGACGCCGGCGGCACCGGTGCGCATGAGGTGCAGGGCAGCGGTGTAGGTGGCGGCTCCGCCGACGATGACGGGCACATCGAGTTCGTAGATGAACTGCTTGAGGTTGAGCGGTTCGGTGTGGGTCGAGACGTGCTCGGCCGAGACCGTGGTGCCGCGGATGACGAAGATGTCGACTCCGGCGTCGACGACCGTCTTGTAGAACTCCTGGGTCCGCTGCGGGGTCAGAGCACCAGCGACGGTGACTCCGGCTTCGCGGATCTGCTCGAGGCGAGCGGTGATGAGTTCGGCTTGGATGGGTGCGGAGTAGAGCTCCTGCATCCGGGAGGTCGCCATCTCGGCCGGCAGCTGGGCGATTTCAGCCAGCTGCGGGGTGGGGTCCTCGTACCGGGTCCACAGACCTTCGAGGTCGAGAACGCCGAGTCCGCCGAATCGGCCGAGCGCGATGACGGTCTCCGGGGACATGGCCGAGTCCATGGGGGCGCCGATGAAGGGCAGCTCGAACTGGTAGGCGTCGATCTGCCAGTTCAGGGACACGTCTTCGGGGTCACGGGTGCGCCGAGCGGGGACGATGGCGATGTCGTCGAGCGAATAGGCGCGACGGCCGCGCTTGCCTCTTCCGATTTCGATTTCAGAACTCACCCCAACAGCCTATCCCACCACTCTTGGCGCAACGTCTCAGCCCACTATGAGGAACAGCGCATCTCCCCTCCCAGGACTACCCGACGGCGGCCCAGCAACCTGGCGCCAGGTTGCTGGGCCGCCGTCGGGTAGCAACTAGGGAGTGGCGAGGTGGGACTCGACCGCTTTCGACGTGGCTGTGGCGAAGGCGCGGACGTGGGATAAGTGCGCGTCTTTGTCGCGGATGTGCATGACGACCCGGCGCATCGCGACGGGGTCGGTGAGGTCGACGGCGACGAGGCCGGGCGGCAGCTGCAGAGTCGAGAGCCGTGGGAGGACCGTGATGCCCATGTTTGAGGCGATGAGGGCCAATGCCGCGAAGTCGTCCTCGCAGGCGGCGAAGCTTCTACGTTCGAATCCGGCCGCGGCGCACGCATGGTCGACGACCTTGCTCGAGGGTCCGGCCCACATGTCGTAGTCGACCCAGTGCTCGTCCTCGAGGTCGATGAACGGCACGGACTCACGGCCTGCGAATCGGTGCCCCTCGGGGACGACCACCCGATAGTCGTCGTCGAAGAGCGGGATGCGCGTCATCTCCGGCAGATGGTTCTCCCCGTCCTGCGGAGCCTCGGCGCGGATCTCGATGAGGCAGTGCCCGCGGCGGTTCTTCGCCGGTTCGTTGAGCTGGATGTCGAAACGCAGATCCGGATGCTCCAGGGCCACAGCATCGATGATGCCCGGCAGCAGGCGCGCATTGAATGAAGTGAACGCCGCGATCCGCAGCCGGAGCCTGCTGACGCTGCGGAAGCCTTCGACCAGATCGTCGAGGCGGCCGACCGCAGTGAAGACCTCCGCCGAATCATCGGCCAGACGCCGGCCGAGCTCGGTGACCTCGATGCCGCGCCCCGACCGCCGGTAGAGCGGCGCCCCGACGGCCTTCTGCAGCGTGGTGATGTGCTGACTGACGGTCGCCGGTGTGTAGTTGAGGTTCTTCGCCGCGTCGACCACGGAACCGGTGGCCGCGACGGCCCGCCACACCCGCAGACGATTGAGATCCCACATACCTCCAAGAGTAGCCGCCGAACGCCGGATAAATCATTAGGCACTGCCTGATGATCATTCGTGATCAATTGCTTTTCCCGATTGATCGGTTCCGGCAGAATGGTGTTCGTTCCCGATGCCATCGAACGATGCCCCGAGACACCCGTGCACCATCCCCGCTGACCATTCCCATCACCCCCGAAGGATTGCCGTGACCGGACCCGAGATCCTCACCATCACCGGAGCAGCGGCCGCGCTTGCCGTTACCCCCGGACCCGAGACGATCCTGACGATCCGCCTGTCCTCGCTGCGCCGCAAGGCCGGACTCGTCTATGCGCTCGGCACGGCCACGGGCACCGTGATCTGGATGGCCCTCGCGCTCACCGGCGTCTCCGCACTGCTGACCCTCTATCCGGCTGCCGTGCAGGTGCTCAAGATCGGCGGCGGCCTCTATCTGTGTCTCCTCGGCGTCCTCGCCGGTCGGCAGGCGCTTCGCCTGCGCCGGGAGCTGAAGGCCGCCGAGGCGACCGACCGCCCCACCGCGAATGCCACCCCCACCCCATCGACCGCCCCCGACTCCCCCGACGGGCCCGTGACCGAGATCGCTCACGTCATGGAGTCGACCTCGTGGGGCCACTTGCGCTCGTTCGTGTCGTATCGCCGCGGCATCATCTCGTCGCTGTCCAACCCGAAGGTCGGCCTGTTCTTCCTCGCGATCCTGCCGACCCTCGTCCCTGCTTCCCCGACCGGCATCGACTACACCGTGCTCGTCGCCCTGATCCTCGGCGTGCTTCTGTCGTACCAGCTCGTCCTCGCATGCCTGGCCAGTCTCGCGGCATCGGCGATGGCCCACCGCAGCGCCGACTTCTTCATCGAAGCCGCCTCCACGCTCATCCTGCTCATCATCGGCATCGCCGTCATCGCGATCCCCATCTGAGCCGCGGTTGCCCGGAAAACAAGATAAGGGCGGGGCACCGAGGTCGATCCTCGGTGCCCCGCCCCTTTCGGTTCGGTGGGCAGACCCTCACTCAGCTCTCATTCGCCGAGGAGGCTCCCCCGTTCCCGCTGCCACCTCCGTCAGTGCGCGTTCCGGTCCCCGGTGCGCCGCTGTCCACGGCGTCCGGGTTCGTCTTTTCGGCCGCCTCGGCAAGGTCGACCTTGTCGAGCATCTTCGCGGCCGCCTCACGTCCGCCGAGGCCGAAGGCCAGAGCGGCCGCTGCGGCACCGCCGATGACGACGGCTCCGAAGGCGAGGTGGATGATCGAATCGGCCAGGCCCATGTAGCGCAGGCCCATGGCGATGAACAGGGCGATCGCCGAGTAGCGCAGCACCTTGCTGGCGAGGTTGTTCGTGATGAACTTGCCGATGATCGCGGCGATGAGGAATCCTGCGGCGATGATCGCAGCGCCGAAGAGCACGCTGCCGCCGAGGTCGAGGATCTCGTTGAGGATGTTCGTGATCTCGGGGAATCCGAGCATCCGGGCGGCCATGATCGCGAAGAAGATCATGATCGCCACCTGCACGAGACGGGTGATCACGTTGGAGGCGCTGGTGCCTTCGGGCACGATCCCGATCTCGTTGATGGCTTTGTCGGTGCCGATGCCCTGGAGGATCTGTTCGAGCAGATTGCCGAGGAACTTGGCGATGACGAAGCCGATGGCCAGCAGGATGCCGGCGGCGATGATGAGCGGGATCGCGTTGAGGAAGATCTGTAACATCTGCTGGGCAGGCTCCGAGATCGCCTTGATGCCGAGGACCTGCAGCGCCGAGATCGCAACGACGATGATGATAATTCCGAACACCAGGTTGCCGATGAGGTTCGAGATCTTCGCGTTCGCCTCCGCGTTCGGGTTCGGTGCATGACCGGGGTGTCCGCCCTGCGGCGGCATACCCTGCTGCCCCTGCGGCGGCATGCCCTGCTGACCCTGTGCGGCGTACTGCTGAGTGGCGTCGGGATGCGGTTGAGCATTTCCGGCACCCTCGGCCACTCCGGTGGCTTTGTCGCCGAGCGAGCGGAACTTCGACGTCAGCTTCGTCAGATCCACAGCGTTGAGGGCGGTCTGGACGAGCTGTTTGGCGATCTTCGCGAAGACATAGCCGATGAAGAAGATGAATCCCGCGCCGATGATATTGGGCAGGAATCCGAAGATTCCATCGAGCAGGCCCTGCAGCGGAGTCAGCACCTGATCGAGGTTGAACAGCTGGAGCACGGCGATGAGTCCGAGCAGCCAGATGACGAGACCGGCGATCTGCCCGACCGACTTTCCGATCTGCTGACCATTGCTTCCGTCGCGTTGAAGTGCGGGAACCTTGGTGACGAGTTTGCCGATCGCCCATTTGACGATGGCGGCGAGAATCCAGGTGACAATGAGAATGACGATTGCCAGTCCGACTTTCGTCAGGACCGACCAGATATCCAGATCTTGCATGTCGCTTATCTGCTTCGAACTCAGCGAATCGGCAAGTTTCATTTTCTCTTGCTGATTTTGAGTCTATTCTCAGCGAACACTGAGAACAAGGGTCCAGCGACTGATAGCCGTTAATTCAAACCACAGTTGTCGATGGATCTCGGTCGGTTACATATGCATATGTCGATCGCTCAACAGAATCTTCACAAACTTATCACAATTGCATATCGCGTCAGAATTCCAGCGGCAGATTGTCGATGAGGTGAGTCCCACCGACCGTCGCGGAGACGAGCAGCAGAGCCGGTCCCGTGAAGGCCGGCGGGCACGGCCGCAGGGTCGCGGCCTCGACGAGACTGCAGTAGACGATCTCGAGATCCCCACGTTCAGCAGCCGGCTCCAGCTCGGCGCGCGCGGCCGCCTCGACGGCAGCGGGCAAGCCAGCAGAAACACCACTGGTGCCGGCCCCAGAGCCAGAACCGCCACCGATGCCGGACTCCGCCGCCCCACGGCCTCGCTCGGCCACCTCGGAGGCGGCGGTGAGAGCCCGTGGAATCGCCAGAGCACGGGCACGGTCGTCCGGCGCCAGGTAGGAGTTGCGGCTCGACATGGCCAGCCCGTCGGCGTCCCGGACGACGGGTAGGCCGATGAGTTCGATATCGAAGTTGAGGTCGGCGATCATGCGTTTGACCAGGACGAACTGTTGGATGTCCTTGAGCCCGAATACCGTGACGTCGGGGGCAATGAGGGTGAAGAGCTTCGCCACGACGGTGAGCACGCCGTCGAAGTGCCCGGGCCTGGCCGCGCCTTCGAACACGGCCCCCATGCGCCCGGCGACGACCCGCACTTCGGGTGCGGACGGGTACATTTCGGCCAGCGCCGGCGCGAAGACGAAGTCGACTCCTGCCTCTTCGCACTTCTTCAAATCCTCTTCGATCGGCCGCGGGTACTGGACGAAGTCCTCGTCGGCACCGAATTGGAGGGGGTTGACGAAGATCGAGGCCACGACGAGTTCGGACTCTGCGCGGGCACGCGTCATGAGCGCTTGATGTCCGGAGTGCAGGGCGCCCATCGTCGGGACGAGACCGACGCGGCCCGACTGCTCGGCCCGCCACCGGCGCAGTGCCTGGATGCCGCCGACCTCCATCAGTCGAAGCTCCTCTCGGGCTCGGGGAAGACCCCGGACTTCACTTCGTCGACATAGGTGCCGACCGCCTCGGTGAGCACGGAATGCAGGTCTGCGTAGCGCTTGACGAAGCGCGGGGCCTTCCCCGTGCGCAGGCCCGCCATGTCCTGCCATACGAGGACCTGGGCATCGCAGTCGGCACCGGCGCCGATGCCGACGGTGGGGATCGTCAGTTCGGCAGTGACCTGGCCGGCCAGCCCGGAGGGCACCATCTCCATGACCACGGAGAAGGCTCCGGCTTCGGCCACGGCGCGGGCGTCGTCGAGCAGGGCGCTGCCTGCGTCGCCGCGGCCCTGGACCTTGTAGCCGCCGAGGTTGTGCTCGGCCTGCGGGGTGAAGCCGATGTGCGCCATGACCGGGATGCCCGCCGTCGTGATCGCCTTGATCCGCGAGGCCATCCGCGCCCCGCCTTCGAGTTTGACCGCGTGGACTCCGGCTTCCTTCATGAATCGCACGGCCGTGGCCACGGCCTGTTCATCGGAGATCTCATAGCTGCCGAATGGAAGGTCGGCGACGATGAGCGCCCGGCTCGTCGCCGAGGCGACGGCCCGGGCCAGCGGGATGAGTTCGTCGACGGTGACCGGCAGGGTCGTCGCGTGGCCATAGACATTGTTCGCCGCCGAATCGCCGATGAGCAGGGCCTCGACACCGGCCTGTTCGAACAGGGCCGCCGTGTACTGGTCGTAGCTGGTCAGCATCGCCCACCGCCGGCCTTCGGCCTTGGCCTTGATGAGGTCGAGGGTCCGGATTCGCCGAGGCGGCGCTGCCGGCGCGGACACCGGACCGCCGTACGGGGCCGGTTGTTCCGCCGAGGCGGCCCCCGCCGTCGCGTCGGACGCGGTCGTCGCGCCGGGGCCGGCCGTCGCGTCGGTGCCGGCCGGGGCATTGTCACCGGCAGCAACGTTGCCCGCGATGCCGGTGGTGGAGGAAGAGGTGAACTGGTTCGAGTGTGCCGCTTCGGGCATGAGAATCCTTCAGATATGCGATGCCGTCGGTGCCGGCGCGGGCGGGGCGAGACCGACGCTTCGGTCCGAAGCCTCGGTGACTCTCACGGGGGCGCCCACCGCAGTGCGCATCGACTCGGATTGCGAGCCAGACCACAGCCTATTGCATCCCCGAGCGCAGAGCCATCGCCGGCGAGTTGTACATTGCCCGCCGACAGGATTAAGCTCAAATCTGCGCAAAGAAATAAACGCACAATTGCGCAAAAGATTTCGGGCGGCTCTCACCACGTGCGAGGCACTTCAGGCACGGGTCCCGCCCACCGAGCGAAGGACGATGATGACCACAACAGCTTCGATCGAACTCACCCTCAAGGACATCTCTGCCTCGGGAGCGAACGACGAAATGTGCTCGACGGACCTGCTCGATGCCCCGTGGGATGTCGACGAACGTCCCGGCTACGGTCCCGGTTCCTCGATGGCCGACCCGATTCCGGTCGCCGCCCCACGTCAGGGCGATATCCCCGAGGAGTACAAGCAGGCCGCGCCTGAAGAGCTCGATGCCCGCATCCGCGCCGCCAAGGCCGCCCTCGGCGATCGTGTCGTCATGCTCGGCCACCACTACCAGCGAGTCGAGGTCGTCGAACACGCCGACTACATCGGCGACTCGTTCATGCTCGCCCAGGCCGCCCAGAACCATCCGGAGGCCAAGGCCATCGTCTTCTGCGGCGTCCACTTCATGGCCGAGACCGCCGACCTGCTGTCGAAGCCGGAGCAGTCGGTCATCCTGCCCAACCTCGCCGCAGGCTGTTCGATGGCCGATATGGCCAGCATCGACCAGGTCGAGGACTGCTGGGAGCAGCTCGCCGAGGTCTTCGGCACCGAAGCCGATGCCGACGGTCGCGTCCCGGTCATCCCCGTCACCTACATGAACTCCTCGGCCGCGATCAAGGGCTTCTGCGGCCGCAACGGCGGAATCGTGTGCACCTCGTCGAACGCCGAGGTGGTTCTGGAATGGGCGTTCGAACGCGGGCAGCGGGTCCTGTTCTTCCCCGATCAGCACCTGGGCCGCAACACCGCGGTGAACATGGGCATCGGTCTCGACGAGATGCCGCTGTGGAACCCCGCCAGGCCAATGGGCAACAACGACGAGCAGACGCTGCGTGAGGCTCGGGTCATCTTGTGGCAGGGATTCTGCTCCGTGCACAAACGCTTCACCCCCGCCCAGATCGACAAGGCCCGCACTGAGCACCCGGACGTGCGCGTGATCGTTCACCCCGAATGCCCGCGTGAGACCGTCGAGGCCGCCGATGAGGCCGGATCGACCGCGTACATCACGAAGGCCATCGAACAGGCGACCGAACCGACGACGTTCGCCATCGGCACCGAGATCAACCTGGTCCAGCGGCTGGCCGCCGAACACCCTCAGCACGAGATCTTCTGCCTCGACCCCGTCATCTGCCCGTGCTCGACGATGTACCGCATCCACCCCGGCTATATCGCCTGGGTCCTCGAATCGCTCATCGACGGACAGGTCGTCAATCAGATCTCCGTCGACGCCGAGGTGGCCGAACCTGCCCGTGTGTCCCTGGAGCGGATGCTCGCCGCGAAGCCGCGGATCTGATGAGCCGCGTCATCGTCGCAGGCTCCGGGATCGCGGGGCTGACCGCGGCACTGCACCTGTCCGGCCGCCACACGGTCACGCTCGTGACGAAGGGCCGCCTCGGCGAGTCGAACACCGAGTGGGCGCAGGGCGGCATCGCCGGTGTCATCGGACCCGACGACACGGTCGATTCCCATATCGCCGATACGCTCACGGCCGGCGCCGGGCACTGTGATCCGGAGGCCGTGCGCTCCCTGTGCGAAGCCGGTGGGGACGCGATCGTCTCCCTCGCCGAGGCGGGGGTGGACTTCGACACCGATCCGACCGGAGCCTGGGCCAGGGGTATAGAAGGGGCGCATTCCTATCCGCGCATCTTCCATTCCGGAGGTGATGCGACCGGTCGGGCGATCAGCACCGCTCTGGCGCAGAAGCTGCGCACCGAAGTCGCCGCAGGGCGAATCACCCTCCTCGAGGACACGATGCTCGTCGACATCCTCACCACCGGCGCCCACGAGCGCCGACAGGGTCGAGCCACCGGAGTCGCCACAGCCACCGGAGTCACCGTGCTCCGCGAAGGCCGCGTCGCGGCCCTGGCTGCTGATGCGATCGTGCTGGCCACCGGCGGTGTCGGGCAGCTCTTCGCACACACGACGAACCCGGCAGCTGCCACCGGAGACGGTTTGGCCACTGCCATTCGCGCCGGTGCTAAGGTCTCCGATCTCGAGTTCTTCCAGTTCCACCCCACCGCCCTTCCAGGTCCCGGTTTCCTCATCTCCGAGGCCGTCCGCGGGGCCGGCGCTCTCATCCTCGACGAGCACGGCCACCGGTTCATGACTGACATCGATGATCGTGCCGAGCTCGCTTCTCGTGATGTCGTCGCACTCGCCCTGCACCGTCGCCAGGCGGTTCAGGACGGTCGTCCGTGCTTCCTCGATGCGCGGGCCGTCCCGGATGTGCAGGCGACGTTCCCGAGCATCACTGCCGGTCTGGCCGCTCACGGTCTCGATCTGTCCCGGGACCTCATCCCCGTCACTCCCGCCGCCCACTACTTCATGGGCGGGGTGACCACGGATCGCGATGGTCGCACGAGCATCCACGGAGTCTTCGCCATCGGCGAGGTCGCGTGCACCGGCGTGCACGGAGCCAATCGGTTGGCCTCGAACTCTCTGCTCGAAGGCGCGGTCTTCGCCGCCCGCGCCGCCGCGGCGATCGACGCACTGCCGGTCAACAGAGACCATGAACTCCCACTCCCCCAGTCCCGTTCACTCCACCAGACGGCACTGACACGAACCGAGCTGCAGGACCTGACCTGGGCTCATCTGGGCGTGGAGCGCACCGCCACGGGCCTACGGACCCTGCTCGACCGCCTCGGTGACGGTGCCCGCAACGACGGGACCCGCAATGCCGGCACCTCCGCCAACCGTGCCCACAACGCCGATGATCACCCCACCACCCCAGCTGCGGCCCTCGCCGACGCACTCGAGACCGCGAATCTCGCCCTCATCGCCGAACATATGGCTCGGCATGCCCTGGCCCGCGAGCACAGCCTCGGCGCGCATACCCGCACGGATACGACACTCACGCCGTCGACGACCGCGCCGTCCACCGCCACTCCGCCCACCGCTCTGCTTCAGGAGGCCTCCGCATGCTGACCGCTTCAACCATCGATTCCGCACTGCGCACAGCCCTTGACGAAGATGCTCCCTGGGGCGATATCACCGGCGAAGTCTTCATCCCCGCCGCCGCCTCGGCGAGGGCCGAGCTGCGTGCCCGCGAAGACGGGGTGCTCGCCGGAATCGAGGTCTTCGCCCGTGCCTTCGCACTCGTCGACCAGAGCGTCACGGTCGACCTCGCCGCCGCCGATGGAGACGCTTTCACCGCAGGTCAGGTGCTTGCCGCGGTCGCCGGTCCCGCTCGGGCGGTGCTGCAGGCCGAACGGATCGCGTTAAACTTCTGCCAGCGCATGAGCGGAATCGCCACCCAGACCCGCGCCTATGTCGATGCCGCCGCCGGGCGGGCGCGCATCGTCGACACCCGCAAGACGACTCCGGGGCTGCGCGCGTTCGAGAAGCACTCCGTCGTCTGCGGCGGCGGACACAACCACCGTTTCGGCCTCTCCGACGCGGTCATGGCCAAAGACAATCACCTCGCCGTGCTCACCGGTGCCGGGCTCAGCGTCGCCGAGGCGATCCGCACCGCCCGTGCCCGTCTGCCGCATACGACGATGATCGAGGTCGAAGTCGACCGGCTCGACCAGGTGCCCGCGGTGCTCGACGGCGGCGCCGATATCATCATGCTCGACAACTTCACCCCGGCACAGCTGCGCGAAGGCGTAGAACTCGTGGGCGGCCGCGCCGTCGTCGAAGCCAGCGGCAACGTCACCCTGGAGACGATCCCGGAGATCGCCGCCACCGGCGTCGACGTCATCTCCTCGGGCGCGCTGACCCACAGCGTCCGCGCGATCGACCTCGGTCTCGACCTTTCCCTCGAGGCCTGAGATGACCGGACGCCTCTACCTCGACACCGCGGCCGCGGCCCCCGTGCGCAGGGAGGCCCTCGAAGCCGCTTGGCCGTATCTGGCCGGGGCGTTCGGCAACCCGTCGAGCCATCACGAATTCGGGCGCGGACCTGCCGAAGCCCTCGCCGATGCCCGTGCTCGCGTGGCGAAGGTGCTGGGAATGAGGGCCACGGACATCACGTTCACCAGTGGCGGCACCGAGGCGGACAATCTCGCGATCATCGGCATGGCCCTCGGGCATCAGACCCAGGGTCGGGCCCAGGGTCGATCGCACACCCAAGATCGGGCTCAGCCCGAGGGTCGGGCGGGGACCGCGGTGCCGCCTCGGCGACATATCGTCACTTCCCCCGTCGAACACGAAGCGGTGCTCGCCTCGGTGGAGTTCCTGACCCGCGTCCACGGATTCACCGTCACCGAGGTGGACCCGACCTCCGATGGGACCGTGACCCCCGAAGCCCTCACGGCGGCGATCCGCCCGGACACCGTGCTTGTGAGCGTGGGTTATGCGAACAATGAGATCGGCACCGTTGCGGACGTTCCGACCCTGGCCGGAATCGCCCATGAGGCCGGTGCTCTCTTCCATACTGACGCCGTGCAGGCGGCCGGGTGGCTGCCGCTGACCGGGTTGGGCGTCGATGCGCTCAGTCTGGCCGGGCATAAGGTCGGAGCACCGAAGGGCATCGGTGTGGCCGCGATCCGCGCCCGCGTCCCCGTCGAACCACTCATCCACGGCGGCGGGCAGGAGTCGGGCCGACGGTCGGGCACGGAGAACGTGGCTTTGGCCGTTGCGTTCGCCACGGCACTCGAACTCGCCGAGGCGGATCGGCATGAGGCCGCCGATCGTGTCCGAGCCATCCGCGATGAGTTCATCTCCACAGTGCTCAGCCATGTCCCCGGGTCGTTTCTGACGGGCGCGGCGGGCACGGCCGGCCCTGACGGCCGGGCGACTCGGACTCCGAATCATGCGTCGTTCTGCTTCTCGAACACCTCCGGCGAGGCAGTGCTGCTCGAGCTCGAACGCCTCGGGGTGACGGCCTCGAGCGGTTCCGCCTGTGCGGTCGGCTCCGATGAGCCCTCCCATGTGCTCACGGCCTTAGGGGTCGCGCCCGAGGTCGCGCAGACGAGTGTGCGCTTCACCTTCCCGTCCTCGATCACCCCCGACCAGGGACGAGCGGCCGCCCGAGCCGTCATCAGCGCTGCCGAGAGCCTTGCCTCGTCCTTTGCATGAACGGCGTCTCACACCCGAGTTGATTTTGATCACCTTCACGCTCACCAGGTGGGATAGCCCTATCTTTCTCTGTATTTTGGGGCGAGACTGAAAGAGAGGCATTCGTATCAGGATGTAAGGGGGCCGCCATGGATCTTTTGATTCTGTTCATGATCGCAGTGATGTTTGCGACCGTTGTGTTCTTCATCGGTCGGTTCGCCTGCCCGAAGCACGACCGAGTGCCCCTCATCGAGGTCGATCACGTGCTTCTGTGGACGACTCTGCGCCGCGGTTGGCATGCTCTCGGATCCTTCGGGCCGCTCACTCATTACCCGGATGACCCTTATGGAGCCTCCCGCGCCTGAGGCTCCGTCGCCTCAGTCGGTGTGAACCTGCGTCGTCTCCGTAGGACCGATCCTGCTGGACAATCGCCACGGTTGGGCCGCTCACCTGTGTGGTTAGAGTGGCACCATGCCTTTCTCTGCACAGCCGCACCGTAACCCACCGAGTGAGATCGCCGCGCTCATCTTCGCGGTCACCTCGATCCTCGTCTTCCTCGGCGTCTGCGTCTGGTTCTGGGGACAGGCGCCCGATAACGTGGCCACCCATTTCGACTCCGGTGGTCAACCCGATGACTGGACGTCGAAGGCCGGTCTCCTCGGGATCTTCGTGCCCGTAGGCGTCGGTCTGCCCGTTCTCATGTCGATCCGACCGCTGTTCGAGAAGCTGCCGGCCTCGCTCATCAATGCCCCGCATAAGGAGTATTGGCTCGAACGCGGCGAGAAGACCTACCTCCTCGGCTGCCTCATGGAGCTGCTGCGCTTCACCGCGGGACTCACCGCACTGCTCATCGCCGCCATCCTCGTCATCATCGCGGAGGCAGCGCGTTCGGCGACGATGTCGGAATGGCTGACTTTCGTGCCGACGGCCATCTTCCTCGCCGCCACGGGGCTCGCCGTCTGGCGTTTCTACCGCAGGCTCACCCCACCGAGGTGACCGCGCTCAGACGGTGACTTCCTGGGGCAGGAACACGGAGACGTCCCAGTTCTGCATGGCGTGCGCCGAGGCCCAGAAGTGGAGTTCGAAGACGCAGGCCTGCTCGAAGGCGGCGCGCATGCGGGCGGCTTCCTCTCTCGGGGCCTTAGCGAGTTCCTGTTCGAGGATCTGCACGGCGTGGCGGGTCGATTCGTCGAAGTCTGGTGAATCGTAGGTCTGCACCCAGGTGCGGTAGGGGTGGTCGTCGGCCATCTGCCCGGCCCGGTCGACAAGCACCTTGCCCATATGCGCGTACACCCAGAAGCAGGGCAGGACTGAGGCGACGCCTTCGCCGTAGGAACGGCTGGCGGCCGTGGCGACGAGGAAGGACACGTAACCCAGCGTCGTCGGGGAGGCCTTGAAACGGGAGCCTTCCGCGGTGAGTTCTTCCAGCGCCGAGGCGAGTCGGGCATCGGCGAGCAGCTCTCCGTGCATCTCCTCTTCGACGGTGATCGCCTCAGCGGCGGATCCGGCCCAGAATCGGGATTCGTCACGGTCGACGGTCTTCGCGGCCAGGAACGACATGGCCTTGGCGTATCCGTTGAGGTAGAGGCTGTCCTGCGAGATGTAGTTGACGAAGGCCTTCGGATCGAGGCTGCCGTCGGCGAGCTGGGCGAGGAACGGCAGCTCTTCGATCTGCTTGACGATGGGACGGACACGGTCCCACAGCTGGGTGGTCAATGGGCCAGCGGTGTAGGTGACGGTCATGGGAACTCCTTTGTGCTCGTATGACGTGGTGGTTCGTATGACGTGGTGGATCGACTGAGTTGGCGGTTCGCGTGCGGCAGCGGTCAGGCGGGATGGATACGTCAGGCGGGTCGACCGCGGACGATGTCGACTTGGTGATCGACCGGTCCGTGGGCGCCCTCCGGATTCAGGCTCAGCTGCCAATCCGCGGCCGAAGTGAGAGCGCGAGCAAGGTAATCGAGGGCATTGTCGACGGCCTCGCCGAGGATGTACGACCCGATCTCTGTGCGTTCGCGGCCGAGGACGGCCACCTCGGCGGTGATCGCGGCCGACAGAGTGCACCCGGTTCCATGCGTATTCATCGTCGTCACACGGGGGTGGGTGAACTCGCGGACCTGACCGTCGGCGGTGGCGAGGATGTCGATGACCTCGTCCTCGCTGCCGTGTCCGCCCTTGAGCAGGACCGCTCCGGGCCCGCGTTCGAGCAGGCGCCGAGCCTGGTCACGCATGGCTTCAGTCGTCTGCGCTTCGGGTTCGTCGTCGGAGATCAGCAGGGCCGCCTCGGGGAGGTTGGGGGTGATGAGGTCGGCGACCGGCAGCAGGTGGGTGCGCACGGCCTCGACGGCATCGGTCTCGAGGAGGCGGTGGCCGGAGGTCGCGATCATCACCGGGTCGACGGTATAGAAGCCGAGCCGGCCTTCGGCGGCGCGAGCGACGACGAGTTCGACAAGGTCACGGCTGCCGAGCATCCCCGATTTCGTCGCATCGACGGGCAGGTCGCCGAGCACGGAGTCGAATTGATCGGCGACGAAATCGACGTCGATCGGATAGACGCGGGACACACCGTGCGTGTTCTGCGCGACGAGGGCGGTGATGACGGTCGTGCCCATGGTCTTCCGCGCGGTGAAGGTCTTGAGGTCGGCATGGATTCCGGCACCGCCAGAGGGATCGGTGCCGGCGATCGACAGGGTGATCGGCGGGCGGGTTGTCACTGTGCACTCCCGGCGTATGCGGCGAGCAGCTCCTCTGCTGCCGTCTTCGGATCGTCGGCCATGCAGATCGCCGAGACCACACAGATCCCGATCAGCCCTCGTCCCTGCAGGTCAGGGGCTCGGTCGGCGTTGATGCCGCCGATCGCGACCGCGGGGATGCCGGCTTCTGCCACCAGTTCCCCGAGACGGTCCGGGCCAATGCCGTCGGGGGCGTCTGCTTTCGTGGAGGTGTCAAAGACCGGTCCGATGCCGACGAGGTCGACGACTCCGGAGTCGCGGGCGGCGGCGAATTCGTCGCTGTTCGCGGCCGAGAGACCGATGAGCGGTTCCGCACCCACGGCGGCGCGCACCTCGGCGACGGTGGTGTCAGTTTGGCCGACGTGGATGTGCACGTTCTCGCCTTCGTCGATGAGGCGGCGGGCCACCTCGACGCGGTCGTTGAGGACGACGGGCACCGTGCGGTCGGTGTCGCGGGTGGCGGCATCGACGGCGGCGATGACCTGGCGGGTGAGCGAATAGAAGCCTGCATCGTCGATGTCTTTGTCGCGGACCTGGACGATGCCCACTCCCCCGGCGACGGCGGCCTGCACGGTCTCGGCGACGCTGCGGCCGGCGGCCTCGCACTGCGCGGAGTCGGTGACGAGGTAGAGGCGCGTGTCGATTCCGGCGAAGCGGTCGGCCGAGCCGTCTCGGTCGTTCACGGTCGCGCTGTCGTCAGCCGGGTTGTCAGCGATGTGGGCGGATCCGGCGGTCATGCCTGGACGCCTTCGCCGGCGGTTTCATTCGCAGAAGTGAGCGTGTCGAGGCCGATTCTCGCCTGTGCGAGTCGGTCACCGTCGACGGTGTGGAGTGCGTCGAGAAAGTTCACCGAGTAGCTGCCGGGCCCCTTCGCACCATCGGCGGCGAGTTCCCCGGCGACCGCGAAGTGGGCGTGGGCGGCGACGACGGCTTCGAACTTCGCCGAGGCGGCCCCACCGTTCGCGGACTGCTCAGTGGCGTTGACGGCTGAGACGTCGGCGTCGGGGTCGGCGAGTCCGACTCGGGCGGCGGCCAGGTAGGCGACGGTGACGGCACCGAGTGAGCAGCCGGTGCCGATGACGAGCGGCATGAACTCATGTCCACCTGAGATGCGGGCGACGTGGTCAGTGCCGTCGATGTGGGCGACGACGGCATCGGTGGGTCCGGAGACGGCGACGATGGCACCGGTCTCTCGGGCCAGCTTCGCGGCAGCGGGTAGGACGGCGTCGACTTCATCGGTGGAGTCGACTCCACGACCACCGAGTCCGACTCCGGCGAGTGCGGCGATCTCGGAGGCGTTGCCGCGGATGGCGGTCGGGTGATCGGCGGCGGCGCGGCGGATGCGGGAGGTGCGGAAGTCGACGGCGCCGACGCTCACGGGGTCGAGGACCCAGGGTTTTCCGGCGGTGTTGGCGACGTCGATGGCGGCATCGGCGGCGAGCAGCTGGTGGTTCGAGGCGGTGCCGAAGTTGACGAGGACTCCGCTGGCGATCCCGGCGAACTGTCCGGCATCGGCCTCGTGGTCGAGCATTGCCGGGGAGGCGCCGATGGCCAGGAGCACGTTGGCGCTGAACTGCTGCACGACGGTGTTCGTGATGCACTGGATGAGTGGATTGCTTGCGCGCAGACGCGCATTCGCAGAACGCAGGTCGAAGTCAACCATGACGATCCCTTCGCTAGTATGGCCCAGATCAGGTTCGATGGGTGTTCTCTCAGCCTCGGTGTCCTCCGTGCGCAACTCTTTGGTGCGAACGGATCCTCATGAGGCACCCCATGTCATTGGCTCCGACTGTATCAGCCCGGTCGGACACGGGCGACTCCATACTCTGCTTGGATGCTCAGCACCGACCGCTCGACTCAACGTCGCTGTATCAAGCTATGCATTGCGCGCTCGACGCTAAGGCGAGCGGTCGGCAGAGAGAGCTTCACGCCCCACTACCCGCGCCCGACGTACCTCTGTCCGCGGCGGCTGAGCGCGTCGATGACGACGGCGGTGAGCAGGACGAGTGCGGTGATGATCTGCTGCGCATCGGAGTTGAAGCCGATGAGGTAGAGACCATTGTTGATCGCACCGACGACCAGAGCACCGAGCACGGCTGCCCAGGCGGTTCCGCGTCCGCCGAACAGCGAGGTGCCGCCGATGACAGCTGCAGCGATCGCATTGAGCAGGTCCTGCGTGCTCACCAGCGTCGATCCCGCATTTGTCGTCACACCGGTCTTGATGAAGCCGAACAATGCGGCCAGCACTCCGGCTGCCATGAACACGCTGATGCGCACCCAGGTCACGCGGATGCCGGCACGCCGTGCAGCTTCGACCTTTCCGCCGACGGCGTAGATGGAACGACCGTAGCGGGTCTTGCGCAGCACGAGGTCGATGATGATCGCAATGACGATCATGAGGAAGAAAGGCATCGCCAGACCGAAGTCCTGATTGACGAGGATGAGGAACCCGAACACGATCGCGGCCAGCAGTACGATCCGCACGATCACAGAGGTCCAGCTCGGAGCGCTGAGACCCTCCCGGTGGCGGCGCAGCTTCGAATAGATGATGCCGCCGCCGAAGCCGATGATCGCGACGGCGCCGAAGATATAGGCCCAGATCGCAGGAAAGTAGAAGCTGGCGAAGTCGAAGGCGAAGGTGTCCGACATCGACAGGTTCTTCTGCGTGCCCAATGTCGTCAGAGTCAGACCGGTGAACGCGAGCAGACCGGCCAAGGTGACGACGAACGCCGGGATGCCGACGACGGCGAAGAACCAACCTTGAATCGCGCCGACGACCAGGCCGAGCAGCAGCATGATGACCAGCGCTAAGGCCGGCGGCACACCTTGCCTTACCACCAAGACACCGAGCAGCGAGGCGGCCAAACCGCCCAATTGCGCCAGAGACAGATCGATCTCGCCGAGGAGCAGGATGAGGTTGATGCCGAGAGCCAGGATCGCGAGGAACGCGACCTGAGTGGAGAGGTTGACTAGGTTGGCCGGAGAGATGAAGTTCGAGTCGGCCGACTGGAATACGATGACGATGACGATGAGTGCGAGGATGACCGGGAACGACCCCAGCTGCCCCTCTTTGACCCGGCGGACGAAGGTGCCGATCACGCCTTCGGAGGAGATCCGCTCATCGGTGATGAAGGAATTGCGGGTCATCGACGCTCACCCCTCCGTGCGGCGCGTTTGGTCACGACATTGTCGCTGGCTCCGGTGATCGCGGCGACCAGCACATCGGTGCGCTCGTCACCGGGGAAATCACCGGCGTCCTTGCCCAGCCGCAGCACGTGCACCCGGTCGCACACCGCCTGCACATCGGCCATATTGTGGCTGACGAGCAGCACGCCGAGGTCGCGTTCTTTGAGCCGTTCGATGAGGTTGAGCACTTCGGCCGTCTGGGCGACGCCGAGTGCCGCCGTCGGTTCATCGAGCATGACCAAGGATGGTTCGCCGAGGAGGGACCGGGCGATCGCGACCGTCTGACGTTGACCGCCGGACAGGGCCGCGATCGGTACGCGCACGCTCGGGATCTTTGCCGAGAGGCTGCGCAGCAGCTCCCAGGATTTGGCTTCCATCGTCACTTCGTCGAGGACGCCGCCGCGGGTCTTCTCATGTCCGAGGAACAGGTTGGCCACCACGTCGAGGTTCTCGCACAGGGACAGATCCTGGAACACTGTGGCCACTCCGGCTTTCTGTGCATCCTTCGGGGAGGAGAATCTCTGCGCCGTCCCGTTCATGATGAGTTCGCCGTCATCGGCGGCGTGGACTCCGGCGATGACCTTGATCAGGGTCGATTTGCCGGCGCCGTTGTCGCCGACGAGGCCGACGACTTCGCCGCGACCGACGCTGAGATGGATGTCGGTCAGGGCTTGGACTGCACCGAACCGTTTGTTGATTCCGCGCAGTTCGAGCACCGGCTCGCTGTCGCTGCCCGGCGTCCGCGTCGCCTCAGTTGCCGGGTCGGGTGTCTCTGATGTCATCTGTTCCTACTTGTCGCAGTCGTTGACCCCGGCAGCCGGCGACCGGTGGCGGTCGCCGGCTCGAGGTCGGTCACGTCAGATTGTGAACGCGCACGCGCTCACTTCACGCCGGCATCGGCACAGAGCTTCTCCACCTTGCCTGTGCAGATGTCCTCGGCCTTGATCTGGTCACCAACGATGTCTTTGATGGTGTCGGTGGTGACGACCTTGGCTTCGACGAAGTCCGTGGGGGTGTCCTTGTAGGTCGTGCCCGCGTCGACGTCCTCGCCTGCGGCCAGGGCCACGGCGGCTTTGGCGGCGAACTCGGCCTGCGGTGGGATCGACTTGTAGATCGTGGCGTACTGGTCACCCTTGAGGATGTTCTGCAGACCGTCGACCTCGGCGTCCTGACCTGTCACGACGGGTTCGACCTTGGCTTTCTTCGTTGCGGCGATGACGCCGCCGGCGGTGCCGTCGTTGGCAGAGTAGATCGCGATCGGCTTCTCGCCCTTGCCCTGCAGCTGACCTTCGACCCACTGGCGGGCGTCGTCGGGGTTCCAGTCGAGAGTGTCGTGGCTGGCGGCGATGTCCACGCCTGCGCCCTTGAGGGTCTCTTCGGCGCCGGCCTTGAAGTCCGCGGCGTTCGGGTCCTTCGGATCACCATTGACCATCCAGACCGGTCCCGATTTCGGGTCGACGCCGGCGTCTTTGAGCCCGTCGAGGACGGCCTGGCCCTGCAGGTTGCCGATCTTCTTGTTGTCGAACGAGGTGTAGTAATCCGCACCTTCGAAGAAGCGGTCGTAGGAGATGACCGGGATCTTCTTCGCTTCGGCTTTCGACAGCGCGGATGAGACTGCGGAAGCGTCGACGGGGTCGAGGACGATGGCGTCGACGCCTTCGGTCACGGCCGCCTCAACCTGTTGCTGCTGCTGAGTCGCGTCCTGATTGGCGTTGCGGTATTCGACCTTCGCGTCTGGGTTGGCTTCTTTGAGGTATTTCTCGAAGTTCGGCTTGTCGAGCGACTCGTACCGGGTGGTCTTCGACTCGGGCAGCAGCAGCGCGATGGTGACGTCCCCGTCGCCGCCGGATCCGCTGTCGGCCTCGTCGTTTCCCTGGCCCTTCTGATTGCCGCAGCCGCTGAGCGCAAGAGCGCCGATCGCGACGGAGGCACCGAGGAGCGCCAGCTTTTTGTGGGACTTAAGGTTGTGCCTCATTGTGAACCTTTCAATCTTTCTGACAACGTTGTCAGGCTGTTGAATATGATTCGCTGAACGCCGCCTGCTGTCAACTGTTTCGACAAAAATCTTCAGCGGGTGTCCGGCGGCTCTTCACCGCTGCCACGAGCGATGACGCACAGCGCATTGTCGAAATCGGGCACGCCGTCGTCGACTCGATCGCGCCGGTTCGCCTCCCCCGCAAACGGGCCATCCCCCTCGCCGAGGCGGTCCCCGCCCTCGCCGGCAACGCTGGGTTCGACACCGACCCGGAGTCGTCGGACCGCCTCGGCGGCGAGGGATCCGACGTTGCGATCGACGACGGTGACATCGAGGAGTTCGGCCGTGGGGAAATCGTCGATGCCGACCAGTGCCGGCCATTCGCCGAGGCGGCGGCAGGCGTCGATGGCACCTTGGGTCACTGTGGCGGACAGGGTGATCAGGGCTCCGGGTGCGCTGCGGGAACCGAGCCAGGCGGCGACGACGTTCTTCGCGCTGGCTTCGTCGTGGGCGTCTTCGCGCATATAGGCGCGCCAGCCGACGCCGCGGCGGCCGGCGATGGCGTCCTGGATTCCCTGCAGTCGGCGGGTGGTGATGAGGCTGGGCGAATGGTCGCCGATGACGCCGAGTGCCATGTGCCCGTGAGCGAGCAGCTGTTCGGCCGCGAGGCGTCCCGCCTCACGATCGTCGCCTGCAACGATGCTGATTCCAGGGCCTTCGACCGCTGGGTCGAGGGAGACGATTCGAGTGCCCGGCGCCGAGGCGGCTCGTGCGTAGGTCTCGGCCGCCTCGGGGTGGGCGCGGATGACGATGAGCCCGGTCAGGTCGTTGGCGAGGCATTCGTCGAGGAAGGCTTCCTCCCGGTCGGGGTCGTCTCCGACCACGGTCACCACCGGGCGCAGGTCGAGGGTTGCGAGCTCGGCTTCCACTGCTGCGAACGCACGGGCTTGGAAGGCATCACCGGCGGCGGAGAGGACGACGCCGATATAGGGTGAACGGCCTCCGGCACGCAAGCGTCTGGCCGTGGGGTTGAGGCGGAATCCGAGCTCTTCGGCGGCAGCTTCGACTTTCTCCGCCGTCGAGGCGGCAACGTGCTTTTCGCCGTTGAGGACGCGGGAGGCGGTTTTGATGCTCACGCCGGCACGCGCAGCGACCGTGGCCAGGGTCGGCCGATCGTTCTGCTTCGCCATGCGCACACCTTTGAGTCTGAGAACCGGTTCGTGAATCTGCGCATCGACGCACAGGCAACCGTTGGAATGATACTAACCGCTCGCGCGGCGGACTCAGTTGTGCTGGCCTGTCACCGTCCGGTTGCCTTGGATGCGACAAGTTCAGCGATCAGTGTGCCCAATGCCACCAGAACGGCAGCCACCGACAAGAGCCCGAGCATTGGCAACCCGAACATGACGGTGATGATTCCGAGATAGCCCGAGTCATCTGAAGACGGAATCGACCAGGCGGCCACGGCTATCGACAGACCGACAACAAGGGCAAGGCCCCCTGTTGACTTCACAGCAACGCTCGCCGCTGATATCTGAGGCAGTGCCGCAATGATGAGCGTGCTGGCGATCAATGCGAAAGCCGCGCACATCGAATGGTAGGAGTTGACGGTTCCGGCCTCGAAATCGGCGCTGTCGAACAGAACATAGGCGGCGTAGACGGCACCGCATGAGGCGAGGGCCGCACTGAGTCTGAGCATGTTTGTCGCCTTTGAGATGTCGCACGAAATCCCGCACGGATGGACTGCCTGATCCGAACACACCACTGAAACCTGTGTGCTTCTGGACACTCTATTCGCGCTGTCCCCGCAATAGGGCTAACCGTTTGCAACAATCAGGTCTCGGCGCGAAATATCCGCACGGCTTAGGGCCGGTTGAAATCCAAAGCGGTCTCGACCCAGAACGCCAAGGTTTCGCCATCACGGACAGACTCTGCGCTCACGTTGATCCACCCGGGCCCCATATCGCGGTCGGCCCCCATCGTGGCCCGTGCAGCTTCTGGTCGCTCGATGAGCTTGTCGTGACAGTCGGGATCGACACGCGCCAGCAGATCACCCGTCTTACCAGCACTGACGATCATCTTCTCGTTGACCATGACCGCGCGGCCTCCGAACATCGAGACCTCTCGAACCACGGGCTCTTCGACAATGAGTGCACGGATTCGTTCGATAAGTGAAGTCTGCTCGGGAGTCATATCAGTGGCCTCCGGTCGGCTCTGCAGTGTTCCAAACGAGTGGTTTACGACGGTGATGCCTTTATCGAATTATGCCGTAACCGCTTAAAAATCAACATGAGTTCGACAAGATTGCCTGTATCGTCAAATCTCACAGTACGCCGCGATTGCGGAAGGACAGAGTGATTCCGAAATCCACAGTGGGCCGCTGGCTCTACGCCGCCGTGTCAGTTGTGTGTCTTCTTCTCCTGGGATTCTGCATTGTCGTAACCATCTGGGCGAGCACCATTGAGGACGGGTGGATCTCGGCCGGTGTCGCGATGATACTCACTTGGTTGTTCTGCGGACCGCTGATCCCCATTCCATTGGCCTGGTCACTCGGCCTGCTCATCGCCCGCAGACGCGCTCATAAACATGGCTCCGATTCCGCCATCGGATCAACTCGTTGAACGTACTCGCCGAGGCGGGACTCCTTTCCGGAGTCCCGCCTCGGCGAGTGGCATGTTCTGCTACGTCGAATCACCGACCGCTCAGCGCAGCGGCGAGCGCACGCACTGGCTCAGTCATCCTTCACTGAGCGCTCGAGTTGCCGTCGCTGTATCAAGTTATGCGACGAGCGGTCGCCGCTCAGGTGAGCGGTCGGCGTGGCCCCCTATGACTCAGCGAGCCACCGGGTTGGGCATCGTGCCCGCGTAGAGCAGTGATTCGGCTTGGTTGCCGATGTCGACCATCTGCTTCGTGTTCTTCAGCTGCAGCCGGTTGAGGCACGAATGAGCGAAGTGGTCGGCACGCAGATCCACGTCGCCGCTGACACCGCGCGCATCATCCGGGTGCTCCGCTTCGTAGTCGTCGAGGGTCTCGGCGACGATCGCCCAGAATCTCTCGGCCGGCAGCAGTCCATCGCCGTCGAGGATGCCGGAGAGGTGCCGCAGGACTCCGTCGAACATGTCGGTAAACACCGACAGCGCCTTCTCCTCCCCCGACACCACTGCACGGATGCGTTCGACATCGGCAGGCAGTTCTCGGTGGCCGAGCACGGCGACCTCCTCACCGATGTCCTTCATGAATGCCCCGGTGACCACATGCTCGTCGAGGACGAGGATGAGGTTCTCCCCGTGCGGCATGAACACGAGATCGTGGGCCAGCAGCGCATGGACAAGCGGCTTCAGGTACGCCCGCAGGTAGCTGCGCAGCCATGCCGCGGTGCTCAGGCCTGATGCGCTGATGAGCTCGCCGGCCAGCGACACCCCCTGGTGATCCCGGTGCAGCAGGGCAGCCATCGTGATGAGCTTCTGACCTGGATCGATCTGCTCGACGGGGTTCTCCCGCCACAGGGCGGCGAGCATCTTCCGGTGCGGGTTCGTCTCCTTCGTCCGGTGGTAGACATCACCGGTGTAGCCGAGTGCGGCGCGCTCCCGCAGCACTCGGAAGCCCGCCTCGGCGAAGGTGGGGTCGGAGCCCACCAAGCCAGCAACCCAGTCGTTGATGGCTGGAGTGTCGCGCATGTACTTCGGCGACAGCCCACGCAGGAATCCCATGTTCTGCACGGCGAGCGCGACCTTGACATACGGAGCTCCGGCCCGCGAATGGTTGAAGAACGTGCGCAGGGACTGCTGCGCCTGGTGCTTATCGAGCCCTTCCCCGAGCGGCAGAAGATCGCCGCGCGCGATGTCCGCGGCGAAGGTGATCGCCAGGCGGTGGTCGGCCTGCCAGGGATGGATCGGCATGAGGTGGAAGTCCGCAGGGTCCTGTCCCGCCGCCCGGATCCGGGACCCGAAGAGATCCCGTTCGGCTTCGCTGAGAGCCTCACCGAGGTGGCTCTCCTCGTCGAGTCCGATGCCCGTGGACAGATGGCTGAGTTCACGCCTCACTGCCACCCATTCGATGCGGTTGAGCTGTCCGTTCTCCGGCGCCCACTTGCGGAAGTCACTGAGACCGAAGCCGATGCGACCATTGTTCGCGAGGAACCCCGGATGGCCTTCGGTCATGGCCGCCTCGGTGGTCTGGAAATCCGCTTCGACGAGTGCACGTGCATCGGGTCTGCGCCCGGCTCGGGCGTCCTCGAGTTTGAACGCGGCCCCGGCCAGGGTCGAGGCGAGTTCCTCGAGGTAGGTGGAGATGAGGTCTTCCGGGATGGAGAGTTCGTCTTGGAGTTCGACGACGAGTTCCTGCGCGTCGAGCGGCACCTCGGTACCGTCGCGCCACCGGGTGATGCTCGCTTCGTCGATCACCCAGTGTTCGAGCGGCAGCACACGCGCGGTGAACGTGTATCGGCTGGCGCCGTCGATGCTCAGTTCCCAGGTCTGGCCCTCGCCATTCGCCGAGGCGGCTCCCCCGACCCGATGTGCACTGCCGTTCGCTGCGACCCCTTCACCCTCGCCGAGGCTCACCGGTGCGATGAGTCGTTCGTGCGCGAATTCGGACAGGGCTTTGGCGACGAGGTGGCGCTGCACGACGGCGAACGCATCCCCGTTGAGGTGGGCGTACGGGGCCGGTGGGGTTGCGAGCGTCCGACCCGTGCGAGACATGGTGGACCTCTGGTCGCTGTCCGGTTCGCCGGTCTCAGTCGCGCGCGACTCCCGAGCACCGACTGCGACGAACGGTGCCAGCGCGCTGGCCTCGAAATCCGCGCGGGTGCACACACTGACCAGCGCCAGTTTCTCGATCTCGCCCATCATGATGGTCGCCTCGGTGATGGGGGTGAAACCGGCAGCTCGGTTCTTCTCGATGATCGCATCGTTCCTGGCATCGGGTTCGACGATGACGCGCTCGGCACCGCGTCCTCCCTGGTCAACAGGTTTCAGGCAGAAGTCGATGACCTCGGCCATGATGCGGTCGGTGAGGCCGTGCACGGCCGGTCCTGCCGGCGGTGCGACGAGCAGGTGCATCCCGATGTCCGCGGGCCCGGTCGCCACGACGTTCTGCGGGATGAGGCTGTCGGGAGTGTAGGTCTCGACGTAGAAGCAGTCGGTGCCGTCGACGGAGCCGACCCAACCGGCGTCGTCCGCGGAGTCGCGAATGCCATCCAAGTAGGTCCGGACCTCGTTCTCGTCGAGGTCGGTCATCATCCAGTAGTGAGCGCGCGGGTGGGTCAGCCACCCGTGGATCCGGGCGGTGTCCCGGTCGACGTCGAGCGGACGGATGGTCACTGTCGCCGAGGCGGCCGTGAGCTTCACGTCCGAACTGCGGTCCGTGCGCGCACCGGCGGCGTTCGCACCAACAGCAGAATCGGTCGGATCGGTTTCGTCCGCCTCGGTGATGGTCAGGCTGGTGATGAGTTCGGTGGTCATGCGTGTGACATCTCCTTGGAGTCGTCGAGTGCGAAGGCGGCATCGGGCACGGCATCGGATTCGTCGGCCGGGATCCCGAAGGTCTGGAAGGCGATGGTCCGTTCGATCGGATAGGGTTCCCGGCCGGTCACTGCGGCCAGCACCACCGAGGCCCGCCACGGGCCGAAGCCGAGGTCGGGGGCGGTCACGCCGTGGGTGTGCTCTTCGCCGTTGAGGACGTGGATGGTTCCTTCGTCGTTGATCGTGTAGTGGCGGCTGACGTCGAGGCGGCCTCGGGAGTCCAGACGGATGTCGTCGCCGAGCGGGCTGAGGAAGTCCGGGACCTGCGATTTGTATCCGGTGGCGGCGACCACGGATCCGGACCGCCGAGTGAACGTCTTGTCCAGTGCCGTGTTGCGGAAGCCGAGCAGGTATTCGCCGCTGATCGGATCAATCTCGGCGGTTTCGAGTTCGGCTTCGGAGACGAGGTTCGTCAGCAGCTGCCGCCCGCCGCGGCTGAGTCGGTAGAGAGTGTCGTGGATGTCGTCGACGAGGTCGGCGGAGATGCCCTTGTACAGCGTGCGCTGTTCCCGGCCGACACGTTCGCGCAGTTCATCGGGCAGGGCCCGGAAGTGGTCGGTGTACTCCGGGGAGGTCATCTCTAGGGTGAG
Organism: Brevibacterium sediminis; assembly: GCF_024895295.1. Classification (NCBI taxonomy): domain Bacteria; kingdom Bacillati; phylum Actinomycetota; class Actinomycetes; order Micrococcales; family Brevibacteriaceae; genus Brevibacterium; species Brevibacterium sediminis. Next base: position 55,152 of record NZ_JAHQRN010000004.1, on the reverse strand, counting down.
CTTCGTATACTCCATCGGGAAGAACCGCGGCGAGCGGGTCACCCAGTCCAGGCGCACTCCGCGGTCTTCTGCGTCGTCGACGAGGTCACGGTAGATCTCAGCGGCGGACTGGCCGCTGCCGATGATCGTGATCGCCCCCGAGTCGAGCAGCGCTTCGCGGTTCTCGAGATAATCGGCGGTGTGGATGAGCGGGCCGGCAGCGGGCAAGCCGGCGGCACCGTCCGGGCCGACAGCGGGCGAGTCGTCGACATCGCCCCCGAGCCCCTGCAGCGCAGGTGGCAGCACCGGCTGCGTTCCCACCCCGAGGACGAGATGCCGAGCGCGGTAGGTCTCGGTCGTCACGATCGAACCGGAGTCATCGACCACCTCGGCCAGGGCGGTGTACACACCGTCGTCCCTGGTCACGGACACGACGCGGCGGTTCCATCGCAGCGTATCCAGCTGGGCGGCGACCCACCGGCAGTATTCGTCGAATTCGGCGCGCAGGGGGTAGAAGGATTCGCGGATGTAGAACGGGTAGAGCCGCTTGCGCTCCTTGAGGAAGTTGAGGAACGAGTACGGCGAGGTGGGGTCGGCCATGGTGACGAGGTCGGCGAGGAACGGCACCTGGATGGTCGAGCCTTCGATCATCATGCCCGGGTGCCAGCGGAATTCGGGGCGCTGGTCGAGGAAGATCGCGTCGACGTCGTCGAGCGGTTCCGACAGTGCGGCCAGGCCGAGTCCGAAGGGTCCGATGCCGACGCCGAGGATGTCGTGAACGTGTGTGGAATCTGCGCTCATGCTGCGCCTCCTTCTGTCGCTGCGTCCTCGAGGTCCCGGCCGGCGAGGATGCCGTGCCCGGTGGCACGGACGAGGTCGAGCACGGCGGTGACGTCGTCGATGCGGGTGTCGGGGTTGAGCAGGGTGAGTTTGAGCCACGGCGTGCCGTCGATGACGGTGCGGGCGATGGCGGCGCGGCCGGAGCGGAAGAGGACTCGGCGGATGAGCGGGACGAGTTCGTCGCAGGTGACCTGGTCCGCGGTCGCCGGGGTGAATCTGAAGAGCACCGTGGACAGGTCCGAGGCGCCGAGCACTTCGAAGTCCGCCTGGTCCTCGAGCAGCGCCCGGACGTCGGTCGCGAGGTCGCAGACGGCGTCGAGCATCGATCCGATCTCCCCTGCTCCGCGGGCGCGCAGCGTCGTCCAGAGCTTGAGCGCGTCGAAGCGGCGGGTGGTCTGCAGGGACTTGTCGACCTGGTTCGGTTCGGCGTCGGCTTCTTGCGCTTCGGCTTCGGGATTGAGGTAGTCGTGGTGGTGGATCGTCGGCGCGAACAGGCTCGCGTCCCTGATGAGCAGGGCCGATGAGGACACGGGCTGGAAGAACGTCTTATGGAAGTCGATGGTCACCGAGGTGGCCCTGGAGATCCCGTCGAGCAGGTGGGCGCGTTGTGGGGCCCAGAGCAGTCCGCCGCCGTATGCGGCGTCGACGTGCAGCCACACGTTCGCTGATTCGCAGACCTCGGCGATGGTCTCGAGCGGGTCGATGACACCGAGGTCGGTGGTTCCGGCGGTGGCGACGACGGCCATGGGGATCTGGTCGTTCGCCTGGATCGCGAGCAGGCTGGCATTGAGTGCTTCGGCATCCATGCGGCCGGACCGATCGGTCGGGACGGTCACGACCGCCTCGGCGTCGAGACCGAGGAGGAATGCCGCACGGGACACTGAGAAGTGGGCCTGGTCGGTGGCCAGGATCCGCAGCCGGGACAGCAGGTCGCGGCGGTTGGGCGCGCCCAGGTCAGGGCCGCCTCGGCGGGATTCGGCGTCATTGGCCTCAACGTGTCCCGCTGCCTCGGCGAGGACGTTTTCGCGGGCGAGGAACAGTGCCTGGAGGTTCGACTGGGTGCCTCCGGAGGTGAAGATTCCGTCGCCGCCGGCGAAGCCGAGGTGGCCGCAGGTCCAGTCGATGAGGCGGCGCTCCATGAGGGTGGCAACCTCGGATTGGTCGTAGGTGTCGACCGAGGTGTTGATGGCGGCGAGCATCGCTTCGGCGGCGACGGCGGGCACGGCGACCGGGCAGTTGAGGTGGGCGACGTAGCTGGGGTGGTGGAACCACACGGCATTGTCGGCGTAGAGAGCGTCGACCTCGCGCAGGGCTTCGGCGTTGCCGACGCCTGCGGTGTCGAGGTCGACGGCGTCGACGGCGGCCTGCAGTCCGGAGCGATCCTTCGCCGAGGCGGCGCGCTCAGTTGTGCGGAACCGTTCGCCAAGGATGTCGACGACGTCGTGCATGAGCGATGTGTACTCGTCTGCGCTGTGGGCGCCGAGGAGGGCATCGGTGTGGGCGCCACGATCGCTGACGGTGCCGGCGGCGTCCGGGTGGGGAATTTCGGGAGTCTGAAGGGGTGCTGAAGTGGGTGTCGCTTCGGTGTCGTAGAGCAGAGAAGTCGTCACTGTGAGGTTTCCTCCTTCGATGATGCGCACCGCGAAGCGCGGCTCGCATTAGGGAAACCTACCCTAAGTTCTTTTGTTCCCGAAGAGCCTCCGGGCGGATTCGATGACTACGGAAGTAGACCCCTCACCAAGGACGATGCCCCGCTTCCCAGCGTTCACACGGCAAGACGGCCGTTCGCACTACGGATGCATCGGCCGGAAAATGGGCGAGTGGCATTCGTCACATCGGGGTGTGTCATCCAGCATCGTGAGACCAAGGGCGCCCGGGTGACCGCGATTTGTTGGGTCGATCCACGGTGGTTTCAGACCGCAGAACACCGTGGATCGACCCAACAATTTGCTCAGGCACTGCAGAGTCACAGATTTCCGTTGAACAGCCAGGAATTCGCCCCGTGCCCTCAGCCGACCGCACACGCAAGAAGCCGCAGCCTCCGCTCAAACGCGGAAGCTGCGGCTTCTCATCGACCAGAGGCATCTCCGTCAGATGTGCCTGCCTACGTCACTTCACGACGTAGTTCGGGGCCTCGACGGTCATCTGGATATCGTGCGGGTGGCTTTCCTTCAGCCCTGCCGTGGTCAGGCGGACGAACTTGCCCTTGGCCTTGAGCTCGCCGACGGTGCGCGCGCCGACGTAGAACATCGTCTGGCGCAGGCCTCCGGTGAGCTGGTGGGCGACCTGCTTGAGGTGACCGCGGTAGGCGACTCGGCCTTCGATGCCCTCGGGGATGAGGTCGGTGTCGGTGGCGATATCGGCCTGGAAGTAGCGGTCCTTCGAATACGACTTGCCCTTGCGCGGGGCCATCGCGCCCAGCGAACCCATGCCGCGGTAGGCCTTGTACTGCTTACCGTTGACGAAGATGAGTTCGCCCGGCGATTCGTTGCATCCCGCCAGCAGAGAGCCGAGCATGACGGTATCGGCACCGGCGACGAGGGCCTTGCCGATGTCACCGGAGTACTGGAGACCGCCGTCGGCGATGACCGGCACCCCGGCGGCCTGAGCGGCCTGTGCAGCAAGGTGGACGGCAGTGACCTGCGGGACGCCGACACCGGCGACGACGCGGGTGGTGCAGATCGATCCGGGTCCTACGCCGACCTTGACGGCGTCGACTCCGGCCTCGACGAGCGCCTGCGCGCCTTCCTTCGTGGCGACGTTTCCGCCGATGATCTGCACGGCGGAGAACGCCGGGTCCGACTTGATCTTCTTGATCATTTCGGTGACTCCGCGGGCGTGGCCGTTGGCGGTGTCGACGACGAGGACGTCGGCTCCCGCCTCGGCGAGCAGTCCTGCACGTTCGTAGGCGTCGCCGTAGAATCCGACGGCGGCACCGACGCGCAGGCGGCCTTCGTCGTCCTTGGTCGCGAGCGGATATTCCTCGGTCTTGACGAAGTCCTTGACGGTGATGAGGCCCTGGATGACGTTGTTGTCATCGACGAGGGGCAGCTTCTCGACCTTGTGTTCGGCGAGCAGCTCGAACGCCTTCTCGGCAGCCACGCCGACGGGCGCGGTGACCAGCGGCATCTTCGTCATCGTCTCGGCGACGGTGCGTGTGGGGAATTCGCTGCGGGTGACGAAGCGCAGGTCGCGGTTGGTCACGATGCCGACGAGCACATTGTTCTCATCGACGACCGGCAGTCCGGAGATGCGATACTTGCCGCAGATCTCGTCGAGCTCTTCCAGAGTCTTGTCCGGGGTGATCGTCAGCGGGTCGTTGATCATGCCCGATTCGGAGCGCTTGACGTAGTCGACCTGGTTCGCCTGATCCTCGGCGGAGAGGTTGCGGTGGATGATGCCCAGGCCGCCGATGCGGGCCATGGCGATCGCCATCCGGGATTCGGTCACGGTGTCCATCGCCGCGGAGACGAGCGGGATGTTGAGCTCGATCTCCTTGGTCAGCCGGGAGGCGGTGGAGGCTTCGGAAGGGATGACATCGGTGTCGCCTGGCAGGAGGAGGACATCGTCATACGTGAGTCCCGTCAGCGAGAACGGATCGTTTGCGGCCTGTGATTCCTGCTCAGGGTTTCCCATGAAGACAGCCTTTCGACGCGAAGATACGGTGGCTCAATGCTATCGGAGCGAGAGAGTCGACCGCTATGGGTTCAAGCACCGGGCACTGTGAGACTGGCTACACAGCAGTAGAGTCGTTTTCGCGTTCACCGGCCACAGCCTCTGTAGCCTGGTGCCATGAAGATCTCCTGGGATGCGCTGCGCTTGTTTCTCGCGGTCGCACGCGCCCGTTCGATCTCGGCTGCTGCCGACGAACTCGGGGTGGCGCAGTCGTCCGTGTCCGAACAGATCGCCCGCTTGGAGCGCTCCCTCGGGTACCGCCTCCTCGAACGCAGTTCCACAGGTGTGCGTCCCACACAGCGCGGCGAGGCCCTCGTGGCCCGGATCTCCCGACCGGTCGACGGGCTGGCCGCGGCCGTCGACCACCCTGAAGAGGCCGGAGAGCGAACGGTCTTCCTCGGTGGGCCGGCGGAGTTCCTCTCCGCGGTGATTCTGCCGAATCTGACACACCGTCTGCCAGGCGGAGTGAAGATATCGACGAGGTTCGGCCACGCCGATGACCTCGTCGACGACCTGCGGAACGGCACCATCGACGTACTCGTCAATTCCCTGCCGGTGCGCGGTTCCGACCTGTCCTCCCAACCGATCTACGACGAGGAGTTCTTCCTCGTCGCCCATCCGGACTGGTCGGAGAAGGCCGAAGGAGACCTCGAGTCGATTCCGCTGCTCAGCTACGGCCCGGAGCTGCCGATCATCCGCCGCTATTGGCGAACCGTGTTCGGCCATCGCCCCTCCGCAGAGACTCCATTGGTCACCGCACCCGACCTGCGCACACTGCTCGGCCTTGCCCGAGCGGGTGCCGGAATTACGGTGCTGCCCGACTACCTCGTCCGCACACCACTCGACCGAGGAGAGCTGATCATCCTGCGCTCTCCCGAAGTCGCACCACTGAATACTCTCTTCGTCGCGACCCGCCTGACACGGAGAGCACCAGACGCTGTGATCGAGAAGGTGCGAGAGGCAATCGTCGCTTCGGTGCCATCGGATATCCGCTGACGGGTATCGCAGCTTCGGTGAGGCCGTTGCCGATGCTGCTTTCTAGTCTCGACGGTGACCGCCGTTCTACGGACCGCTTCTGTGAAAGGTCATCCGAGATGTCACAGACTCCCCAGCGCACCAGCTCCCTCCCTCAGCTGCTTCTCCTGGCCGCAGCAGGTTTCGTCACCATGCTCACCGAGACCGTGCCGGCGGGTCTTCTGCCCGCCGTCGGGCACAGCATGGGAATCAGCGATGCTGCCACCGGACAGCTGCTCACCGCCTATGCCGGAGCATCGATGATCGCAGCGATCCCGCTCGTCACCCTGACCTCTCGGCTGTCACGGACCGGGCTGATCATCTCCACGATTGCCGTCGTCGCCGCGGCGAACCTGCTCACCGCTGCATCTGCGTTCTACCCGCTGGCGTTCGCGGCCCGTGTCCTCGGAGGTTCGGCCGCCGCACTGCAGTGGGCGCTCTTGGCCGGGTTCGCCATGCGCCTGGTGCCCGAAGAACGACAGGGGCGCGCTCTGTCGATCGCGATGGGCGGGATTCCCCTGGCGTTGGCGATCGGTGTGCCGCTCGGCACCGCGCTGGGAGAACTGACGAATTGGCGCACTGTCTTCCTCATCATCGCCGGCATCGGGGTTGCTCTCACCGTTCTCTGCTGGTGGCTGCTGCCATCGATCGCGGCGAGCCGATCGACCAGACAACCGCTGCACACGACGTTCCGTGTCCCGGGATTCCTCGTCATCGTCATCTGCGCAGGTCTCTTCCAAGCGGGACATATGAATGTCTACACGTTCGTCGCACCCCACCTGCGCGACACTGTGAGCACAGTGCCGGTCAGCGTCTTTCTGCTCGTCCTCGGTCTGGCCGCGATCGTCGGACTCTTCATCACCGGAGCAGTCATCGACGCCCACTTGCGATCGGTCACGGTGATCGCGATGGTCTCGTTCACCCTCGGGTTCATTGTGCTCATCGCTGCACAGTCGACACTGCCGCTCCTGGTCTCTGCGGTGTTCTGGGGAATCGGGCTGGGCAGCGCTCCCACCATTTTCCAGACTGCCTGCGCGAGAGCAGCGGGTCCACTGGTCGATCAGGCTCAATCGATCCTGGTCACCGTGTTCAATGCCGGGATGGCACTCGGCTCGGCCGCTGGTGGACTGATGCTTGCGCGGTCGGGATCGACGACTCCCCTGGTCTGGACGAGCGGGGCAGTGTTCGTCATCATCCTCACAGCGCTCACCATCACTCGGAAGCGGTCGCTTCCCGCTTCCGCGGCATCGTTCGCAGAACCGTCACACCGCTGAGAAAGGAATTGAGATGCCTGATCCAACTCGTTCATCTCAGACTCCACCGTCGGATCACTCGCATTCTGACCATCCGAGTCTCTATCACTTCTGTTTCACCGTTCCCGACCTTCCGGCCGCTGCCGAAGAGCTCACTGAACTGTTGGGAGTGCGGTTCGGCGAACCGCTCCACAGTGAAATCGGTGAGTGGCCGTACTCGATCGCCTTTTCGGAGACCGAACCTCACATCGAACTCATCAGCAGCGTCGCCGGATCCCCGTGGGAGGCCCAGTCCCCGCACTTTCATCACTTGGGGTTCTGGTCGTCGTGCCTTGATCGGACGCTCGCGGACTGGGCCGAGGCCGGAACTGAGCCTGTCTTCGACGGTCGCAAATACGGCAGACGGTTCGCCTACGTCGATGCCCCTCGTTCGGGAGTCAGACTCGAAGCCGTCGATCTCTCTCAGCAGGCTGATTTCCTGAGTCGCTGGACCCGGTGAATAGATTCCTGCGCCCGTGAGCGAGCAAAATCCCCTGCACGCCCATGCTCAGGGCCACTGCCCTGGACCCTTCAGCGCCCCTCCCCCACTGACCGTGCGAGGTCGAGGGTCGAGGCTTCGGAATCGTCGAGGTGGATGCGCAGCAGTCCTTCGGCGCCCTGCCGGTCCCCGGATTTCATCTTCTCAAGGATGTCCCGGTGCGGGTTCGCCCAGTGCGAGTGGTACTTGCCGGGTTCGGGCGAGCGCGAAAACGTCGTCGACAGTCGGGCCATGAGATTGAGGTAGAACTCGTCGAGCAGCGGTGAACCCAGCAGGCCGACGATCGCACGGTGGAACGATGCCGAGTGCTCCTGCGCATCGGCCCAGGTTTCGTTCTTCGGTGCGGTTTCGGCCCGGACCACGGAGGCTTCGACGGCGGCCATCGCCTCGTCGGTGGCGTCCTGGGATTCCTGGACGGCGCGGATCTCGAAAACCCGGCGCGCGCGGTAGAGGTCCTTGAGTTCGTCGATGCCGAAGGTGGAGACGAAGAAGCCCCGGTTGGGTTCCTGAGTGAGCAGCCCGGCGTGGCGCAGCAAGCTCAGCGATTCGCGGGCGGTGTTGCGCGAAACGTTGAATTCCTTGGCCAGGGCACCATCGCGGACCGGGCTTCCTGCCGGGTATTCACCGTCGGTGATGCGGGTGCGGACAAGGGCGACGATGGCCTCTGATGTGCATCCGGGGGCATGTGGACTCATAACACCAGGCTACCGGGTTTCGCCTGGATCGGAGCTGACTGCGGCGGGTTCGAGTTCGAGTCCGCTCTCGAATCGTCGGCTCAGCCCGTTCAGCGGATCATCGAAGGCGATCTCCGCGGCCAACAGCTGCAGCGGTGATGAGAAGTCGTAGGGGTCCGGGGCGAGGTCGACCGGGTAGACCGGATCACCGAGGATGGGCAGCCCGAGCGCGTTCATGTGCACCCGCAGCTGGTGCGTCTTGCCCGTGACCGGACTTAGCTCGTATTCGGCAATCGCATCAATTCGCCGAGGTGGTGCTTCGTTTCCGTCCCCCGCCCGTTCGGACGGGGCACCGTCAGCTCCACCTCGCCGAGGTGGCGGCAAGGTATCCGTGTCACCTCGCGATGGCTCGCCGTCCGGTGGGGTGATGGTCCGAAGCAGTCGGATCCGACTGACCGCATTCGGCTCCCCTGCGACTTCGTGCACCTGGCGTCCGCCGACGGGTTTGACCAGGCGCGATTCGCGGACGAGCGGGAATCCGAGCTCTGGCGGCGGGGCCGGCGCCAGGGCACGGTAGGTTTTGCTGACTCGTCGGTCTTGGAACAGGCGCTGGTAACGGCCGCGCGTCTCGGGCCGTTTCGACAGGACCAACAGTCCGGCGGTGATCCGGTCGAGGCGGTGGATGGCGACGAGATCGGGCTGGCCGAGGTCGACGCGCAGACGAGTGACGACGCATTCGCGGACGAATCGTCCGTTCGGGGTACTGGCGAGGAAATGGGGTTTGTCGACGACGAGGAGGTCATCGTCCTCGAAGACGATCCCGACCTCGAACGGGATTCGCTCTTCGGGCGGGACCGGACGGTGGAAGAAGTAGAACCCGCCGGGAATGACCGGATCGTCCCAGGCCACCGGGAGCCCCGCCTCGTCGCGCATGTCCCCATCTGTCAGCAGCGCCCGTCGGGAATCGGGGGCCGCTTCGGGGAATTCGGATTCGAGCCACTGACCGATCGAATCGGGAACGGGCAGGTGATTCTTCGCATGGGTGGCCTTGCCGCCGGGGGCGCGCAGCGCGGTCGCCGAGATTCCTTCTCGGGGCGGAAGCGGACTGCGCGGCATGGGGTCAATTCTATGCGGTGCCGTCTTCGTCCCAGTCTTTGCGGTGCCGTCGTCGTCGCGGTCGCGGAAGCATTGGCGTGGAACCGCACGAAGTCTGCCGCATACCGCAGATCGGCCGCGGTTTCCGCAAAACTCCGAGACGCCTTCGAACTCCCGACGACTGAGCACCTATGGTGGGACACATGGACCGCATCGAACTCACGCAGGATGTCCTCTGCGAGAAGGTCGTCACTCCGATCGTTCTCGCGATGTTCGCCGATCACGAGTGGGACAGCATCGCGATGCTCCGCGATACCGAAGACGAGCGTCGGCTCTTCGCGCGGATCGTCGTCGCCGGGGAGGCCATTGAAGTCCTCCTCGATTACCCAGGCAACGATGAGAGCCTCTATGACATGCAGGAGCGCCTGGTCGCGGAGTTCCGGTCGTTCATCGAAACTTCTGAGTTCGGTGCGCGACGCGCCCCGGAATGGGAGGCCGATTCATTCGCCCTCGAGCACAAACCTGCTGCCGTCTCTCGCACTCCGCGACCGGATTTCGAGGGACCGCCGGACTGCGTTCAGCGTCGACTGCGCAACCGCGGCCGAGTCATGCGCGTCGACCGCCGCCGCTGCGTCTCCGCTCACCGCCGCGACTGAATTCCGCCGCGTCTTCGCACTTCGTCGCGGCTGAGTTCCGCCGCGACTTCGCTCACCGCCGCGACTGAGGTCACGGGTCATCCGAGGGCTACGGCACTCCCCGCATGCCCTAGCTGCCGGCAGACGGACATTGGTACTGTCTTCTCTGAATTGCTCACTATCTTCGCTGTGCAATTCAGAGAATCCTGTACCTAAAGTTGGGACGGACCCGTTGCGGCCCACTTGGAGTCGAATAGCCCAGTTTCAAACACGGGCTATGCGCCTCAAACGGGGCTATCCGTTGCGGAATCCTCCGCGGCTTTCTTCGCCTTTGCCCGCTCGAGGTTGTCCTCGCCAAGTCGACGGTTGAGCTTGAGCAGCACCATGAGGCCGACGATCAGCACAGCCAACATCAGCAGCATGATGCACGCGTAGATGGCCATCGACACCGCACTCATCATTCCCACTGTTCCAACCATCGGCATCGGTTCTCCGTTCTCCCACAGCGTTGACTTCAAGGCGTCTTGCATCATACACGGTGGTTGCCGACTTCTGACTCTCAGCGGCTTGCTGCGTCCCCGCTCACCGCCGCAACTGAGCACTACACGGTTTGAGCTGAATAGCCCCGTTTCAAACACGGGCTATGCACCTCAAACGGGGCCATTCGCCGCGGTGCACCCCGTGCGACCGGCTGACGTCACAGGCTCCCCGAGGCCTGCCGCACTCCCCCACACGCCCTAGACGCCGGCGGGCGGACATTGGGACTGGTCTCTCTGAAATGCTCACTTTCCTCGCTGTACATTTCAGAGAAACCTATAACAAAATCCGGAACGAATGGACTAAGCCGCGACAGCCGAGACCCGCGGTTGTCCTGGCCGACCGTCGATTGCATAGCCAGGACGTCCCATCCCACCCGGACCTGTGGTGAACTGGTGTCATGAGCGATGCCTCACTGAGCCTGCGCCACCGGATCATCAACGCGGCCATGCGCACCGTGTACTTCGGCCGCATCCGCGTGCTCGACCTCAGCTCGAGCCCGGATTCCCAGCCACCGAAGTCGGCATCATCTCCCGCCGAGGCGACCCCCGCCTCAGGTGCCGGCCGTCCCGCCGCATCCGCTGACTCTCCTTCCGCGCCCGACGGAGGTCCCGCCCGGCGACCGCGCCTCATCATCGCCAGCCACCGCAACGGCGCGATCGATGGCCACCAGGTGCTAGCAGCGTTCCCGCACGCTCAGTTCCTCGTCTCGATCCAGCTGCTGCGCCATTGGTTCCTCCGCCTCTTCATTGCCGGCATCCCCGTGGTCCGTCCCAAAGACGTCGAGCGCTACGGACTCGATCCCGCCTCCGTGGCCAGCCCCGTCGAGGCAGGACTCGCCCACCTGCGCCGAGGCGGTGACCTCGGCATCTTCCCCGAGGCCAGCAGCGAGTGGGGCCACCGTCCGCAGCCGTACAAGTCCGGCGCTGCCCGGATCGCGTGTGCCCTCATCGAAGACGGCATCGACGTCGAGGTCATCCCCGTGGGCCTGTTCTATTCGACCCCGGATCGGTTCCGCTCCCGCGCCGAGGTGGTCCGCGGTCGCGCGGTCACGATTCCCGACCGCGACGGCAGGGAGGACAAAGAATGGGAGGCGGCGGTCGCCTCGGCGATGGGTGCCGCCCTTGACGATGTGTCGGTGAACTGCCCGGACGAAACGACGTTCGCCGCTGTCGAAGCCCGTGCCCTCGACCGGGCGCGGAGGACTCCGGGCGCCTCGGCGAGCTATGCGCAGGCGTTTCTCAAGCTGCAGAATGAGGTCGGATCCGCCGTTCCCGACGGCGACCGCCCTACCGGTGCGGGCCAGGCGGACGGCGGCCCCACCTCGGCGAATGTCCCCACGACACCGCGCACCTATCCCGTCATCAGGTGGGTCGGATTCTTGGCTCTGTGGCTCTTCGCCCCGATCCTTGTGGCCGCCGCGGTCGCCGGGTCACGCGCGGACGGTCGCAATACTGTCACATTCTTTCGCATCCTCGCGGGCTTCGCAGCGGTTATGGTCTGGGTACCGGTACTGATCATCGCGGCGTTCTTCTGGCCCGCGGTCATCGGCGCAGGTGTCCTCAGCGGAGTGCTCGGCTGGCTGCTGCTGGGAGTCCGCCGCATCCGACCGTGAACCCCGGCAAGCCACCCATCGCACCGTCCCTTCAACCCCACCGACCCAACGACCGCATCACCCTCTCAACCGCACCGACCTCTCAAACGCACCACCCTCGACGAACCGCACCACACCCGATGAACAGTGTCGTGAACCGCAGACCCGAAGGAGCCCCGATGAGCCTCACACTCCGCTTCACCGATCCCCTCGCCACCGATCTGGCCCGCACCGGCGGCAAGGGCGCCAGCCTGGCGAAGTCCGCGCAGAACCTGCCCGTGCCCGGCGGTTTCATCGTCACCGCCGACGCCTATTCCCAGTTCATCGCACCGCTGCAGTCACGGATCGCCGAGCTCATCGGCACCGACTCTCCCGCCGAGGCGATCGCCGACCTCATCCGTGCCACCCCGTTCCCCGATGCGTGGCTGTCCGAATTCGACGGAGCCGTTGCCGAGGCGGGACTGACCGGGCAGGCCGTGGCAGTGCGGTCCTCGGGCACGATGGAGGACCTGCCGGGTGCAGCGTTCGCCGGGCAGCACGACACCTACCTCGGCGTGCGTGGAACCGCAGCCATCGCCGAGGCGGTGCGCGACTGCTATGCCTCACTGTGGAACGAGCACGCCTTCCGCTACCGCCGGCAGCTCGGCGTCGATCAGCTTGAGGCGAAGATGGCCGTGGTCGTCCAGCTCATGGTCTCAGTCAGCGCCGACGAAGCCGCTGGAGTCGCGTTCTCCGTCGACCCGGTGCGCGGCAACACCGACGAGGTGCTCATCAACGCGGCCTTCGGTCTCGGCGAAACGGTCGTCGGCGGGGAGGAACCGGTCGACGAATTCCGGGTCCGCAGGGAAACCGGCGAGCAGGTCGCAGCCGAGATCGCCGAGAAGCCCACCGCGCTCGTCATGACCGGCGGTGGGAACGGCGCGGGCGACGGCTTCGGCACTGGCGCTGGCGACGGGTGCGGTCACGACGTCGGGGGCGGCCGCCTCGGTGAGGGAGGCGGCGCGCGGACGACGGTCGTCGACCTCGGCGCGGAACAGCGCACGCGTCCGGCGCTGACGACGGCGCAGGCGAAACAGGTCGCCGAGCTCGCGGTGGCCGCGGAGAACCATTTCGGGTTCGCTCAAGACATCGAATGGGCGCTGCATGACGGCGATCTCTATCTGCTGCAGTCGCGGCCGATCACGCGGGTGGCTCCGCGGTGGACCCGCGATGAGTCCGCGGAGCGCTTCCCCACCCCGGTGACACCGCTGACCTGGGATCTCGTGGAGGCCGGCTTCCATCATTCGCTCAATCACAGTTTCGATCTCATGGGGCGGCCGCCGTTCGACGACAAATGGTTCGTCATGCGCGACTTCTATATCTACGGCAATCAGACCGCAGTCGATCTCTACGCCGGTCGGCTGCCGACGAACATGCTCTCCAGCGTCGAGACGATCACCGAGTCGCTGCCCCAGATCGCTCGGCAGTTCGGGTGGGTGCAGGAGCTGCCGGTGCAGTGGATGCGTGATCTCGACACGTATCTCATCGGGATCGGTCGCCTGTCGAACGAGCCGTTGGAAGACAAGTCACTGGCACAGGTGTGGGATCACGTCATTGCGATCAGTGACCTCGGCACCGAGTATTTCCGGCCGAACATCGCGATCTCGCTGACCCAGGGCACACTCTATGCGGCTCTGCAGCACATGCTCTCGCTCGCTCTCGACGAGGATCAGGCACAGGTCGTGTTCGAACGCCTCATGGCGTCGACGGAGACGAAGACGTCACAGGTCAACGCCGAGCTGCGCGAGCTCTCGCAGCTTGTCGCCGCCGATGCTGATCTGCTCACTGCGCTCGAGGCCCACCATGGTGAGGCCGGGGTCGCGGAGCTGGAGAGGTTCCCGCAGTTCAAAGCATCCTTCGACCGGTTCCTCGAGCAGCACGGACACCGTGAACTCGACTTCGACGCCTACCATCCGACGTGGGTCGAGGCTCCGCACATCGTGCTCGATCAGATCCGTCTGCTCGCCGCACGGACCGTGGCCGAGACAGAGGCTTCGGACGCCGGGGCCAGTCCAGCGGGTGGTGGAGACCATTCGGCCGCTGCGACAATCGGCTCGCCGGAGTCGGGTTCGGGCACAGGGGCCGCGTCCGCGCCGATGACGGATATGGAGCGCAAGATCGTGCAGGCAGAGACCGAACTCGCCGTCGTCAATGCGGCACCTGAGAAGCTGCGCTATCTCGTCCAGGAAGTCATCCGTCTGGCCCGAACCTACACGGCACTCGATGACCTCGAGCACTATCAGACGACGCGGCTGACCCTGCCGATGCGGCGTGCGCTGAAGGAGCTCGGCGGCAGGCTCGTCGATGCCGGGGTCCTCGTTGAGGCCTCGGACGTGTACTTCATCGACTTCGAGCACCTCGACACAGCGATCCGTGCCGACGCCGCGGACCGCGAGGTGGACACCACCGACGCCGCGAACCGCGACCTGGGCGCCACCGACGCCGCGGACCGCGAGGTGGACACCGCCGACGCTGCCGCAACCCGCGCCTCAACGAGCCCGGTCACAGGCACCACGGGAACAGGATCCGCTCTGACGAGCCTCACAGAGATCGCCGCACAGAACAAGGCTGCCTACCATGCTGCGGTCGATCGCACACCCGAATGGGAGTACGGCAAAGCAGCAGCCGCAGTCGACGCTGACAGCGACCACATCACCGGCACCGCGGGCAGTCCGGGGACCGTCGAAGGTGAGGTCTTCGTCGTCCACTCCCCCGCTGACTTCTCATCATTCCCCGACGGAGCGATCCTCGTCGCGCGCACCACGAACCCGGCATGGACCGCCCTGTTCTACCAGGCCGGCGGGGTGATCACCGAAAGCGGCGGAGCACTTTCACATGGAGCGGTCACCGCTCGAGAACTCGGACTGCCCGCCGTCATGGCCGTGCGCGACGCGACGAGCCGGTTCACCTCCGGCCAGCGCGTCCGCGTCGACGGGTCGAACGGAACCGTCATCGAAATCGACTGACGCGCAGAGCTCGATTCAGCCCGGACGACAGTTCTACACAGTCTTAGTTGAATAGCCCATGTTTGAAACAGGGCTACTCACCTCAAACTGGGCTGCTCGCCGCGGCCTTGCCCTACGCCTCGGCGGTAGCCATCCGCAGCACCCGCACCTCACACGGCTTCGAGCGCCTCGACGGGACTGATCGAGGTGGCCGCGCGGGCGGGTTCGCGGCTGGCGATGAACACGGCGATGAGGGTGCCGACGATGACGGCGATGACAACCGTCCAGGGCACGCTCGGCGCGAAGAGGCCAAGCAGGGGCGAGAGCAGGGTCAGCGCGCCGACCCAGCCGAAGCCGATGCCCAGCGGGACGGCGACCGCGCAGGCTGTCAGACTCAGCTGCAGGCCTTCGGCTGTGATCATCCGACGCACGCGCTTCGGGGTCTGGCCGAGCGCCATGAGCAGCCCGATCTCCTGAGTGCGCTGACGCACGGAGAGCATGAGTGTGTTCGCGACGCCGATGACGGCGATGATCACGGAGAAGAGGATGAGGGCCAACGCGAACAGCATCGACTTGTCGATGACGGTGGCCAGCGCGTCTTCGAGGCCGCCCCACCCTTCCTCGCCGAGCGACCTGGCATACCGCAGCAGCTGATCACGGAAGGTGGTCATGGCGGTGGCGAACATGACGATGAGCGTGATGCCGATGACGAGTCCGATGACCGTGCGCGCGTTCCGGGTGGGATGGCGGGCGATCGTCGAGGCGGCCAACCGGGACACCGCGGTGCGTCCGCACAGCCAGCCCATCGCCGACTGCAGGGGCGGCAGGATCCACGGATGGCCGATGATGACGCCGAGGAAGGTCAGGCTCGAGCCGAATGCGGTGAGCACCACGCTGATTACGCTGATCCGATGATCGGCGGCCCCGATCACGGAATTGACGAGGAACGTCAGCCCCATGGACAGCAGAATCAGCGAGGCGGTGAGTCCGCCGAGTGAGGCCCGGGCATCCTCGGGCCGGAGCTCCACCGCCTGCGAGGTCGCCTCGATCGGTGAGATCCCCGTGATGCGGCGCGCGCCCAGGTACGCCGACAGCCAGGTCACGATGATCGTGGCGAGCGCTGGAACAGCCATGGTCGGGGTGAGGAGGGCGACCTCCTCGGTGATGGCGTTGCCCAGATAATTCTGGGCCGCTTTCGCCAGCCCGGTCGACGCCGCGAATGCGAGCACCGCGGCGGGGACGGAGATGATCAGGCCCTCCACCGAGGCGGCCCTGCGCAGCCGTTTCGACGACGCCCCGATGAGGCGCAGCAGAGCCAGCTGGCGGCTGCGACCGGCGATGATGATCGAGAACGTGTTCGCGATGACGATCGCGGAGACGAAGAGAGCGATGAGGAAGAAGGTGACACCGATCATCGAGAGGAAGTTCTGCGCGGTCTCGGACTCGGCGATGATCTTCTCGGACGACAGCCACGCTGTCAGGATCGCGATGCCCTGCATGATTGCGGTGCCGAAGAGAGCGGCGATGAAGACGACGAGGATGCTGGGGAAGAACTGCCGCGGGTTGGTTCGAATTTCGCGCAGCGGGTTCATCGACTCACCGCGGATTCGGCGCGTTCGTCGATGTCGAGCATGGTCGAGGCGATCGCTTCGGCGGTGATGGTGTCGTTCAATTCCGTCACGGGGGTGCCGTCGGCGATGAAGATCACGCGGTCGGCGTGGGCGGCGACGATCGGGTCGTGAGTGACGAGCACGATGGATTGGCCGAAGTCGCGGACGGCCTCGACCATGATCGCCATAACTTCGCGACCGGACTTCGCGTCGAGGTTGCCGGTCGGTTCGTCGGCGAAGAGGATATCGGGGCGGGTTGCGAGCGCCCGGGCGATGGCGGTGCGCTGCTGTTGACCGCCGGAGAGCTCGTTGGGTCGGTGTTTGAGGCGGTCTTCCAGCCCCAGGCGGTGGACGACCGTGGTGATCCAGGCGCGTTCGTCGGCATTGGGCCGACGGTCGTCGAGTTCGAAGGGCAGGCGGATATTCTCTTTGACGGTGAGCGTGGGCACGAGGTTGAACGCTTGGAAGACGAATCCGATCCGGCGGCGGCGCAGGGCGGTGAGGTCGTCGTCGCGCAGCTTCGTGATCTCCTGTTCGCCGAGGTGGACTGAGCCCGAGGTGGGACGATCGAGTCCGGCGAGGACGTGCATGAGTGTTGATTTCCCCGAGCCCGAGGGCCCCATCACCGCGGTCAGTTTGGCCGGTGCGATGTCGAGGCTGACCCCGCTGAGAGCCGGGACCGCTGCCCCTTTCGGATCGAAGACCTTCGAAACGTCGCGAAGTCGGGCGATGGGCATCGTTGGGCCGGTGGTCATAGATTCCTCATGCGTCGGTGCAAGCTGTCATTTCCAGACTAACGAGGATCGGGCTTAAGAAACATGAAAAGCGACTGGCCAGTAGGTGTGAGCGAGCTGTGTACGGTCTGCTGCGAGCGGCACGAGGGAGGGCACTCTGGGCCGGCCCGCGTGCGAGGTACCGTCCCGCATGCGATGGTCGGCCCGCGTGCGAGGTACCGACCCGCCTGCGATGGCCGTCCCGCCTGCCATGGTCCGCTCCCTTTCCCTGGCCGCGCGGCTTCTCTTGTGGTCCACTTGGGAGATGACGAATCCAGCGCTCCACCTATCGACGTCCATCGACGCCTCACCCGCCGAGGTGGCGGCCTTCGCCGGCGATCCTGCGAACCTTCCGGCCTGGGCCGCAGGACTGAGCAATGGAATCCGCGAGGCGGGCGGCCGCTGGATCACGGATTCCCCGATGGGCGAGGTCGAAGTCCGCTTCGGCCCGCACACGGAGCTGGGCATCCTCGATCACGACGTGATCTTCCCCGACGGCACGATCGTGCACAATCCCCTGCGGGTGCTCGCCAACGGCACCGGCGCCGAGGTGGTCTTCACTCTGTTCCGTCTGCCAGGAGTCGACGACGCCCAGTTCGACCGGGACGCCGACATGGTTCGTGCCGACCTTGTCCGCCTGCGCACTCAGCTCGAGAGCGACCGCGCCTGAACACGCCCTGCCTGAGCACCCTTCGTCCAGGCCTCGCGCGCGTGCACAAAGCCGACACCAACGACACGGCCCCACGCCCGAGCACGCCCTAGACGGCACAAAGCGCGCAACAACGGCTGGGTCACAGTGGCTTCAGGCCTTTTGTACACCTGTCTCTGAATTGCCCAGGTTCTTCAGTGTGCATTTCAGAGCAGGGTGTGTCGAAAGTGGAATCCTGCGCGCCCGAGGCCCTTGAGCCTACCTGCGCGCGGCACGCAGCCGGCGATATGCGCGTCGGGCGAAGTCTGCAGACTGTCGGCTCGCGCTCTCGACACGTCGCGCTGCTCGGACGGCAGGCTCTGCCTCGCGCCGCTCATCACGTCGACGGGCCTCGTCGCGTTCGGTGCGTACGCGCTGCAACTGCGACTTCACCGCCTGCACCTCTTCATTCAACCGTGCTGCCTTCCGGTCCTTGAGCGCCATCACCAGCCCATAGTTCTGAACGGCGTTAAGACGTTCGCGGACAACGCCGA
Organism: Brevibacterium sediminis; assembly: GCF_024895295.1. Lineage (NCBI taxonomy): Bacteria > Bacillati > Actinomycetota > Actinomycetes > Micrococcales > Brevibacteriaceae > Brevibacterium > Brevibacterium sediminis. Next base: position 36,769 of record NZ_JAHQRN010000004.1, on the reverse strand, counting down.
TGTTGTCGACGTAAGGGTTGTCGATCACATCGGCGTGAAAGAAGCCGGGTGCTTCGGACCCCGCCGCTCCGGGAGTGTCGCCCAGCGTCTTCGCCACGACGAAGTCCCACCACTCCCGATGCTCGGCGCGGCGCTTCTGCGACTGCGAACGCAGTCGGTTCGCGAGCTCGCCTCGGTCCTCCACCGCGCCGACCGCAGTTGCCACAATGTCGTCGACCGAATCGAGCGGCAGCACGTAGTCCTCCATACCGACGTTCTCCGCGGCTCCGCGCATGCGGATGGACGAATAGAGGTTGGGGGCCAACGAGATGAAGGGAACGCCCGCAGCTCCGGCGAAGATCGCCGCGTGGTACCGGGTGCCGACGACCAGTTGGGCCTGCTCTGTCAGGGCGATGAGCTCTCGTGCGATGAGCATCCGGGTGGGAACGACCTCAGCATGCCCGCTGGCCTGAGCGATCTTCATATCAGTGAGCTGATCTCTCGTCTCCGGCGCTGGTGGCAGTGCCCCGCCGTGCGGCACAAGCATCACCCGCAGGCCGGTATCCTCGGCAAGCCGACGGGTGAGTTCCGCCAACCGCGCGTGATAGTCGTCATCGCTGAGCATCGGGGTCGAGGCCTTCTCGGCGAAGCTCGCCAGGATGAACGGATGCTCGGTCAGATCCGATACGGCAGACCGGTCCTCGTCGCGCGCTGTCAATGAGAACGCGTCGTCGACCTGACGACGCACCGTGGCCGAACCTCGACCGAGGTCGTCGACGAGGTGAGTCGTGTAGCTCTCTCGAGTCCCGACGAACTCCGCTTCGGAGAGGAGTTCGTGAACGATGTCCCGATCCTCGTCGTAGATGAGCGGGCCGAGCGTCTGACTGGTCAACGCATACGGTTTGCCGAGAGCGCGAGCGATCTTCGCCAGGGTCGCACGCTCATAGATGTGGTGAGCGAACATCGAGTTGAGGTTGCCGCCGCCGGCGATGAGGACAGCATCGGACTCCCGAACCGCCCCGATGACGTCAATCGCTGGGTCGTCTGCCTTGAGCGCTTCCCGATCTCCACCGACATAGTCGAGAACTCTCGCCATCCGTGAGGCATTCGGACGCCGGTCGCGCTTGAACCCAATACGCTTGACAGCGTCGACACCGTACATTTCGCTCGCGTGCTCAGGTTCACCGGCAATGAGTGTGATGGCGATGTCCGAACGGGCACGGAGCGCATCGATGGCCAGTTCGGTCATGGCCTCATCGCCGAGATGGTAGAACCGGCTCCAGCCTACGTCGCCGATCATCGTAATTCTCTTCATGGATCCCTTGTTCACGTCATGCACTGCAGAACTTCAATCGAATGTTCCGATCACTGTAACGACAGCGATGGGTTCGCTCGTGAACAGCACCTGTCTCCGAGGTGAATACGTTCGCGTTCAAGCCGACGCCAAGGTCAGGCTCGGATACAGCCACTCAGAATGCGTTGAATAAGCGGCGGCCGCCTCGGTGAGGGTGCATACGCCGATGAACGCGACAGTGGCCCGGAACGTGATGTTCCGGGCCACTGTCGTGGTCAGAGGCGACTCAGTCCGAGCGGGTGGCTCAGGCTTCGTCCTCCTCTTCCTTCTTCTCGACGACCAGGGTCTCGGTGGTGAGAACCAGGGCGGCGATCGAAGCGGCGTTGCGCAGTGCCGAACGGGTGACCTTGACGGGGTCGATGATTCCGGCACCGATGAGGTCGCCGTATTCGTCGATGGCGGCGTTGTAGCCCTGGCCGGACTCGAGGTCCTGGACCTTGGCGACGACGACGTAGCCGTCCTGGCCGGCGTTGGCGGCGATCCAGCGCAGCGGCTGGACGACTCCGCGCTTGACGATCTCGGCACCGGTGAGTGCGTCACCGGACAGTCCGAGGTCGTTGCCGTCGAGGACCTTCGCAGCGTGGATCAGAGCCGATCCACCACCGGCGACGACGCCCTCTTCGATGGCGGCACGAGTAGCGGACACGGCGTCTTCGACGCGGTGCTTGCGCTCCTTGAGCTCCACCTCGGTGGCGGCGCCGACCTTGATGACGGCGACTCCGCCGGAGAGCTTGGCCAAGCGCTCCTGCAGCTTCTCGCGGTCCCAGTCGGAGTCGGTGTTCTCGACCTCGGCGCGGATCTGAGCGACACGACCGGCAACAGCATCGTCGGCACCGGCACCATCGATGATGGTGGTGTTGTCCTTGGTGACGGTGATGGTGCGGGCGTTGCCGAGCTCTTCCAGGGTCACCTGGTCGAGCTTCATGCCCATGTCCGGGGTGACGACCTGGCCACCGGTGAGGACGGCGAGGTCCTCGAGGATGGCCTTGCGACGGTCACCGAAGCCGGGAGCCTTGACGGCGGCGACGTTGATGATTCCGCGCAGCTTGTTGACGACCAGGGTCGACAGAGCTTCACCCTCGATGTCCTCGGCGATGATGAACAGCGGCTTGCCTGCCTGCTGCACCTTCTCGAGGACGGGCAGGAGCTCCTGGATGTTGGAGATCTTGCCCTGGTTGATGAGGATGAGAGCGTCGGAGAGCACAGCCTCCTGGCGATCGGCATCGGTCACGAAGTGCGGCGACAGGAAGCCCTTGTCGAACTGCATTCCTTCGGTGATCTCGAGTTCGACGGACGCGGCCTGCGACTCGTCGATCGTGATGACGCCGTCCTTGCCCACCTTGTCGAAGGCATCGGCGATGAGCTTGCCGATCTCAGGCGACTGAGCCGACAGACCGGCGACGTGTGCGATCTCCGAGGAGTCGGCGACGTCGCGGGCGATCGTGCCCAGCTGCTGCGAGACGGCCTCGACGGCGGTCTCGATGCCGCGCTTGAGCTGTCCGGGTGCGGCACCTGCGGCAACGTTGCGCAGTCCTTCGTTAACGAAGGCCTGAGCGAGAACGGTCGCGGTGGTGGTTCCGTCACCGGCGATGTCGTTGGTCTTGGTGGCGACTTCCTTGGCCAGCTGTGCGCCGAGGTTCTCGTAAGGATCGTCGACCTCGACCTCACGGGCGATGGTCACACCATCGTTCGTGATGGTGGGGGCGCCCCACTTCTTGTCGAGCACGACGTTGCGGCCCTTGGGTCCCAGCGTCACCTTGACGGTGTCGGCCAGGGTGTTGACACCCTTTTCGAGTGCACGACGGGCTTCGTCGTTGAATTCCAATGATTTAGGCATTCGTCCTCCTGTCAGTGAAGTAGTTGTTCAGGGGATTCAGCCGATGACGGCGAGCACGTCGCGAGCCGAGAGCACGAGGAACTCTTCGCCTGCGTACTTGACTTCGGTGCCTCCGTACTTGGAGTAGATGACCTTGTCGCCGACGGCGACGTCGACCGGCACGCGGTTACCGTTGTCAGCAACACGGCCCGGGCCCACTGCGACAACTTCGCCTTCCTGAGGCTTTTCCTTGGCGGTTTCGGGAATGACCAGACCACTGGCGGTAGTCTGTTCTGCTTCGACCTGACGGATGACAATCCGATCTTCGAGTGGCTTGATGGAGACCGACATATCGGGCCCTCTCCCTTCGCTGGGTTCTATTTCATCGAGTCAGACGGCGGCTTATGCCATGAACCTCTCGTCGTCGCGGGTGCCGAGCGATTCGACCGTCTCATGAAACTGGCACTCAATGAGTGCTAGTGCTAATTCTGACTCTAGAACGCTCTTAGCACTCGGTCAACTTGAGTGCCAGCAATTCGTCATGCTCTGGGCGAAAGTTCAGATTGGGCCCCGGAAGCCGGGGCAGCGGGGCACCGAAAAGCGTGGGCCCCGAGGATCTCTCCCCGGGGCCCACGCTCCTTGCTGACCGCCTCAGCTCAGTTGTCGATATCTGTTGTCAATGACGGCCAGAGTTCATGGCCTGTACAGGCGCTCAGTCGGTTACTGCGAACCTGATCTCAGATCAGGCGCAGGCCCACTGTCCCCAGCCGGCTTCAGCCTGGAGCTTCTTGGCGCGCTGGAACTGCTCCTGCGGGCTGGCATCCGACGGATTGCCGCTGCCGCCCATGGCCTGCCAGGTCGAGGGCAGGAACTGGAACAGACCGAAGTGGGTGCCGTTCGAAGCCTTCGGATCGAAGTTCGATTCGCACTCGACGACCGAGTACCACTTGGAACCGGGTCCGCCGAGCATCGCCTTGATCTCGGCGGTGGACATGGAACCGCCGCCACCGGAGCCGCCGCCGGTGCTCGAGTCACCGGAGTCGCCCGAACCGGAATCGCCGGAGTCACCCGAGTCGGAGCCGCCGGTGTCAGCCGGCTCTTCCTTCTTCTTGGTGCCCTGGATGACGACCTTGGTCTTGGGTTCGGAGAGGACCTTCTCGTCCTTCTTCTCCTTCTTGACCTCTTCGCCGTTGATCGTCTTGACCTTGTAGGTGACCTGCTTCTCGCCGTCCTTGCCTTCGGTCTCGACCTTGGTCTCACCTTCGTAGAGGGAATCGGACTTCTTGGTCTCGACCTTGGCCTTGATGGCCTGCTTGTCCTTGACGGTGTCGTTCTTCACGCGGTTGACGGTCAGCACCTGGCCGTCGGAGACCTCGGCGGACATCGGCACGGACAGGAAGTCGTCCTTGTCGAGCTTGACGCCCGTGTCCTTGAGGGCTTCCTTGGCGGTGCCCACAGCGGCCGAGACCTTGTGGTCCTTGCCGTCGGCGACGACGGTGAGGTCCTTCGACGTGGTCACCTCGATGTCATTGCCTTCGTCCTTCAGACGCTGGCTGGCCTTCGCGTTGAGGTCGGCGCCCTTCGCGTCGACACCGAGGTCGGCCAGAGCCTGACCCACGGTGTTCGCATTGGTCCATTCGTTCGTCTCTTTGCCATCGACGGACAGCGCAACCTTCTTCGCCGTGTTGACGGTGATCGTCATATCACGGTCGACCTTGGTGCCCACACCGGGCTTGACCTGGTCGCGCTTGTCGACATCGATTTCGTGGCTGTCGAGGATGTCCCCGACCGTTCCTCCGAAGGTTCGGATCTCTTCGGCCTGTCCGTTGACCTCCAAGGTCACGGGCTTGTTCATGGTCACAACCGCGCCCGTGCCACCGACGAGTCCGGTGATCACGACCGCCTGTGCAGCGATCTGAACCTTGCGGTTCTTCAGAAAATCAATCACAAAAATATCCCTGAGCAGAGTTTATCGACCTGTTCACTGTAACCGATTCGTTACACGGTTCGCAAAATATCACGGAAATGTAACGGTGTGAGTTTCCTGAGGGCGTGTCTGACCTGGAGTTCCCCGTGTTTCCGGGGCATTCCCGATCGTGACATTCCCCCGCCGAGGCGGCGCTGCGTCCCGTTATCTCGCTCACAGAACGAAGGGCTGAGCCCGGCTCAGTCCCAGCTGCCGAGGGCCCGCTCCGCGTTGTTCCACACGGCCGCGCACAGATCCTCTTCGCTCATCCCGCGCACCTCGGCGAGTCTCCGCGCCGTGACCGCCGTGAGGTAAGGACCTCCCGGCTTACCGCGATGCGGGTGCGGGGTGAGGAAGGGTGCGTCGGTCTCCGTCAGCAGGAGCTCCAGTGGAGCGGCCGCCGCGGCCCGCCGCAGCTCGTCGGCGTTCTTGAACGTGAGGTTGCCGGCGAAGGACATGTAATAGCCTTCGGCCGCACATTCGCGGGCCATCGCCTCGTCGCCGGAGTAGCAGTGGAAGATCGTGACCTCGGGAGCGCCTTCCTCCTTGAGGATGCGCAGCACATCGGCGTGTGCCTCCCGATCGTGGATCTGCAGTGCACGTCCGGTGCGCTTGGCGATCTCGATATGAGCTCGGAAGGAGCGCTGCTGTTCGGCGACTCCCTCTTCTGCCGTGCGGAAGTAGTCGAGACCGGTCTCCCCCACCACGCGCATGCGCTCATGCGAGCTCACGAGCGATTCGATCTCGGTGAGAGCGTCATCGAGCAGGCCGCGCTCGGCCAGCCGCGGGGCTTCGTTCGGGTGGAGGGCGGCCCCGCCGATCATCCACGTCCGTCCCTCGGCAGGAGGGCCGGGCACAGTACGGGGGTCGGCCGCCTCGGCGAGGGATCCCACCTCCGTGGCCGCCTCGGCGGGGGTGCCTGAATACTGGGAAGCCACGAGCGCAGTCGTCCACCGGGCTGCCGGAAGGTCGCAGCCGATCTGGACGATGCGACGGACTCCCGCCTCGGAGGCGGTGTCATGGAAGAAATCCAGCGACGGGAACTCTTCGTCCGCGTTCGGGGTCACCTCGGGTTCGGGTTCACCAGCACCCAGCGGAAGCCGCACACCCGTGCAGATGTCGAGGTGAGTGTGGGTGTCGACGATGGGATGAGCGAGTGGTTCGGGCACCGGTGGATAGGTTCCGGCGGCGCGCGAGGCCATTATTCGGTCTCCTCCACGAACTTCGGGAACACGGGTTCGGGCTTCGGCAGGGGCGTGCCCGGTTCGAGCGGGAACCCGACGGCCGCGAACGACCGGGGATCCGCCTCGGCGGCGGCGATGCCGTCGGCAGCGGCCTCGGCGACATTCGGCGCCAGGGCGGCCGAAGCGTATGCCGCACCGGCGGCGACGCCGATGGCCGCGCTCGCGGATACGGCTCCCATCGCCTCGGCGCCGGACCCGGAATCGACGGCGGTCGGCAGGACCTTCGCACCGGCCTCACCGACGCCGGCGGGCACACCGAGGAGGTCGAGGATCTTGCCCGCGGAATCGGGCATGACCGGCTGGATGAGGATGGAGATGATGCGCACGACCTCGATCGTCACCCAAAGCACAGTGGCCATGCGATCAGGATCGGTCTTCTTCAGCTTCCACGGCTCCTGCGCGGAGAAGTAGCGGTTGGCCTCGGACAGCACCTTCCAACAGGCCTCGACATAGAGGTGGAGGGCCTGGGTGTCGACGTGGCGTCGGGCGGTGTCGGGCACGGCGCGGGCGAGGGCGAGGAGCTTCTCGTCCGCCTCGGTGAGTTCGCCCGGCTGAGGCACCTGAGCGTCGCAGTTCTTCTGGATCATCGACAGCGAACGTTGGGCGAGGTTGCCGTATTCGTTGGCGAGGTCGGAGTTCTTCCGTGTGATGATCGAGTCCTTCGTATACGAGCCGTCGTGGCCGTAGGAGAACTCGCGGAAGAGGAAGAAGCGCAGGGTGTCCAGGCCGAAGGCATCGACGAGGTCGAGGGGGTCGACGACGTTGCCGACGGACTTCGACATCTTCTCACCGGAGTTGAAGAGGAAGCCGTGGGCGTGGACCCTCTTGGGCAGTTCGATGCCGGCGCTCATGAGGAATGCAGGCCAGTAGACCGAGTGGAAGCGGATGATGTCCTTGCCGATGATGTGGACGTCCGCGGGCCACCACTTGCTGAGGCGCTCCTGGTCATCGGGGTAGCCGGCGGCAGTGAGGTAGTTCGTCAGGGCGTCGATCCACACGTACATCACGTGCTTGTCGTTGCCGGGAACCGGCACACCCCAGTCGAAGGTGGTGCGAGAGATGGAGAGGTCCTTGAGCCCGGATGCGACGAACGAGGCGATCTCGTTGCGGCGGGAATCCGGACCGATGAACTCGGGGTGGTTCTTGTACAGCTCGAGCAGCTTGTCCTGGTACTTCGAGAGGCGGAAGAAGTAGGACTCCTCTTCCGTCCAGGTCACCTCGGTGCGGGTCTCCTTGGACAGGCGCACGCCGTCGACGACTTCGGTCTCGTCATCGGTGTAAAAGGCCTCGTCGCGCACGGAATACCAGCCGGAGTACGTATCGAGATAGATGTCGCCGGCTTCTTCGAGCTTGCGCCAGATGGCCTGCGAGGCGGCGTAGTGGTCTTCGTCGGTGGTGCGGATGAACCGGTCGAAGGTCGAGCCGAGGGCGAGCTGGGTGTCGCGGAAGTTCTTCGCGTTGTCGTCAGCGAGTTCTTTGGGCGTGATGCCGAGCTTGTTCGCCGCCTGCAGCATCTTCAGCCCGTGCTCGTCCGTGCCGGTGCAGAAGAAGACATCGTGATTGTCCAGTCGCTTGAACCGGGCGATCGTGTCGGCCGCAATGTACTCATAGGCATGCCCGATGTGAATGGCCCCGTTGGGGTAGGCAATCGCTGTCGTCAAGTAGTAACCCATAGGGAACTCAGTCTAAGGGACGCGGCCGCGCAGGCGCGCATGGGCTGGTGCTGGTGGACCCAAGCGAGCTTTTGCCGAGGATTCGCGAATAGCCCAATTTGCGGTGAGTAGCCCATGTTTGAAGATGGGCTGCTCACCTCGGACTGGGCTGAAACAGTTCGCACCTGGACACCAGCTCACAGAACCAGCGGTTTCCCACACCGGCGACGCAGTTCAGGTGCCTGAAAGAAGAGCTTCTGTCCGAAGGTCCTCGGGTCCAGAACTTCATTGAATTTGAAGCGCACGATCTTATAGCCCATCGCCAGCAGACGATTGTGCTGTCGGCTCTCCTTGTTCATGACGTCGAAGCCGCCGTCGACGTACTTCTGAGTCCCGTCCACATAGAGTGCGACTCTATCGTCACGGAACAGGAAGTCGAGTCTCGTGAGAAGTCGGCTGCCATCGGCAATATTCACCTGTTGCACGAAGTCGTGCAGACCCAGAAGATGCAGATTGAAGGCGGCTCTGCTCTCCGCATAGCTTTCGGATAACGGTGATGCGAGTGAGACCAGTCTCGCAGACACCTTTGCGCCCCGTGCCAGGCGGTCAATGGGCGCTGCGAACAGAGCTGCGACTGCACCCGGAACCTCGTCCAGCAGGTGTGCCGGATACCCGAGCCTGAAGATCAGATCCTCGTCGTCGCCGAGAAGATGCCATCTGACCACCTGCTCCATCGCGGCAAATGCCGCAGCGCTGCCGAGTTCGGCTCGCAGATCCAAAGCAGTTCGAACCGGAGATGTAACGCTAAGCCCTTCCACCTGGCAAACGTCATCAGCTGCGATTGTTCTGCGTCGCCTGATCAGCTCGGGTGACTTGGTGCTTGATATGGGGTGGAACACCGACACTGGTTCGTCCGGTTCATCGAACATACCGATTCTGTGCAACCGGGCCGCCGAGATCCCGAACACGATGTCTCCTGCGCGGTAGTGGGGATAGTGGAGGACTTGCAGACGCTTCAGATTCGCCTCGTATCTGCGTTGCTGGGACCGCTCTTTGTCGCGTCCCTCCTCGTGATACGTCATCCAATCCGAGTCCGTGGCGAAGGGAGAGAGGTATCGGTGGGCACGGACTTCACAACGTCTGACGACCGAATAGACTCCACGAGAGAGCTTTCGCAGACAGCAGCCCAAAGCGCTGCGGATGTCTGCCGTTGAGGCTCCAGCATTGCGAAGGTCCGTGAAATACACGACGTTGTTCTTCATGCCGGCACACTGCCGAAATCCGCATTGATTCAGCAATGCTCAATCCTGTTGCTGTGGAATCAGCTTCGGCGTCCACACGGTGACAGCGCCTCAGTAAAGAGTCAATCAACAGGCGTCAGCGTTCGAGTCGAGTCGTCGACCGGCTTCACAGCGGCTCGTGCCTTTCGCACCAGGCTCGTTTGGGGAGTATCTCAACCGCGCTGATGGCCCAGTTTTGGGTGGATAGCCCACTTTCTGCCATGGGCTATCCACCCGAAACTGGGCTGCCGGCTATCCACAGCCGATTGCGCACGAGTCGTGTCACTCGCGGTGGAGCCAGGCCTCGTAGACGTCGCGCTTGGACAGGCCGAACTTCTTCGCCACCTGCCCGGCCGCGTCCTTGGCACGCGAACCGGAGTCGACCAGTGCGCTGACCTCGCCGAGGTGGTCCTCCGGAGCCGTTTCGACCTCGGTGGCACCGGCGAGCACGAGGGTCAGTTCCCCTCGCAGACCCTCGGCGGCCTGATCGCGCAGTGAACCGACGGTTCCGCGCAGAGTCTCCTCGTAGGTCTTCGTCAGCTCGCGGCTGATGGCCATAGGCCGGTCGACGCCGATGATCTCGGCGAAGTCGTCCATCGCATCGGCGATGCGGTGTGGGCTTTCGAAGAAGACCATCGTGCGCTTCTCGGCCTTGAGTTCGGTCAGCAGGGTCTTGCGCTGCCCGGACTTGCGCGGCAGGAACCCTTCGAAGCTGAACCGGTCGCTCGGCAGTCCCGAGACCGCGAGCGCCATGAGCACCGCGGACGGCCCCGGTGTCGACGTGATCGGAAGTCCCGCCTCGGCGCAGGCCTTGACCACGCGGTAGCCGGGGTCGGAGACGGCGGGCATCCCCGCGTCGGAGAGCAGAACCACGGTCTCACCAGCGGCGATGATATCGACGAGTTCGGGAGCGCGGTGGCCCTCGTTGTGGTCGAAGACGCTGATGACACGCTTCGTGTGCGTGAGGTTGAGTCGCTGCGCGAGCGACAGGAACCGCCGCGTGTCCTCGGCGGCGATGACATCGGCAGTTTCGATGGCCTCCCGCATCCGCGGGCTCGCATCGCCGAGGTTGCCGATCGGAGTCCCGACCAGGATCAGTCGACCGCCGGTGAGGTTCGGACCGAATCTTGGCCCCGCGTCATCGGTCAAGTCGATCTCGTCGGACGGCGCCGCCTCGGTGGGGTTGTCGTCGGCTCCGTGGCCGGCCGCCTCGGAGGGGTTGTCGTCGGCTCCGTGGCCGGCCGCCTCGGTGGGGTTGTCGTCGTCACCGAACCCAAGATCCGTATCTGCACCCTGGCCGGACGACGCGAAGGAGTCTGAACTCAACTGGTCGAACCCGCGCCGACCATTGCCGCGCCGAAGATGAGGACGAATACCCCGACGTAGAGGACCCAGAAGAGGATCCAGAGGATGGTGCCGATGTAACCGACCCACAGGGCCGCGATGGCCATGCCGTCGCCGCGTTCTCCGCGTTCGCGGATCTGCTTGCGGGCGATGTGGCCCATGATGATGCCGGCGATGCCGCCGATGAAGACGGACGAGATGACGCCGAAGATCGAGGCGCACATGCCGACGATGGCCAGCACGTTCGTCGGTGGCAGCTGCTGGTACACGTAGCCGGGTCCGCCGGCGTACTGTGCATTGGCCGCGTAGGCGCTGTTCTGGCTGTAGGACTGTGCACTGTATGAGCCGCCCGCGTTCGATTGGGGCTGCTGGTAGTACATGTCCGGGTTGTTCCAGTTGTTCTGGCTGCTCATAGCGAAGTCTCCTTGTGGTTGCCTTCAACGGTACAGAGTCGTCGGTGGCGGCAAAAGGCGGGGCGGTTACAGGTCAGTCACAGTTGGCGGGGTGGGCACCTTGCGATGTGATGCCGGGGCGGGCGCGTGTGTCGGACGTTGAGGCCGTGCGCCAGATCGTTTGCCGGGGCTGGCTTCCCGGAATCCCGAGCCTCAGCTGACGGTTGCGTTTCCGGCCGCGATCGAGGCGCCGATGACGAGCGCGATGACGCCGAAGTAGAGCAGCCAGAACACGATCCAGAAGAGCACGCTCAGGTAGCTCAGCCACAGTCCAGCCACGGCCATTCCGTTGCCGCGCTCTCCGCGGGCCTTGATCTGCGAACGGGCGATGTGTCCGAAGATGATGCCGACGAAGCCGAGGAAGAAAAACGATGAGATGAACGAGATGAGGCCGAGCACCAGCGCGACGATCGACGAGGAGTTCGTCGGCGCCACCTGCTGGTAGACGACGACCGGTGCTCGGTTTCCGTACGTCACGGGGGCCTGGACCAAGGCATGAGGGTGGGCCGGAGTATGAACCGGTGCGGGCGTGTGGACTGCGACGGGGGCGTGGACCGAACCCTTCGATCCGGTGTAGGTGTTCCCGAGAGGCAGTACGCGAGTGTTCATGTCCGTTCCGTTCCGCTGGCTGTCGTTGATCTTTGAATCTGCTCGGGGCCGTCCTCGACGGGTGTCCCGATGTCTGAGATCAACGCTACCTACGTGCAGCGAGCGCGGCGGCCGAATCGTGTTGCAGTCCTGCACCACAGGTTGCAGGTTCCCCTCGCCGAGGCGGCCCGACCGTCCCGTACCCGCGTGGCCTTGGGGCGCCCGCAAGGCGCCGGGCAGGCGAAGTCGGGGACGTGCAGAGCGGCCCGACCGTACGAATCGAGCGTGACCTCGGCACCCGTCCGAAGCCATCCGGAGCAGCGCCGAGGTCACGCGGGGCGGCGCCGAGGTCACGCGGGGCGGCGCCGAGGTCATGCGGGGCTGCTCAGTAGCTGCTCATCATGCCCAAGAAGCCGATGCCCAGGATGCCGATCATGACGATCGCCATGATGAGCCCCAGGGCGATGGTCACGTATCCGATGATGAGCCCGGCGATCGCCTGTCCGCGGCCTTCTTCGCCTGTGCGCTTGATCTGGCCGAGGCCGATGTGGCCGAAGATGACGGCGAGCACCGGTGCGATCCACAGGAACATCGCGATGATGCTGAAGATGATGCCGATGACCGGGATCATCGAGAGCAGACCGCAGACGAATCCGCCGCCGATACCGGCGATGCCCATCCACATCGACCACACGGCCATCTTGTTGGGTGCGGGCCGGACGAAGACCGGCTGCGCGCCGTAGGTCATCGGCTGGCTGTAGGCATCGTAGGCGCCCGGCTGGCTGTAGGCACCGTAGGCGTTCGGCTGGCTGTATCCGCCTGACTGTCCGTACGCGTTCTGCTGACCGTAGGCGCCGGACTGTCCATAGGAGTTCTGCTGCCCATACGGCTGTCCCTGCGAATACTGCCCGGCAACGGACCCATACTGTCCGTCACCGGATCCGTACTGGCCCGACTGTCCCTGACCGTACTGCGGCTGGGACCCATAGTTGTTGTTGAACTGCTGCGAGCCGACCTGGGGAGGATCGCTCGGGCGGTAGTTGGGGTTGTTCGACACGTTGTGCACCATTCGCTCTGACTCCGGCTGTCTCCCACTACTCTAGTGATGCACGGTGGCGAATGCCCAAGAATCCTGCTCAAGGTGCCGAACCTCATGCCGGTCTCCCCCTCCCGACCTACGCCAGCCACACCCGGCACGCCCTCACTCCCCGACCTACGCCCGCCCGACACTCCCCTTCGACCCCACCTCGTCGGCCCGATCATTCCCAATGCCCCGCCCTTCCCTGCGGGTCGCATGAGAGCCCTGCCCGCCGAGATCTCTAAACTGGACTCCGATGACACACACCGCAGACTCCCCGGCCCCCACCAGGCGCATCGCCCGCGAGCGCCTGGCGAGGAAACGCGAAAAGGTGCGTTCCGGCGCCGCTGCGATGCGCCGCGAAACCTTCCACGCCGGCATGTGGGCCACCCGAGCACCGCTGTGGATGTGGCCGGCCCTGCTCGTCATCACCGGAATCGGTGCGGCCCTGCGACTCTTCCGCCTCGACTTCCCACACCGCCTGATCTTCGACGAGACCTACTACGTCAAGGACGGCTATTCGGTCTTCAACTTCGGCTACGAACGCTCCTGGCCCGAGAACGCCGACGATTCCTTCAACGCCGGCGATCCCAGCGTCATCGAGCCCACCCCCGAATACGTCGTCCACCCGCCGCTGGGCAAATGGCTCATCGGGTGGGGCATCGACCTTTTCGGCGCCGACGATTCGTTCGGCTGGCGCTTCACCGTGGCGATCATCGGCACCCTGACGATCTTCCTCCTCGGCGTCATCGCCTGGAAGCTCTTCCGTTCGGCGTTCTTCGCCTGCGTCGCCGCCGGCCTGCTCGCCATCGACGGCGAGCACTTCGTCCACTCCCGCACGAGCCTGCTCGACATCGTGCTCATGGCCTTCGTTCTCCTCGCCTTCTTCTTCATCCTCCTCGACCGCGAGCAGGTGACGAAGCGTCTGGCCGCTTGGACCCAGCGCACCGCGGTGATCGACAGCTCCGCTCCGTCCCGCACACTGCAGAATCCAGATCCCCTCCCCGAGGCGGCCGCTTCCTCCTCATCCGACCCCGATGAGGTCCCCCGAACCTTCCCGACCGAACTCAGCGAGTCGATCACTTCCGCCGCCCCACTCCCCGAGGCGGCCCCGCCCACCGCGGAAGCCCGACGTCGGCATCGGACGAAGTCCAGGGACGTGATCAACTTCGGGCCCCGCCTCGGCGCGCGGCCTTGGATCTTCGCAGCAGGGATCAGTCTCGGCCTGGCTACGGGGGTGAAATGGTCGGGTCTGTATGCGCTGGCGGCGTTCGGGATTCTGCTCGTCCTGTGGGATGTGCATTCGCGGTATCGGGCCGGGGTCGTGCATCCGTGGCTGGGCATGTTCATCCGCGACAGCATTCCCTCGTTCTTCAAGCTCGTGCCGATCGCACTCGTGACCTATGTGGCGTGCTGGACCGGGTGGATCCGTTCGGATGACGCGTGGGACCGACAGTGGGCTGCGGAGAATTTCGGCTGGTGGCGTGCGTTGCCGGAGTGGTTGGATTGGCTGCCGTCGCTGGCGCACTATCACTACACGGCGTACTCGTTCCATGTCGGGCTGGACTCGGAGCATCCGTACATGTCGAACCCGTGGGGTTGGATCGTGCAGTGGCGCCCGACGTCGTTCTACTACGAGTCCTACGACCGGGGCGATATGGGGTGCACGGTCGCGAAGTGCTCCTCGGCGATCACCTCGGTGGGCAACCCTGTGATCTGGGGCTTGGCCGCCTTGGCTGTGCTCGTCTGCCTCATCGTGTGGATCATCCGCCGGGACGTCCGCCCCGCCGTCATCCTCGCCGGGCTGGCAGCGACCTGGCTGCCATGGTTCGCTTACCAGGAGCGGACGATCTTCACCTTCTACACCATCGTCATGGTGCCCTTCGTCGTGCTGGCCGTGACGTACTATCTGACCCTCGTCTGGGGTCGGGTTCCGGTTCGTGGGCTAGCGTCGCCAGGGCCGTCGACGAAGCAGCGTTTCGCGCGGATCTCCGCGGCGCTGTTCGCCAGGCGACTGAGCGTCGGGCTCATCCTCGTCGCAGCGATCCTCGCCTTCGCCTACTTCTGGCCCGTCTACACCGGTGAGGTCATCCCGTTCTCGGCCTGGAACGACCGCATGTGGAACATCACCTGGCGCTGATCGGCTGACGTTGGCGTGCACCCACGCACCGCACTGGCTCCGTCGAATCACGCCGCCGGCAGCTTCGCGCCGTGCGTCATCGACTTTTGTCCCATTCGTCATCGACTTTTGATCAGATACTCATGTTCGAACCGGATTATTCGTCCAAAAGTCGATGAGACGTTTTCGCGCACCTACCCAAAAGTCGATGAGACTCCCACCGGCTCTGCCCACTCAGCACCCACCGCCCGCGGGCACAGGGGCCGGCTTGAACGTCGCCGCACGGCCCCGCCCGCGGCCCACCGGCACATCCGTCACGGGTTCGCCATCGAAGGGTCGCCTCGGCGACATGGCGTGTTCACCTTGAGGTAACACCCCGTCGTTAGCGTCGAATCATTGTGAATGACCAATCGACGACCTACGAGCCCAACGCAACCGAGTTTCAGTCGGAAATGAAGCCGGATGCGCGCACCACCGCGGCCGCGAACCAGGCGGCAGAAAGCACCACCGCATCAACCAGCACCACCTCCCCCACTCCCCACCGCACCGTCGCGATCATCCCCGCGCGCGGAGGATCCAAGGGCATCCCGCTGAAGAACCTGCAGAAGGTCGCCGGAATCTCCCTGCTTGCCCGCGCCATCAATGCCGCCCAGGCCAGCCCCAGCATCGACCGCGTGATCGTCTCGACCGACCACGACGGAATCGCAGCCGAAGCCCTGCGCGCCGGCGCCGAGGTGGCCCACCGCCCCGCCGAGATAGCCGGCGACACCGCCACCAGCGAATCCGCTCTCATCCACACACTGTCGACCCTCGATGAGGACTTCGACATCACCGTGTTCATGCAGTGCACCTCCCCCTTCATCGACTCCGCCTCGATCGAGAACGCCGTGCGCACGGTCCGTGACGACGACGCCGATGTCGTCTTCTCCGCCGTCGAAGACCATTCCTTCCTGTGGCGCCTCGACGACGACACCCAGGCCGTGGCCGTCGGGCACGAAGCCAGCTTCCGGCCGCGCCGCCAGGACCGCGCCAAGCACTTCAACGAAACCGGCGCGTTCTACGTCATGCGCACCTCCGGCCTCATCGAGCACGAGCACCGCTTCTTCGGCCGCATCGGCATCGAAGAGGTCCCGCCCGAGCACGCCCGCGAGATCGACGACATGTCCGACCTCACCCTCGTCCGCGCCATCGCCTCGACGCAGGAGACCGCGCAGGTCATCGACGTCGACGCCCTCGTCACCGACTTCGACGGCGTCCACACCGACGACGGCGCCTACGTCGACGAGGACGGAAACGAACAGGTCCGCGTCCACCGCGGCGACGGCATGGGCATCTCCCGACTCGTGAAGTCCGGCGTGCCCGTGATGATCCTGTCGAAGGAACGCAACCCCGTCGTGACCCGCCGTGCGGAGAAGCTGCGCGTCGACGTTGCCCAGGGCATCGACAACAAGGCCAGCATCCTCGACGCATGGATCACCGCCAACGACCTCGACCCGGCCCGCGTCGCCTACGTCGGCAACGACATCAACGATCTCGAGGCCTTCGACGTCGTCGGCTGGCCCATCGCCGTCGCCGACGCCCACCCGCGCGTCCTCGCCGCCGCCCGCGTCATCCTCGACAGGCCAGGCGGACGGGGTGCGGTGCGTGAGGTCTGTGACCTCATTCCCATCCCCGCCGAGGCGGCCGAACCCCTGCCGAATCCGACCCTGACCTCACTGCGGTCGCCCACCGGACACCCATCGACCTTGGCAGGGCACCAGTCAGGACGCCCGGCCGGCCACCAGTCGGCGGCCCTGTCCGGCCACGCGTCCGCCTTCCCCGACCAGCAACCATCCGTCCCGCGGCACCAGCCGCAGTTCACCAACCGCGCGGAGATTTCGCGTGCCAACCGAAAGCAGGTTTCATGACTGATCAACTCGCCCCTGTGGCTATCGGAGAGCACCTCGTCGGCCCGAACCAGCCCGTGTACATGATCGGTGAGATCGGCATCAACCACAACGGCGACGTCGACATCGCCAAGCAGCTCATGGATGTCGCCGTCACCGCCGGTGCGCAGGCAGTGAAGTTCCAGAAGCGCAACCCCGAGGTGGCCGTTCCCGAACACCAGAAGTCGAAGATGCGCTCGACCCCGTGGGGCGAGATGACCTACATCGACTACAAGCACCGCGTCGAGTTCGGCATCGACGAATACTCCGAGATCGACCGCTACGCCAAGGAAGTCGGACTCCAGTGGTTCGCGTCCCCGTGGGACACCGACTCCGTCGACTTCCTCGAGAACGAGTTCGATGCCCTGACCTACAAGGTGGCCTCGGCCTCGCTGACGGACTTCGAGCTGCTGCGCGCGATCGCCGCCACCGGCAAGCCGGTTCTGTGCTCCTCGGGCATGTCCGATTGGGAGACCCTGGACAAGGCCGTCGAGGTCTTCGACCGCGACAAGCTCGTGCTCATGCACGCCACCTCGACCTACCCGCTGCCGCCCGAAGAGGTCAACCTCAAGGCCGTCCCGGCCATGCGCGAACGCTACGGTGTTCCCGTCGGCTACTCCGGCCACGAGCTCGGCCTCGAGATCTCGTTCGCCGCAGCCGCACTGGGTGCTGTGACCATCGAACGCCACATCACCCTCGACTCCTCCATGTGGGGATCCGACCAGTCCGCGTCGATGGAACCGCGCGAATTCGCCTCCCTCGTCAAGGGCGTCCGCGTCCTCGAAACCGCATTCGGCGACGGAGTCAAGCGCGTCATGCCGGGCGAGGAATCGAAGATCGATTCCCTGCGCAAGGTCACGGCCTGAGCAATCGGCTGAGCCACCTCGGCGAGGATTTTCTGCGCCGAGGTGGCTCTTCCATGTCCGAACCACTGATCTTCTGGTGGACCAACCCATGACCGCAATCTTCGGAGAAGGCCCGTGACCGATTTCGACCTGAGCATCATCATTCCCGCAAAAGATGGTGCCCCCTACCTGAGCACGCTGTTCCGTTCGCTGAGGCAGCAGGGCCCCGTCTGGGACCGCACTCAGCTGATCTTCGTCAATGACGGATCAAGTGATGAGACGCCGGAGCTGCTCGATGAGTTCAGCACTTGGTTCCCTCATTTCGAGGTCCTCACCAACCCGGAGGCGACGGGACTTGCCAATGCCCGAAACAAGGGCCTGGCATCTGCCCGGGGAGAGCACATCATCTTCCTCGATGGGGACGACTGGTTGGCCCCGGGGCATCTGTCTTCGATGCTTGCCGCAGCACATAGGCTCGGAGTCGATTTCATCCGCTGTGACCATACGACGGTCGAGGGGACCAAGCGGGTGCGCAAACTCGCGCCGATGTCGGTCCGAGACGTGCCATTGGATCCCAAGGTGGGGATCCTGCCCGTCTACGAATCGACGATGGTCGACTATCCGTTCGCCTGGGCCGGCATCTTCCACCGGCGAGTGCTCGAACAGGGGATCCTCCATTTCCCGGAGAACTTCATGACTGCCGAAGACCGGTCCTGGATCTGGCGACTGCACCTGCAGGCCGAGTCCTTCGCCGTCGTCGATGCTCCAGGGATCCTCTATCGAAGAGGGATGGCGGGCTCTCTGTCGCGCATCGTCGACATTCGACAGCTGGATTTCATCCGCGCATTCGGACAGATCTTCGATCTCGTCGCTGCCGAGCCGGACGCCGACCGACTGTGGCCGAAGGCGATCCGCAACTGGTTGGCAATCCTCGACCATCAGATCAGTCGTTTCGCAGCGTCGCCGGCGTCCCTGCGAAACCAGTTGCGAAGGGGTGCACGAACGATTTCGGCGAAGATTCCGCCAGAGTATCTGCGTGAGGAATTCGTTCTGCAGAAACAGGGACGACAGCTCAACGTCAGCAGCTACCTCAATGAC
Source organism: Brevibacterium sediminis (assembly GCF_024895295.1). NCBI lineage: Bacteria > Bacillati > Actinomycetota > Actinomycetes > Micrococcales > Brevibacteriaceae > Brevibacterium > Brevibacterium sediminis. Next base: position 18,029 of record NZ_JAHQRN010000004.1, on the reverse strand, counting down.
GCACCTTCGTTAATGCTGGAGATGGTGAAGTGAAACAGATCTTTCTGGCCTCGACCCTGTTCGAACTCGTCTGCTTGGCGGCAGGAATCGATGGCGGTGACTACGACCGGCCGGCGGCTCCGGCGCTGATGGGAACCGATGGATTCGCGCCCGAGGACACCCCGGCTCCGACCGAACGGATCCTGCTGGTCAGCAACAACGCCGTGGTCATGGAGCTCTCGGAATCCTTCGTCGATTCGCCGGGAGCCGCCTCGTTGATCGCCCGGTTCGATCGGGTCGTCAACCTCAATGAGGCGCTCGCGCCTCTGCACGTCCATCCTTCGTCATGGCGGCCCGATCATACGGATCTGCCGGTCGTGGAATCGTATCTGCGTGGCCGGTGGGGGTTGGACGATACCGACGAGATCGAACTCGTAATCGAATCACCCCAGGTCAACCCGGCCATTGCGCTTGGCCGAGTGTTCTCCCGCGCGACGATCAGGGTACATGCCGACGGACTGATGAGCTTCGGCCCGACCCGCAATCAGATTCCGCTGACGAACGGTCAGCGGATGTCCGTGCTGCATTACTTGCCACTGGTGCCGGGAATCTCGCCGAAGCTGCTCCGCGAGTTCGGAATCGTCCACCGCCCATTGGGTGTCGAGTCGTTCACCGGTGTGGTGCGCGAGCTCGGCGAGCATTCGGCCGAAGCGCTGGAGGACGAACTGGGAGGGGTTCTCAGCGCCGCGCCGTCGAGCAATCGTCCGTGGGCACTAGTCGTCGGCCAGTATCTGTCGGCGCTCGGACTCATCACTTCTGAGGAAGAGACGCAGCTGCACATCGACATGATCGAAGCCGCCGCTGCGCGCGGAATGGAAGTCGTGGTGTTCAAACCGCACCCGGCCGCTCCTCCCTCGCAGACAGGACCACTGTTCGAGGCGGCACAGAGACTCGGGATCACTCTGCAGCTTTTCGACCTGCCCGTCATGGCCGAGGTCATCATCGATCGTCTGGCTCCCGACCTCATTGTCGGCGGGTTCTCCACCGCACTGATGACTGCTCGCCAGATCTATCAGGTACCTGCCCTGGCTGTGGGTACGGATCTGCTGCTCGAAGCCATCGCTCCTTATCAGAACAGCAATCGCATCCCATTGACGATCATCTCCGAGATCTGCGACGGCAGCGCCCCGGACAAGACCGACGCGCATCCGCAGCTGGGGCGTCTGCTCGCAGCCGTCACCTACTGCATGGCACCGACGCTGTCGCACGATCTGCGTGACGCGGCAACTGACTTCCTCACAGAGGTCTTCGAGGTCAGCACAGGCCGCGGCGGGTCAGCCGACCGATTCAGTCGCTATTTCAAGCGCCGACGCCTCACCGCGCTCGCTCTGCCGGGCAGCACGTCGAAGGCGTTTGCTCCGAAGCGGATGATCAAACGATCGGGAACGCTCGTGATCAAAGCGGTGGCAAGAAAACAACAACGCATCATGAAACGGATCCAACAGCGGTGACACCGAAGAAGAAGCGCCGGAGCGCCGTCGCTTTCGTCGAATCCCCACTGCAGTTCCTTTCGGCGCTCGAATCACATGAGCCGACGGAGGATCTGCTCATTCGGGCCCGGGCAAGCGCGAAAGGCATGACGTCCTTCCTCGATGCCTTCGATCCGGCCTGGCTGCCGAAGAATGTCCGCCTCGAGCGAGATGGGGCGAAACCGGGAGTGTTGCGGAAGACGAACTTCGACCGGATCTACCTCGGCGATGCCTGCTCCGGTCAGGTGCACAGAGCCTTGGCGCTGGCATACCTGGAACGTCGTCTGCCGGAGGTCGTCATTCTCGATGACGGTCTGGCCACGTACTCTGCGATCGAGATCCTCACCGCCAAGCGCGGTCCCCTCGTCCGTCCCCGGCAGAAGCTCAAAGCTTCGCGCACGGTCATGGCCGCTCACGTCGCCGACCGGCTTCGCCACCTCGCCACTGTGGGCAAGCTGCGCTGGCACACGGCGCTGCCGGTGGCGAAACCGCTGCGCAAGGCTTTCCTCAAATCAGGCGGTGAGATCACTCGCCACCGGTTCGAACATCTCCAGACTCTGCCCACCGGCGGCAGCCACCCCCGGGACAATCCGGTCATCGGTTCGTCCCTGGCCGCCGACGGTCTCATCGATGCCTTTGCCTACCGGGCGTGGGTCGATGACATCATCGACACTCACGGATCGATCACCTACTATCCGCACCGCCGTGAGACCGAGGAATTCCTCGCCGATCTCGCCCAGGACGAGCGCGTCAGGATCAAACATCTCGGCCTGCCCATCGAGCTGCGGCTGATCAACCTGCCGCCGGACTCGACGATCCGCAGCCTGCCGTCGACAGCGGCGGTGTCCCTGGCCGTACTCAATCCGGATGTGACCATCGATGTCACCGAGATCCCCGCGAAGTGGTGGACCGGCGCCTCACCCGATAGTCTGCGAAAGTCCCTCAACGCCCAGTCAGTCAAGGCAGATGACGATTCCTGAACCAGGCGATCCCCACTACAGCGGGCCGATCATGCCGCCGTCGCTCTCCGACGCCCCGCCTCGGCCCTCGCATCTGACCGAGCGCACTCGCGCGGACGGTCAGTCGTCGCAGTCGAACTTCCCGGACGGTCCTGTGCTCCCGCCTCGGCGATCGGCCGGGCTTGCGCCCATCCGCATCCTCTCGATTTCCGACAGTGAGTCGTATCTCAAGTGGGCGACCCAGCTGCTGTCGTCCCTGCCCGACGTGGAGGGACGCGTGTTCCTCGTCGACAATCCGATTCTGCCGACAGATGAGCAGATCGCCAGCGCCGTCGCCGGCACCGACTGGGAACACCGAGAGGTCCCCGTCATCGCGCGGGCCGACCTCGCGCAGGTCATCGCCGATCACTCCCCCGATATCGTCCTCGGTGCCGCCACCGGCCCGATCGTCGCCCAGGTCTTCCTCACCGCGCACACCCGCGCTGACCGTCCGGCCCTGATCTCGGGGCTGCCCGGAATGGGTCTGCCTGCCAGCGGCAAGGGGATGAACTATCGCCGTCTGATGGATGCGTTCATCGCCCATTCCTCCGCCGAGGTTGCCGCTTACACCGAGGCGAGTGCCCGGTCGCAGGTGCCCTGCGAAGTTCTGTTGGCGCGCCTGCCGATGCTGCGTTCGGAGGGCATACCGCAGCTCGCGGCACCTGCGGAACCCCTCGCCGAGGCGACCCCACCATCCGACGCCACCGCGCCGTCCTCGGCGGGTGCCGCACGAACCGTTGCCCCTGCGGCCCCACGGACTCTGCTCTTCGCCCCGCAGGCGAAGGTTCCTGCCGAGCGAGCCGACCGTGAGGCGATCATCGCGGCACTGGCCGAGTTCGCCGACCGGCACCCGGATTCGACGGCGGTCATCAAGATGCGGTCGCGTCCCGGTGAGTTCGAAACCCATCACGAACAGCACTCCTACTTCGAGATCCTCGACGACTTCCGCACCCGCAGAGTGCCTGGAGCGAAGCGCATCGAGCTCGGATATGGTCCTCTCAGCGATTTCCTCACCGACGGCTCGGCACTGATCACGGTGTCCTCGACTGCGGCACTCGAATCCATCGATCGGGGCATTCCGACCCTGCTCATCTCGGACTTCGGCTTCAACGCCGAGCTGCTCAACGAGGTCTTCGCAGACTCCGGTGCCACCGGCACATTGGCCGAAGTCGCCGCCGGATCAATCGGATTCCCTGACCCGGAATGGCTGACCGAGAACTACTTCCACGCGCAAGACGGACAGCTGCGCCGAGATCTGGGGCTGTTGGCCACCCGAGCACGGGCCGGTCAACTGCCGAACCGTCGGTCGGCACTGCTCAAGCAGAAGCGGATGCTCATCAGGGCCGAACTGCGCACCGTCACCCCCGCACCGATCATCGCCGCCTACCGCAGGCTCCGCTACGCCCGCTGAACTGGTCCGCTGGCATCTACACTCCCCGAGAATAGGTCACCATCGGACATTTCGCCCGCCGCCCGCCGGAAACTGTCCGTTTGCGACCATGATTTCGCATTGGCCGACCATTCTTCTCACCTACGCCGGCGCCGAGAGGCGTGCCTCCACGCCGGCGATGATCGTCTCGACACCGAACTCATAGACCGCTCTGTGGCTGGTCACTGCCTGGTAGGCCTCGCCCACGGCTGAGCCCACTCTCCCGGAGACGGGATATCCCTCGTCGGGCATGACCTGTTCGAGGAACGGGGCGTTGGCGTTCCACCAATCCACATCGCTGACGCCGGAGTCGTCGGCAAGCTTCTGTGCATTGATGCTGTTCGAGGCGCTGGCCGAAGCGTGCGACTCGACGAGTGCGACGGTGTGGTCCATCGCAATGTCGTCGAGGCCGATCCCTTCGAGCGCCCCGAGCTCCCACTCATAGCGGGCGGAGGTATGGGGGCCGATCCAGGGTCTGTGCGACTGGGCAGCGACCAACCACGGGTGGCGGTGGTACTCGTCCCACAACAGGTCGGAGATCATGCGCAGTCGCTCCCCTACACCCTCGGGGAGTTCCGGCAGAGCGGTTCGGCCGATCACCTCGTCGACCATGAGTCCGATCAACCCCGACCGGTGCGGAACGTAGCTGTAGAGCGACATGACAGAGACTCCGACCGCCTCGGCGACCTTGCGCATCGACAGCGCCTCGAGCCCTTCGGCGTCGGCGAGAGCGACACCGGCCGCAATGATCTCGTCGACGCTGAGCTTGCGGCGCGGTCCACGTCTGCCGGGCGCGACTTCGAGGTGCTCGCGCCACAGCAGGCGGAGCACGACGTCCACGGACTCGGGATCGAATCCCGAACCATCTGATTTCGAATCCATGCTTGCAGTCTACTCCGTGCGGTGTACACTGTTTCAGTCTACCTTAATTCGTACACTGTACATAGTTAGGATTGCAGATGCGTGAAGCAATGGAGAAGGACCGCGGTCGCCCAGCAGTGCGGGCGACCGGGCTGGTCAAGAACTATGACACTGTCCGGGCCCTCGACGAGCTGGAGATCGAGATTCAGGCCGGCACGATCCACGGGCTCCTCGGACCCAATGGAGCAGGGAAGTCAACGCTGGTGAGTGCGCTGAGCACCCTCATCACCCTCGAAGCGGGAACGGCGGAGGTCGCCGGCCTCAATGTCAGTGCTGACCCGGGTCAGGTGCGGCGACGGATCGGTCTCGTCGGCCAGTCCGCGGCGCTCGATGAGATTCTCAGCGGGCGTCAGAATCTCGTCATGTTTGCACAGCTCTTCGGCCTGTCGCGTCGCGATGCGGCGAGGCGTGCTGATGAGCTGCTGGCAGGCTTCGGCCTTGCCGAGGCAGGCGAGCGCCCGGCGAGCACCTATTCCGGTGGGATGCGCAGGCGGCTCGACATCGCGGTGGGAATGATCCTCGATCCACAGGTCCTCTTCCTCGATGAACCGACGACCGGGCTCGACCCGCGAGGTCGCATCGACGTCTGGAATTCGGTCACCGCGACCGCCGAGCGGGGCACGACGGTGCTGCTGACCACCCAGTACCTCGAGGAAGCCGATGCTCTCGCCGACCGCATCTCGATCATGAAGTCCGGGCGCATCATCGCCGAAGGAACCCCTACCGCACTCAAACGAGCCCGCGGCGGGGACCGGATCGAGGTGACGGGGGCGACAGCGTCTGAGGCTCGGGCGATCCGAACGGCCCTAGTCTCCACGGACGGTCCGGAGATCGCACTGGACGAGGACACAGGCGTCGTGACCTGCCCTGCCGCCGGCGGTGCCGGAGATCTCAGCGCCGTCGTTCGTCGGCTCGATGCCGCCGGAATCGTCGCAGACGACATCGTTCTGCGCAGACCCACCCTGGACGAGGTATTCCTCGCCCTGACCGAGAAGGAGGACGCATGAGCATCGTTCGAGAGGGCCTGATCCTCAGCAGAAGAGACCTCGCCCATTGGGGCCGCCAACCCTGGACGCCGATCTTCAATCTGCTCTTCACCATCATGCTGCTGCTGGTCTTCGCCTTCATCTTCGGCGGTTCGATCGAACTGCCGGGAGGCGGCGACTACATCCACTTCCTGTTGCCGGGGATGATGACTCTGGCGATGATGTTCGGCGTGGAAACGACCATGACGACTATGGCCAATGATGCCAAGAAGGGAATCACCGACCGGTTCAGGTCGATGCCGATCAGCGATGCCTCGGTCTCATTGGGCCGGGCCGGTGCCGACATGGTCAGCTCCACTGTCGAGATCGTCATCCTCCTCATCGGCGGATTGCTCCTGGGATGGCGGGCGACGAACTCCCCACTGGCCGGGCTGCTGGCGGTGGTCCTCCTCCTGTGGCTGCGGTTCGCCGTTCTGTGGATCGGGATCTACCTCGGACTCACCGTCGGCAAGCACGAAGGAGCGACAGTTCTCGTGCAGGTGCTGGTGTGGCCGATCGGCTTCCTGTCCAACGTCTTCGCCGCCCCCGAGTTCATGCCGAACTGGCTGGGCGCGGTCGCGTCGTGGAATCCTATATCGGCCACAGCGACGGCAGTGCGCGAGCTCTTCGGCAATCCCACTGGGGTCACCGGCGGGTGGCTCGATGACTACAGCCTGCTTGCCGCAGTCGCCTGGCCGCTGGTCATCACCGCAGTCTTCGTGCCGCTCTCGGCCCATGCCTACCGGAGATTGAGGAAGTAGGTCGCCGGCCAGAGGGACAGCTGGCCAGAGGGACAGCCGGGGCCCTGCAGGGCCGGGTCGATGACCGCGCCCGCCGCGTTCAACCCCGGTCGTCGGGGACCCGGCTCGATTCCTCCATGGGAACGACCACCTCGGTGTCGGGGGCCTGGTCCTTGAATACCCAAGTGCGGTAGGCGTAGAAGCGGAAGATCATCGCCAGTCCGATGCCGATGACATTCGTCGAGATGTTGTAGGTGAGCTGGTCGCGCATATCGAGCAGGTACCAGGTCACGCCGAGCGGGATGACGGTGATGATCATGCCGACGAGGTTGACCGCGACGAACAGGACGATGCCGCGCATGTTCGAGTTCGTGGTCCGGTCGCCGTAGGTCCAGAGCTTATTGCCCATCCACACGACGATCATCGACAGAATAGTCGAGATGATCTTCGATTTGATCGGACTGCCCTCGAGGAGGGCGGGGATCGGACCGAACCCGTAGGCCAGAAGGTTCGACAGGCCGACGTCGACGATATAGCCGAGCCCGCCGACGGTGAGGAACTTGAAGGCTTCCACCGCCAGGCGCCGGAGACGGTCCGAGAATGACTCTTTCATAACTGCACTCAGTCTATGGCCCGATGTTTCGGACTCGCTGGATGCGGCGCTGGGCGAGCCAGAGGACGAACGCGAAGGTGACGGCGAGCGCCGGCCAGAACGTGTACCGGAAATGGTTCGCCGGCACGATCGGGAAGTACCCGAAGATGTAGCACAGCGCCGAGGCGGCCAGGACCGTGATCTCGGACCAGAAGGACCGCGGCCGGTGGGCAGACGCGTTCAGTTCGCGACGGGTGCGGCTGTGCGATCGGTACCCGAGACCGAGCAGCAGAACGGCGACGAGGGCCCAGAACCAGGGTTTGAAGAGCATCGGGAAAGTTCCCAGCGCGAAGTCCTCGACATATGGTCGGACGATGTAGTCAGCCTTTGCGCTTCCTGCGGGCAAGCGTGCCTTCTGCGCATCGCCGTCCCAGTCGGCTTCCCAGTATTCGAGCTTCGAGGTGAAGAAGTAGGAGGAGTAGACCGATATCCGATATTCGATGTAGCTGACCGGATGAGTGACGACTTCGCTCAACCACAGCGACTTCAGCTCATCCTGGTAGGCAATGGGACTGAATGCCTTCCCAGTCGTGCCTCTGCCGTAGCAGTTCCAGTAGGCGTCCCAGATCTCGCCTCTCTTCAGGCATTTGTCGCGCGCAGAACTGATGTGGTCTTTGAGCGCTCTGGGTGCGTCAGACGACTGCAGTCGAGATTCCGGCACTGAGAACATCACGTCGTCGAGGAAGATCTGTGAGATCTGGCCGGTCTTCGTCACTCCCATCTGCGAGTCGATGACCGCGTCGGTGACTTTGACGCCTCCGCCGATGAGTCCGAGCACGATCAGCGACGAAACCGCCGTCAGCAGAAAAGGGCGTCCTTTCTTCGCGGAGTCTGCTGTCGGCTCTGAAGTCTCCGGTGACGCGGAGCCCGCAGACGTGGCAGAGTCTCCAGGTCGCCCTCGACGATGGCGCCACAGATGCACCAGGCACCACCCGCCGTACACGGCGATCGGGACGACCGCGAACACCGCATTCTTGCGCACCCCCACCCCGTAGACGAGGAGGGCCAGCGCCGGAAGCCACAGCAGCCATGTCTTCGGGACCAAGCGGGTGATCATGATGAGGACGACGGCGAGCAGGATGGCCACGGCCATCTGCGAATCCTTCCACAGCGTCGTCATCTGGGAGACGACCCAGGGCGCGACCATGATGGTCGGGCCCAAGAGCGACACCCACCTCGGCGCCCCAGATCGGTGGACGAACACCCCGATCCCCCATGCGGCCGCGGCGAGCAGGCCGACCTGCAGCAGGAGCAGACTGCCCGGGTCTCCGGTGATGTCGATGAGAATTCTCCACACCGCGCTCATCACCGGCGCATGCCAATCGGAGTACGGGATCTTTCCGGTTGCCTGCAAGTACTGATTGGCGATATCGACGTTGACCCGACCGGGCCAGAACAGGCGCAGGAAGATAAACGACCATGCGACGGTGAAGAGAGCAAGCAGCAGGTCCCATGCCAACGGGGACGTCAGCCATCTGCGAATAGCAGAACGACTCATGAAGCGAAGCGTGCCCGCACCTGCCGGCTCGGCTTCATCCGTGCTGCGTCGGCAAAGATCTCTGCCTCCGGGGCTGAAAACTCTCGGTCCGCGGGAGCAGTCTGCTGCGGCGTCTGACGCTGCGTGACGGGTCGACCGGTCACCGCGGGCAAGCTGAGATAGACCAGGCGGGAAGTCTCGCGGCGAGCCCTGCGCAGACCGTCCAAGGTCAGGCCGACGCTGCCGAGCAGGAACGCCAGCCCCATGAGCGCGGTGGCAAGAATCGCAGTCGGGAACCTCGGCACGAGCCCGGTCTGCCAGAACTCCCACACCACGGGCAGACCGAAGACCAGCGACAGGGCGGCGAGCACGACCGTCAGCGTGCCGTAGAACAGGCGGGGTCGTTCGTGGCGGACGAGAGCGGAGATGAGCCCGAGGATGCGGAACCCGTCCTTGAAGGTCGAGAGTTTCGACTCGCTTCCGTCGGGTCGGTCACGGAAGTCGACGGCCACCTCGGTGGTGGGAAGGCGCAGCGACATCGTGTGCACGGTCAGCTCGGTCTCGATCTCGAACCGGCGGCTGATCGCGGGGAACGACTTGACGAAACGGCGGGAGAAGACGCGGTAGCCCGAGAGCATATCGGACACCTGCGAACCGAAGAGCCACCCGGTCAGCCGGTTGAACATCTTGTTCCCGGCTTCGTGGCCGGGACGGTAGGACGTGGTCTCCTGATTGTCCTGGCGAACACCGAGCACGTGGTCGTAAGGGCCGGAGATCAGGGTGTCGATCATCTCGGGCAGGTGGGCCGCCTCGTAGGTATCGTCGCCGTCGATCATCACGTAGATATCGGCATCGATGTCGGCGAAGGCGCGGCGGACGACATTGCCCTTGCCGGGGACGTTCTCCTTGCGCACGATGGCACCGGCTTCGGCAGCTCGCTGCGAGGTGCGATCGCTCGAGCAGTTGTCATAGACGTAGACCGTGATGCCCGGGACGGCGGCCTTGAGGTCGCCGACGACCTTGGCGACGGTGATCTCCTCGTTGTGGCAGGGAACGATCGCCGCGATCCTGCTCGATTCTTCGTACATTCACCGGTCCCGTCGTGGAGCTCGTCCGCCTGCCGGCACACCGGGCAAGCGAACCTGTCGATCAACCACAGGTACGCCCCGGATATGGACATCGGGTTACGTCGGAGGAAAATGCTGCTGGATTCTGCCCCGACTTCGACCGCCGTTCACCGTCTCGTCATCTCTGCCGCCGTGGCGGTCGAGATCAGTTGACACCGAAGAGAGCAACAAAGCCCTTCCCCGCCCCAGTGAGTTCTTCGTCACGATGGGTCGCCAATGCGTCCTTTTATGACATCTCCTGACGCCGCCGAAGCGATTCCTTGTCATCCTGAATCGTCGGCCCTACTGGACCGTAGACCGACCCATCCCCAAATCTCTGCCGTCCACCACCGTGCGCGGCATTCGTCAACCACACGAGGAGGCGCCTGTGATCGAACTGCGCGCACTGCGGAAGGTGTTCGGAGAGACCGTCGCCCTGGAGGAGATCGACCTCTCGGTCCCCGCCGGAGAGATCCACGGCATCGTCGGCCGCTCCGGCGCCGGCAAGTCCACGCTCATCCGCTGCCTGACGGGGCTAGAGTCCCCCACCTCCGGGACGGTGTCGATCAACGGCGTCGACCTCACGAACCAGTCCGGTGCCGGACTGCGCGAGGCCCGTCGCAGCATCGGCATGGTGTTCCAGCACGTCAACCTCCTCGACTCGAGCACCGCGCTGAAGAACGTGGCCCACCCGCTCAAGATCGCCGGCGTGCCGAAGGCCGAACGCCTGGCCAAGGCCCGTGAGCTCCTCGAATTCGTCGGCCTCGGCGACCGCGTCGACAACTATCCGGCTCAGCTCTCGGGAGGACAGAAGCAGCGCGTCGGCATCGCCCGAGCACTGGCCGCAGAGCCGAAGGTGCTGCTGTGCGATGAGCCCACCTCGGCGCTGGATTCGACGACGACGGATCAGATCCTCAGCCTCATCCGCTCGCTGCGCGACCGTCTGGGCATCACCGTCCTCATCATCACCCACGAGATGTCCGTCATCCGCGAGATCTGCGACTCCGTGACGCTGCTCTCCGACGGGCGCGTGGCCAAGACCGGGAAACTCGCCGAGGTCATCGCCGAGCCCGGATCGGTCCTGGCCAAGGATCTCGTCCCTCTGCCTCCGGTCAGCCTCGACGACGGGGCGAGCCGCCTCGTCGAGGTGTCCCTGGCCGGCACCGACTTGCCCACCGTGCTCACCGCCGCGCGAAATGCCGGAGCGAGCGCCGAGGCGATCCTCGCCGGAGCCGTGGAGACGATCGAAGGCCGCCAGGTCGGTCGGCTGCGCTTCTCCGTCGACTCGGCCGAACAGGCGAAAGAGCTGATCAGCGCCCTGAAAGCCGATGGAATCTATGCGGAGGAGGCTGCCTGATGAACGATCCCACATGGTTCGACAACCCGGCGATCACCGATCAGATGTGGCCGGCCACCATCGAGACTCTGCTCATGACGGCCTGGTCGACCGGACTCGCCGTCCTCTTCGGACTGCCCTTGGGAATCTGGCTGTTCACCGCGTCGAAGGGCGGGCTGAACTCGAACCCGGTCGTCTACCGGGTGCTGTCCTTCATCGTCGACATCACGCGCTCAATCCCCTTCATCATCCTCATCATCGCCCTCATCCCCTTCGCCCGATTCGTCGTCGGCTCGGCGCTGGGCTGGCAGGCGACCGTGGTGTCACTGACGATCGGCGCGATCCCCTTCTATGCCCGTCTGGTCGAGAACTCGCTGCGCGAGGTCTCCGAAGGCAAGATCGAAGCCGCACTGATGATGGGCGCCTCGAACGGCCAGGTGATCCGTCAGGTCTACGTTCCCGAGGCTCTGCCCGGTCTCATAGGAGCAGCCACGGTCACCTCGGTGACGCTGGTGTCCTATACCGCGATGGCCGGTGCCGTGGGCGGCGGCGGTCTGGGTGCGCTGGCGATCTCCTACGGCTATCAGCGCTACCAGGCGGACACAATGATCGCCTGCATCATCGTTCTCGTCCTGGTCGTCACGATCATCCAGTTCATCGGCGATCGGCTGGCCCGCACGGTCGACCACCGGTGAGCCGCCTCGGCGGCGTCGATCACGTCCGGCGCGGCGACGGAACTCCGAGTTAAGTGTGCTCAGATTGTCCGAATCGGCGACGAATCCGGCAATCTGCGCACACTTAACGGCCACCACTGCTCATCCCTTTGCACAACACACATCAAGGAGAATCATGAAGACCAAGCTCATTGCGATCGCGGCCAGCGCGACTCTGCTGCTCTCGGGCTGCGGACTCGTCGGCGGCGGCACCGACTCCGTCGGTGAGAAGGACGGCGACATCACGAAGCTCACCGTGGGTGCGACCCCGGTGCCGCAGGGCGACATCCTGCGCTACGTGGATGAGAACCTCGCCGAGGATGCCGGCCTCGACATCGAGGTCACCGAGTACACGGACTACACGCTGCCGAACAAGGCGCTCAACGACGGCGACATCGACGCGAACTACTTCCAGCACAAGCCGTACCTCGACTCCGAGGTCGAAGGCCAGGGCTACGAGATCACCGGCTTCGAGCCGATCAACCTCGAGCCCTTCGCGCTGTTCTCGAAGGACATCAAGGACGTCAAGGACATCCCGAAGAACGCCAAGATCGGCATCAACAACGATCCGTCGAACCAGGGTCGCGCGCTGAAGATGCTCGAAGACGCGAAGCTCATCACCCTCAAGGACGGCGTGGACGCGGTCGACGCGAAGCTCTCCGACGTCGAGGACAACCCGAAGAACGTGAAGTTCGTCGAGGCCGACGCCGCGCAGCTGGCTCGCACCCTCGAAGACGTCGATGCTTCGGTCATCAACGGCAACAACGCCCTGGAAGCCGGTCTGAGCCCGGCCAAGGACGGCATCCTGCTGGAGAAGGCCGAGGACAACCCATACGGCAACTTCCTCGCCGTGCGTACGGAGAACAAGGACGACGAGAACATCAAGAAGCTCGACGAGCTGCTCCACTCCCCCGAGGTGAAGAAGTTCATCGAGAAGAAGTGGGCCGACGGCTCCGTCCTCCCCAGCTTCTGACAACTAATTGCTACCTGACGGCGGCCCAGCAACCTCGCGCGAGGTTGCTGGGCCGCCGTCAGGTTGTTGAGGAACGGTATCTAGCGCGTTGAGGATCTTATAGGCCCGGCGCGTTAGATACCCTTTGAGCTTGCGTCTGGTTCCTTTCGACGACTTCTTCGTCGGACCTTGACCTTGACGACGGCCACAGTCGGATATGGTCCTTCCTCCCGGACCATCCGGTTCGTGGTCACCACGTGTATATCCCGATTCAACTGACAATCGCCACTGTCCAAAATCTTCTAGCACGAACACGGAAGCCAGCTCCAAGACGGCAGGGAACAGCGCCACACAGCGAAAGTCACGCAAGTGCCACTCTCTCAACCCGCAGCAAAAGAGGTCACTTTGAGGACTGCCAAGATACCGATTCGAGGTTGTCTATAGCTCCACCCCATTGAGATATCGGCAAGGCCTTTAAAGAAGCCCATCAGTCGACCCCACCGTCAGACATACCTCCCGAAACTGTCGATTCTGCAAGAATATTGCGGAAACCGGGTTTTCGAGTAGACTGACCACATGTTGATCTCGATAGCGGTCACGAACTTCCTTTCATTCAAACACCGTACGGAAATGTCGTTCGTACGCCCAAACAAAGCCCAAAAGAAGGCCCCGCAAGGCTGGCCGCATCCCGAGATAAGCACGGTCTCCGCGATTTATGGGGCAAACGCCTCCGGTAAGAGCAACTTGATCAGTGTATTCAACGTAATCTCTGAACTGTTTGGGGCCACGACTGACGAACCGCGTGTGCCTTCAAGATTTGCAGGAAGTGACCACGGCTCAGAGGACTCTGGCAGCACGTTTGAGGTCGAGTTCATAGCTGAACGTATCGAGTACAGATACACTGTGAAATTTGGAAACGGCCAAATCGATTTCGAATTGCTCGAAGCGTACTATTCCTCTCGAGCAACTCCACTATTCCGACGCACACCCGGCCCCGACGATACGATTGAAGTGAAGTTTTCGCCTAAGCTCACGGGACCTAAGAAGTCGGTCGTCGACCTTACCAACCCCAAACAGCTACTGCTCTCTCGATTCAATGAGCTGAAAAACAACCCGTTGCGCGCTCCCTACGAGGGCCTGGTGGAAAGCATTCACGTCATTGATGGGCATCACCTCACCAACGCTAGCGAGGGCTTGATCGCTCAAATAGACCACCTATCAGAGGAATCCCAAGAGCAAGCGAAGGAGTTCCTTCGCCAAGCCGATGTCGGAATCGAAGACGTACAGGTCGAAAAACGGTCCAAAGAAGAACTTAAATCATTGCGAGAAGCCATGTCCAAGTTCCTAGATGGCGATGACCTTGATGAGGCGGTCGAACGACAAAGCCATCGAGTTACGTTTGACCACCGCGGCGAAGAAGGATTGTTCTCACTGCCCCTCGGGGCAGAATCAACAGGAACGCGCGCAATGCTATGCTTTATCATGCTGGCAATACAAGCGTTGAAATCTGGCGCGACGCTTGTTATCGACGAGATTGATAGCAGCTTGCACCCTCTCCTATTGCGAGAGGCTATCGATCTCTTCAAGAACCCAACAACTAATCCTTCACAGGCGCAATTAGTTTACAGCACACACGACATTTCACTTCTAGACGAGGCGCCGCTACAAAATGCCCTACTGGATCCTGACCAGATCTGGTTCGTCGACAAAGATAATAGTGGAATTTCGTCGATCTATTCATTGGAGGATTTTGAAGGAATCCGTGCTGAAACCAACGTCTATCGGCGTTATCTTTTGGGACAATTCGGCGGAGTTCCAAACGTTGGTGAACTAGCGGGTGCTATTGTGAGTCGCGATAAGACAGATACTCCCTCGTGAGAGCCACCGATGACTAAACCAAGTGAACGGCCCCGTAAGTCCCGCTTCCGCAGCTCTGCAAGCAAAGCACGCAAGCGTAAGTTCATCGTGCTAGTCGAGGGAGAGACAACTGAAACCGCTTACTTAGACTTCGTGCAATCAACCGTCGCCAATCAGAACATCGAAATATCTGTACTAACTCCCGGTAGCGCCCGCTCGACCCTATTTTCTCACGCACGTAGCGAGCTCGAAACGCTGGCGAACGAAGGAAGGAAGCTTCTAAAAAGTGAGGGCCGTAAGGACAAAGCGGAGGATCTTTCTCAGGCGCTTCTTTCGAATGAAGTCGGGGAGGTCTGGATAGTATGCGATGTCGACGACGAAGCTGAGTCAATCAAACAGCTACGACCAGTTCCTGAACATCAGCGAACACACGACGATCTCGACGAAGCAGTTCCATACGTACGATGGGCAGTCAGTAATCCGTGCTTCGAAGTTTGGTTAATTTGGCATTTTGAAGACTATTCGAACCCAGGAGTACGTAGTATAGCGCAGAAAATCTGCAAAGATAGAAGAATTCTAAGTGGCGCCAATGGCAAAGTACTTGACCGGTCACGCTTAACACCGGAGAACACAGAGCTTGCGATCTCAAGGGCGAAACATATGCGAAAGAGACACTCGGAAATATCAACGTTCCCCAATGACGTACCGTCAAGTGATATGGACCTTCTCGTTGAGGCTCTGCAACGGTTGGAATCCTTGAAGAAATAGTGTTTTTGTTTGCGCGCACAATCCGCTCAGCTTTCGCTGGCTCAAACATTTGTATTCATTAACACGATACTGCATACCGCCGTCTAGATTGACAACAGTCAGCACTCACTGGTTAGTGCGTTTGCTTGCTAGTAGACACCCGACCCGCGCTCAGGTTCGCTGCCGTGCGCGAACCAATTTGACCGTCAATAAACGAAACGCGATGGTGAGGTCACGATCATGAGAATATTGCCTCATCCCGCTCTTCAACACCCCCTCACACCACAGTCGGCAGCACCCCTCCGTCCGCGCGCAGGGCTGCACCGTTCGTCGCCGAAGACAGCGGACTGGCCAGGTAAGCCACGAGGTGGGCGATCTCGCCGGGCTCGATAAAGCGCCGGATCAGTGAGGATTCCCGAATCAGTGAGTCTTTCAGGTCCGCGGCGGGCACAGACTGAGAGGCGGCGATCTGCTCGACCGTGGAGGCAACCCCGTCAGAATACGTCGGCCCGCCGAGCACGGTATTAACGGTCACCTCGGTGCCACGGGTGAATTTTGCCAGGCCGTTGCTCAACGCCAGCGCCGCGGCCTTCGTCACTCCATAGTGGATCATGTCCCCTGGCACATCGACAGCCGATTCCGTGCCGATGAAGACGATTCGTCCCCACCCGTTCTCGACCATCTGCGGGAGCAGCCGCCGGGAAAGGCGAACTGCTCCCATGAGATTGACTTCGAAGTAACGCAGCCACTCCGCGTCATCGATCTCGGTGAACACTGCCACGTCGAAGAGGCCGACATTGTTGATGAGCACGTCCACGTGGCCGAGCCGATCGAGCAGATCGTCGACCTGCCCGACGACGGCGAAGTCCGCCGCGATCCCCCTCGCCGAGGCGGTAGGATTCTGTTCGCGCAAACGCGCCAGAGCCGCGTCGACGCCTTTTTCGTGGCGGCCATTGATGATGACCGTCGCCCCTTCGTTCGCGCAAAGAGCGGCGATCGCAAAGCCGATTCCTTGCGTCGAGCCCGAGACGAAGACGGTTCTGCCCGCCAGTTGAAGATCCATGTGCTGTCTGCCTATCGTCCAGAATCCGCTTTTACTTGCCCAGGAAAGTCAATACTAGATTGATTGAATTTCCCAGGCAAGTAATAACTTAGACTGAGCTTTATGAACAATGCTGACAGTCATACCGCAGAACGAAGCCCTCAAGACTCCGATTCGTCCGCCTTCACAGCGGACGAACTCGAGACCTGGTCGTCGATCGCGACCTTGCTGGAGTGGCTTCCGGCCGCGCTCGAAGCGCAGATGCAACGCGATTCGCAGATCAGCCATTTCGAGTACGGGATCCTCTTCGCACTCTCCCGGGCTGAGGAAAGGACTTTGGCGATGACAGGACTCGCCGGCTTCGCCAACAGCACTCTCTCACGCCTGTCACGGGCAGTCGCACGACTCGAGCGCCGTGAGTGGGTGACTCGACGTCCGGACCCCGACGACGGACGCACGACGATTGCGTCCCTCACCGACTCCGGCCTCGCAGCCATGAGTGCGGCTACTCCGGACCACGTCGCCTTCGTGCGACGCGTGGTGTTTGATTCTCTGACCCCGGCCCAGGCCCGTGCACTCGGACAGACCAGTCGGCGCATCACCTCGACGATCAGGGACGAGGGCAGCTGGAGACCGCAGTAGGCGACGACACCTTGCTCCTCCGTTGACAAGATCCCCACCCGTGCCCCCGTACTTCAATGACACAATGCCCACAAGGACACACCATTCAAGGAGGAGCACATGACACGAATCGGTTTCATCGGAGTCGGAGAGATCGCCTCGGCGATGGTCGAAGGTCTTGCCGACAGTGAGGCGAAACCCGACTTCCAATTCTTCCTCTCCCCACGCAATGCAGAACGCGCGGCGAAACTCGCTGACTCAATCGAGTCCGCCACGGTCTGCCAGAGCAATCAGGACGTCATCGACCGCAGCGACCTCATCGTCCTCGCAGTCCTGCCGCAGCAGACCGACGCAGTCCTGAACGATCTCGACATTCCTGCCGAAAAGACCCTGGTCAGCGCCGTCGCTGGAATCTCAACGACCACGCTCGAAAACCGTCTTCCGCATTCCCCGACGATCGTGCGCGTCATCCCCCTGCCCGCCGTCCGCGAGCGCAAGGGAGTCACCGCCGTATACCCCGCCAATGACGCGGTCGAAGGGCTGTTGAGTCACCTCGGCGGATCAGTGACCGCAGCAGACGAGACGATGTTCTCCACGCTCTCAGCGGTGACGGCGACGATGTCGGCGCACTTCGCGTTCCTCCAGACGATCACCGCGTGGCTGGTCGACCGCGGCTGGGACCAGGCGGATGCCGATCACTTCATCCGCGGCCAGTTCGTCGGACTCGGCACCACTCTTGCGCAGACAGACGAGCCCATCGACAACCTGGTCGCAGCTCACGAGACCCCGGGCGGCCTTAACGAAATGCTCAATAACGAGTGGATGAACGAGGCCAACCGCAGCTCCCTGGCGTCAGCTCTCGACGCCGTGTTCGACCGCGTCACGAAGTCCGACTGACCCCCAGA